>JAPXSS010000155.1:577-6012 GCA_033812955.1 Syntrophobacteraceae bacterium | reverse complement strand
GTGGAAAAGCGTGAGGTGCTCAAGACTCTGTCCCTGGCCATGAAGAAGCTCCTCAATCAGAGCGTGCCCGACGACCGGCCCGGAGTCATCGCCTATGACGGCTACTGGACGACCCTGCGCGAGAACCCGTCCTTCCGCGCCGTTCCGGACATCAAGGCAGTCATCGATTGCAGCATGGTGCTCGAGTCGCGCATCCAGCAGGCCTTCACCCGCCCGGCATACAAACCCATGGCGACCCAGCTCATCCACGCGCTGTCCGTCCACCGGCTCACGACGGGCGACATCTACGCCACCCTGGGCGCGACGGCTGAGGAACTGCGCGACGGATTATGCCTCTTCCAGCCGGGCATCGAGGAACTGGGCGGCGATCCGGCCGATGACCTGCTCTCCCAGGTGGAGACCGTCCTGCGGGAAATCCACAAGACGGTCAGCGGGCAGTTCATTTCGTCCAACCCGGACAACCGCCAGTATTACCTGGACCTCAAGAAGACCGACGATTTCGACGCGCTGATCGAGAAGCGGGCCGAGAGCCTCGATTCCTCGCAGCTCGACCGCTACTACTACGAAGCGCTCCGGCGGGTCATGGAGTGCACGGACCAGACCTACGTCACGGGCTACAAGATCTGGCAGCACGAACTCGAATGGCTGGAGCGCAAGGCCGCGCGCCAGGGATACCTTTTCTTCGGCGCGCCCAACGAGCGCTCTACAGCGGTGCCGCCGCGGGACTTCTACCTCTATTTCATCCAGCCCTTTGATGCGCCGCATTTCAAGGACGAGAAGAAACCCGAGGAACTGTTCCTGCGCCTGACGAACACGGATGAAGAATTCCGCACCGCGCTTCGAAGCTACGCCGCAGCCCTGGACCTTGCATCCACCGCTTCGGGCCACGCCAAGTCCACCTACGAATCCAAGGCATCGAACTTCCTGCGCGACCTCGTGCAGTGGCTACAGAAAAACATGACCACGGCCTTTGAGGTCACCTACCAGGGGCGCGCCAAGTCCCTGACGGAGTGGGCCAAGGGCAAGTCCATCCGGGAGCTTTCCGGCATCGGCTCCCACGAGCGCATCAACTTCCGCGACCTGGTGAACACCACCGCGGGCATCTGTCTCGGGACGAAGTTCCAGGACCAGGCTCCCGAATACCCGTTCTTCTCGGTGCTCATCACCGGAGCGAACCGGGCCCAGGCCGCACAGGACGCCCTGCGCGCCATCGCCGGACAGAATCGCACCAAGCAGGGCACCGCGGTGCTGGACGCCCTGGAGCTTCTCGACGGCGAGCGGCTCGATCCCTATCGTTCGAAGTATGCCAAGCACATTCTCGGCGTCGCCAAGAAGAAGGGCCACGGCCAGGTAGTCAACCGCTCCGAGCTGATCCAGGATGTCCTCGGCGTGGAGTACCTCGCACCGCAATCGCTCCGCCTCGAACCCGAGTGGGCCGTGGTGGTGCTGGCCGCGCTGGTCTATGCCGGCGAAGTGGTCTTCGCCATTCCGGGTAAAAAGTTCGATGCCACGGGGCTGCCGCAACTGGCCGGGACCGGGATCGACGAGTTGGCACAGTTCAAGCACATCGAGCGGCCCAAGGACTGGAACCTCCCGGCGCTCAAGGCGCTCTTCCAACTGCTCGGACTCACGCCGGGCATGGCGCAACTGGTCACCCAGGGTAAGGACGAGCCGGTTCAGGAGCTGCAGAAGGCCGTCACCAACGCCGTCGAACGGCTGGTGCTGGTGCAGCAGAGCATGCAGACCGGATTGTTCTTTTGGGGCCGCAGCCTGCTGGCCGAGGATGAGATCAAGAAGCTCCGCGCCAAACTGGACGAGACCAAGACCTTCCTCGAATCACTGCAAGCCTACACGACGACCGGCAAGCTCAAGAACTTCCGCTATGACGCCACGGAAGTAACCGCCCATCAGGACGGGCTCAATTCCCTTGCCGAGATCAAATCGCTTGAGGAACTGGTGGTCGACCTCGGTGCCACGGCATCGTACCTCTCGACCGCCGAGGCCGTCCTGCCCACCGGCCACGAGTGGATCGATAAGATGAAGTCTGCACGGGACGAGGTCCTCGCCCAGATCGGCGACCCGGCCAAGCGGAGCGCTGCGGCATTCCGCCAGCAGACCCAGCGCAAGCTCGGCGACCTCAAGAAGGCTTACCTGCTGGCCTACCTTTCCATGCACGCCAAAGCGCGTCTCGGCGTGAACGAGGACAAGCGCAAGGCCCAGCTCATGGGCGACGAGCGGCTCAAGGACCTGCAGAAGCTTTCCACCATCGACCTGATGCCCCGCCAGCATCTGTCGGACTTCCAGAACCGCTTGGCTGGCCTGAAGAGCTGCTTTGCGCTCACAGAGCAGGAACTGGAAGCATCGCCGGTCTGCCCGCACTGCAACTTCAAGCCGGGCGCGGAACCTCCCACGGGTCCTGCGGCGACGATGCTCGACGCCCTGGACGGCGAGCTCGATAAACTGGTCGAGAACTGGACCCAGACGCTGCTCGCCAACCTCGAAGATCCGACCACCAAGGGGAACCTGAGCTTGCTCAAGCCCGAACCGCGCAAGCTGGTGGACGGCTTCATCAAGAAGCGGACCCTGCCGGACGACCTGGACCAGGACTTCATCCACGCCTTGCAGGAGGTGCTCTCCGGGCTCACCAAGGTCTCGGTCAAGATCGCGGATCTGCGCGACGCACTGCTCTCGGGCGGCTCACCGGCCACCCCGGCGGAGATGAGGAAGCGGTTCGAGGAATACTTGGACGGGCTCACCAAGGGCAAGGAACCCGGCAAAGTCCGGATCGTTTTGGAGTGACGGCACTGCCGTCGGTGAAACCTAAACAGAAAGGAGAACGACCATGAGCAAAGGCAGAGATCGGACCATTTCGCGTCGCCCCGATGGGACGTGGGAGAACAAACGCAACGACGCCGACAAGGCATCCAGCCTGCACAAGACGCAGAAGGAAGCAGAGCAGACCGCAAAGGGGATGCTGAAGAATCAAGGCGGTGGAGAACTGACCACCAAGGGCGTGGATGGCAAGATTCGCAGCAAGGACACCATCGCGCCGGGCAACGATCCCAATCCGCCCAAAGACAAGGAACACTAAGCGAAATCGAAGCTGTGCGGATGATCCAGAACACCAGCGCCTTTACTGTGGGCGGAAGTTGAGGAATGAAAACGATGGGCGACCTTTTCAATCTTGAGCCGAAACCAGCGCCAGCCGGTCCGGTGGAGTGTCTTGGCATGACCTTCCCGAACGACGAGGAGCGGCGGAAGCATTTCCTCGGCATCCTGCGTGAGAAGCTGAAGGACCCCGAGTTCCGCAAGATCGAGGGATTCCCCATCGGCTCAGATGAAGACATCCTGGCGCTCTCCGACCCGCCGTACTACACCGCCTGCCCGAATCCGTTCATTGCCGACTTCATCAAGCATTACGGCAAGCCCTACGACCCGAGCAAGCCATACAGCCGCGAACCGTTCGCCGCTGACGTAAGCGAGGGCAAGAACGACCCGATCTACAATGCCCACTCCTACCACACCAAGGTGCCGCACAAAGCCATCATGCGTTACATTCTGCATTACACCGAACCAGGAGATGTGGTCTTCGATGGGTTCTGCGGGACGGGGATGACTGGTGTTGCGGCCCAGATGTGCGGTGAGAAGGCAGTAGTCGAATCTCTGGGGTATCGGGTTGACAGAGACGGAACGATCTCCCAGCAAGAAACAGATGAGAGCGGGAAAACTATTTGGAAACCATTCTCGAAAATTGGCAGGCGTTGGTCTGTTTTGAATGACCTCTCTCCTGCCGCCACCTTCATCGCATACAACTATAACAACCCCGTGGATGTCGCGGAGTTTGAGCGGGAAGCACAGCGGATTCTGACGGAATACGAAAGCAAAACACGGTGGATGTGGGATACCCTTCATTCGGATGGAAAAACAGTAGGAAAAATAAACTATATCGTCTGGTCCGATGTGTACTCTTGTCCAGAATGCGCACATGAATTCATATATTACAATCATGCTTTTAAGGATAAGGGGAACTCTGTTGAATTTGCGCCTGCATTTAGTTGCCCCGCCTGTCACAATCTAATTTCTAAAAATCCGTCCAAAGACTCACGTGCTCAAAAACCAGATCGCGTTTTTGATACAGTATTTGATTCTCTGCTCAATAAGACTCTAAAAAAAGCCAAACAAGTACCTGTAATTATAAACTATAGCATAGGCACCAAAAGATACGAAAAGAGGGTAGACACAAAAGATTTAGATTTATTCCAATCGATACTGACCACCGAGTTGGAGTCGTCTTGCCTGCCTGTAGCAGAAATTATTGATGGTGATAAGTCAGGTGATCCATTTAGTGTTGGCATCAGATATGTCCATCAATTCTACACTCACAGGATCCTTGTTTCTTTGTCACGATTCATCAATATGGCCGGTGGAAACAAGCAACTTGCGTTTCTAATAGGGAGTGTGTTGCCAAAGCTGACCTTAATGAACCGGTACATGCCTCAGCACGGGGGTAGGGCCTTGGTCGGTCCGATGGCAAACACACTTTATGCTCCTCCAGTCTGCGTTGAGAACAATGTTATCGATCAGTTGTGGTTTCAGTACAAAAAGATAGTTCAAGCGCTTAACATACTTGAAGGCTCAATAATAACTACTCAAGCAGCACAATCAGTCATTCTTCCAGCATCTTCGATTGATTACCTTTTTCTTGATCCGCCCTTTGGCGCGAACATAATGTACTCTGAGTTGAGTTACATTAGGGAGGCATGGCTTCGAGTATTTACTAATAATGAGCCAGAGGCCATCGAAAACAAATCCCAAAACAAGGGCATTGATGAATATAGGCAATTAATGACTGAGTGCTTTAGAGAAGCTCACAGGGTGCTAAAGCCAGGGAGATGGATGACGGTTGAGTTTTCTAATACCAAGGCCAGCGTGTGGAATAGTATTCAGACCGCCCTATCAGATGTTGGATTCATTGTCGCTTCTGTTGCAGCTTTGGATAAAACACGAGGGGGGTTGCATGCGATGCTTGGGCCTACTGCAGTAAAGCAGGACCTGGTCATTTCCGCCTACAAGCCCAATGGAGGTTTCGAAGACCGCTTTCAAAATGAGGCGCAAACGGAAGAAGGCGTCTGGGATTTCGTGCGTACCCATTTGAAGTATCTTCCCATCGTCAAACGCGGGACTAGCGCGCACCTGATAGCCGTCACTGAACGTGATCCGCGCATCCTGTATGACCAGATGGTGGCCTACTATGTCCGTAAGGGCTACGCCGTGCCGCTGAATAGTTCAGAATTCCAGGAAGGACTGTCCCAACGTTTTTCATATCGAGATGGCATGTATTTCCTGCCTGATGAGGTTGCCGAATACGACAAAAGGAAGCTAAGCGCTGGAGGAATGGAGCAGATGTCGCTCTTTGTCTCCGACGAATCCTCTGC
>JAPXSS010000155.1:0-567 GCA_033812955.1 Syntrophobacteraceae bacterium | reverse complement strand
CTCTGCCATCGCCTGGCTCCGCCAGCTACTTAAAGACAAGCCGCAGTCATTTCAGGATATACATCCGTTATTCATCAAGGAACTTGGCGGCTGGCAGAAATACGAGAAACCACTGGAGCTGTCGGAACTACTGGAGCAGAGCTTCCTGCGCTATGACGGCAAGGGCGAGGTGCCGAACCAGATTCACAGCTACCTCTCCACGAATTTCAAAGAGCTTCGGAACCTGCCGAAGGACGACGAGAGCCTGCGCACCAAGGGTAAAGACCGCTGGTACGTGCCCGACCCGAACAAAGCGGGGGACCTGGAGAAGTTGCGCGAGAGGTCCCTGCTCAAGGAGTTCGAGGACTACCGGACGTCCAGCCAGAAGCGCCTGAAGGTTTTCCGCCTCGAGGCGGTCCGCGCCGGATTCAAGAAGTCCTGGCAGGAGCGCGACTACGCCACGATCATCACCGTGGCCCGCAAGGTTCCTGAGAATGTCCTCCAGGAAGACCCGAAGCTCCTCATGTGGTACGACCAGGCGCTCACCCGCTCGGGGGAGGAGTGATCCATGCACTTCTACTACCTGGA
>JAPXSS010000154.1:0-6150 GCA_033812955.1 Syntrophobacteraceae bacterium | reverse complement strand
CTCGAAACCCGGAACTGGGTCTTACAATCACTCATCCCCTCACCCTCCACCTAGATGCTCAAAGTCCGGACGCGGCGCTGGGTCAGGAGATAATCAAAGATCACACGAGTCACCACGATGGCGGTGTAGAGGTTGGCAAGGAGTCCAATCGTCAGGGTAACGGCAAAGCCTTTGACAGGACCTGTGCCAAACTGAAAGAGCACCACCGCCGCAATGAGGGTCGTCAGATTAGCGTCCAAAATGGTAGTGGTAGCACGACTGTAGCCGGCCTCCACGGCCGCCCTGGCGGTTTTGCCAAGCCTGAGTTCTTCACGAATGCGTTCATAGATGAGCACATTGGCATCCACTGCCATCCCGATGGTCAAGGCAATACCTGCAATGCCCGGCAGGGTCAGCGTCGCGCCAAAGGCGGCCAGGCCAGCCAGAATCAGAATGATATTCAGGATCAGGGCCACGTTTGCAATCACCCCCGAAAACCGATAATAGACAATCATGAAGACAACGATCCCGACCGCCCCGATCAGCGATGCGAGCATCCCCTGATCGATGGAATCTTTCCCCAGGGACGGCCCTACCGTTCGTTGTTCCAGGATCTTCACCGGGGCCGGCAGGGCGCCGGCGCGCAACACCACCGCCAGGTCTTTGGCTTCCTGATCCGTGAAGCTGCCGGTGATCGTGGCTTTCCCGCCGCTGATCTTGTCCTGGATGACCGGGGCCGAATAGACCACTCCATCCAGCACAATGGCCAGCCGCTTTTTGATGTTTTCACCCGTCACCCGCTCGAACACCCTTGCCCCCTGGGCATCGAAATCGAGGGCTACGTAGGGGGTGTTGTACTGGCTGTCGATGCGGACTTCGGCGTTGGAGATGGTGGCGCCGGTCAGGAGCGTTCGGTCCTTGAGGACAATCTGGTTGTCCCCCGTGCGGGTCTTACCGGAGTCGCTCTGGCGCATGGGGTAGACCTTGGTCCCCACCGGCAGCTTGCCTTCCTTTGCGGCCTGGGGACTGACCTCTTCCGCCACCATTTTGAATTCAAGCAGGGCGGTCTTTCCGATCAGCGCGATGGCGCGTTGCGGGTCCTGAATGCCCGGCAGTTGAACCAGGATCCGATCTTCTCCCTCCAGCCGAATGTCCGGTTCGGTCACCCCGAACTGGTCGATTCGATTGCGGATAGTTTCGAGCGCCTGGCTTTCCGCCATCTTGCGAACCCGCTGTACTTCCGTATCCTGGAGGATGAGATTCACAGTAACGCCCTCGGCCAGCATTTCGGCACCGGCAATCTTGAGGAAGGGGAAGATCTTTTCCACGACTTTCGCAAACTCAGTCTGGTCTTCAGGGCTGGCCAACTGAGCTACTATCTTCGAACCCGTAGCGTACTCCACCTTGATGAAGGGCACCTTCTCGGTGCGCAGGGTCTCCTTGAGATCATCGGCAAGACGTTCCACATGATTCTCGACCGCTTTGTCGGCCTCCACTTCCAGCACAAGGTGCATGCCGCCCTGGAGATCGAGGCCTAGGTGAATCCTGTCCTTTGGCAAAAACCCCTTCCACCACGATGGCAGAGAGGGACTCAAAGTGGGCGTCAGGTAGACCATCGCCCCGATGAAGATCACCACGATTAGAAGTCCTCGCCATTTCAAGTCGTTCAAGTTGCATCCTCCTGAAAATTCCGAGAGCCTGGTCCACCAGGCAGATCAAGGGAGTTGCGGAAAAATGATCGATTGTTGGGCAGTGCCTCGTCCGGCCCGGTGAGGAGTCCAGCCGCCATGCTACGCAAGCCAGAGCGGCTATTCTGCGACTTCACCCCGGGATACCAGCGCCGCAATATAGGCACGCTGAACCTTCACGCGCACTTTCTCGGCAATTTCCATGGTCACTACCGTCTCGGTGATACCCATGATCTTGCCCTGCAACCCTCCCTGAGTGACCACGACATCGCCCCTCTGCAGGTTGATCAGCATCTGCCGATGCTCTTTCTGCTTCTTCTGCTGCGGTCGGATGAGCAAGAAATAGAAGATTGCCACCATCAAGATCAAGGGTATAAAGGCGGCAAACTGGCTGCCAGCCGAAGCGTCGCCCCCCTGCCCTGCGTTTCCCATAGCATGAGCCATCCCAACCCAATCCATGTTGTCCTCCATGACCATAACTATTAAATAGAATTCGCGTTGTTTGAGAACCCGTTCTCGATCAAATTCGGGCAGGCTCGCCGTTCAGAGCAGCCCACCCCACCAAAATTGCCGCGTCAATAAACGATATTTTGGTGCACTTGTCAACGTGCTTGACGAATTACTTTGGAGTGAGAAGCGGAATTGGTGGTATCATACCTGGTTCCGTCTGCTCGGTCGGTGAGGACAATCGGCAACTCTGGAGCCACTACGCCGATCTCGCCAGAGACGAGGAGGCCACCGGGGCTTACACGCAGTGGGCCGCTCTCTTGGGCGCCGGCGGCGGGATCGGGCTCGCTGCGGGCTGTGCAGTGGGGCGCTTCACCTTCGAGTTGGCCCGGAAATGCGATCTCGTTATCGGCTTTGATTATTCCCGTCCGTTTATTGCGGCGGCAAGGAGACTGCTTTATCATCTCCAGGAACTGAACCGCACCGCTCGGAAGCAAGGCGCTCAACTCCTCATTTCGGACCCTTTCTTCGCTGGTTAGCTTTTGGCTTTTGGGGTGTTGAATGATGGCAACAAAAAACATTGATCTTGAGTTTTTGAGCACGCTGGCTCGGGAAGCCGGCTGGGCCATTCTGGAGGTCTATGACACCGATTTTGCAGTGGAGCAAAAGGCCGACGCTTCCCCTCTCACCCTGGCCGACCGCCGCTCTCACCAGCTCCTCAGCAGCGGGCTGAAGGCGCGCTATCCCGAGATTCCCGTTCTGTCCGAGGAAGGCCGGGAAGTCCCTTACGCCATTCGCCGAGGCTGGCCGGCTTTTTGGCTCGTGGACCCGCTGGACGGCACTAAGGAATTTGTCAGGAAGAACGGCGAATTCACCGTCAACATCGCCCTGATCGAGGGAACCGTGCCCACCGTGGGTGTCATCTATCTGCCGGTACCAGACCGCCTCTACCTGGCCGATATCCATCACGGGTGCTGGGAATACCTGCCGGGCGGAACCAGAAAGCTGGTCATGGGTAACTCGCCTCCGGCATCCCCTCTGAGAGTGGTCAAGAGCCGCTCTCATCCTTCTCCCGACCTTGAAGCCCTGCTCGCACCGCTCCCGGCCTACGAGTCGGTCAGCCGGGGTAGCGCCTTGAAGTTCTGTTCATTGGCCACCGGCGAGGCTGACTTTTATCCTCGGTTGGGCCCCACCTGGGAATGGGATACGGCCGCCGGGCAGGCGATTGTGACCGCCGCCGGGGGCGTCATGGTGGCTCCCGACGGTACCCCGTTCCCCTACAACAAACCCAACCTTGTCAACGGCCCCTTTCTAGCGGCTCCAAGCCTCGCCTGGCTGAAAGATTCGGGAATACTCGGCCGGGCCATGAGAATGCAGATGGGGCAAAGAAGTTGAATACCGCTCGACCGAATCAAGCGACCATGAGCCCCGGGGGCATTCCGGCATGCTTCCGCCAGGAATCCACAAGTTGCCCGGATAATGGTTTCCGCCGGTAGGGGACCCTCGTCGGCAATGCTGTTGAATCAGCGGTTCCGGAGGGACTCCCGGTCGATGTTGAATCTCGTCCCCAGGTTGCCAGGCAACGATTTGCAGTAGGAGCTGGCTTAACGCCCGCCCGGATGCCAGGCCTTACCTCAACGATATTGACCCTGCTCGGCCTCCGCCTCCGAATTATCGCTCCAGTCAGGCAAGGCCCGGCTGACCGTCACCGCGTGGACGGCCGCCGCGCCCGCTGCCTTCAAGGTCTTGGCACATTCGTTGAGAGTAGTCCCGGTAGTAAACACATCATCGACGAGCAGCAGCTGGCGGTCCCGCACCTTGCTTGCGTCACCAACATGGAAGGCGTCTTTGACGTTTCGCAGACGTTCCTCGCGCTTCAGGCGGGTTTGCGGCTCGGTCCAGCAGCTTCTGACGAGGGCGTCGTAGGAAACCGCCAGACTCAGCTGACGACCGAGCATCCGTGCCAGCAGGCTCGCCTGGTTGAAGCCGCGTTGGCGTAGCCTTTTCCAGTGCAGGGGGACCGGGATGATCCTGTCCACCGTCGAGACAACCGCTTCCCGCCGGACCATCCGCGCCAGCAAATCGGCCAGTGGCCGCACCCAGTGGAGTTGACCGCCGAATTTGAGCTGGTGGATCCGCTGGCGCACGATCCCTCCGTGATAGGTGGCCGAGCGGGCAGTGTCAAACAGAAACACCGACTGCAGGCAGTCGCCACAGCGGTGATCCGGGGATGAGGGGCTTTTGGGGTAGGGCCGCCCGCACTGGGGGCACATTGGGGAGCCAATCCACGGCAGCTCGGCAAGGCAGGCATCACACCAGAACCCTTGCCCACTGTGAAGCCAGCTCCTCTCGCAGCCAGCACAGCGCCTGGGGAAAAAGAGCTCCAAAAGCGAAGCTCCGAGTGTTCGGAAACCTTCTTTGGTTATCAATGGGCGGTTTCTCCCTCGACCGAGGGGTACGCATTTCGCATGTCGTCGCTTCCGGATTCCCGGAACTGCCTTCCGATAAAACCATGCGCTTCAATTGCACGCTTCAGCCGAATATCCAGAACATCATCCATATCTGATGGTTCAAAATGAGCTAGAGAGCCGTAATCAGGGGCTCGACGGCGCGGGGGTCTTTAATCGTTCCTAACGCGATGGGCGTGTTGCTCTGGACGGACTTATTGGCCTCCTTGAGATCAGTGATCCGTCGACTCGCCAGCTCAGTGAGATCGGTCTCCCCACATCCGATGAAGTGAAAGCAAATCCAGCAAAAGCATAAAAGCAGGATGCCAACGTGCAGTGGTTTGATTCGAAATGAACGATAGCCTCGTCAGCAATTCCCGGAGCCTCCGTAGATGCCGCATCGGCCATCAGGCTCTTTTCTCCGAGCTCTCCGTCACGCGCTCCATAGCCCGGATACTTCGCTAGCAGTACCCGGTATCCCAGCGGGGTGAGGGCGGCGACATAGGGGGTGCGGTTCAGTGCCGAACCGGCATTGCCATGAAAAACCACCACCGTCCCTTGTTCCTCTGCCGACCGCGGCGCAGTCATCAACCCGCGATAGTCGCGGGTTGCCCGGGGCCAGGGCTCGACCGCAGCCTCTCGTGCCTGCTGCACCAGGCTTTCCTCCGGATACCGAGTGGGTAGATAGAGCAGGGCGTTCTGGAACAGGAACATCCCCGCCGTTAAGACGCCCACGAAGCAAAAAAGTGATACAGCCAAAGTCGTCAGCATCGCTGCCATACCAGGAACATGTTCCGCCTCACCGTCTAGCGCTGCCGCGCTTTGAGGAAGGCGCGACGCCAGCCTTCGAAGTGCCCGTGTTCGAGGGCCTCGCGCATGGCGGCCATGAGTTGCAGATAGTAGTGAAGGTTGTGGAGGGTGTTCAGGCGATAGGCAAGCAACTCCCGGGCCATGAAAAGATGCCGCAGGTAGGCTCGGGAAAAGCGTTGGCAGGTGTAGCAGGCACAGCCCTCCTCAATCGGTCCGTCGTCGTCGGCGTAGGCACTGTTCTTGATCTGGATACTGCCGTGAGCCGTGAAGAGCATGCCGTTGCGGGCGTTGCGGGTCGGCATGACGCAATCGAACAGATCGATACCCGCCCTCACGCCCTCGACGAGATCCTCCGGAGTACCCACGCCCATGAGGTAGCGAGGCCGTGAAACCGGCATGAGCGGTGTGATGGTTTCGAGAACGGTCAGCATCTCCTCCTTGGGTTCCCCCACTGAGAGGCTGCCGAGGGCATAGCCGTCGAAACCGATGGCTTCAAGCTGCTCTAGGCAGGCCTTCCTCAGAGCGACGAAGACACTCCCCTGAACGATACCAAAAAGTGCCTGATCCCCCTGTTCCCGTGCGGCTTTCGAGCGGGCCGCCCAGCGTACCGTCCGCTGCATGGATTCCTGGGCGTACCGATAGGAGACCGGGTAGGAGTTGCATTCATCAAAGACCATGGCGATGTCCGAACCGAGTTGCAGCTGGATCTGCACGGCCGTTTCCGGGCTGATGAGATGCCGTGAGCCGTCGATATGCGATTGAAAGGTTACCCCCGCCTC
>JAPXSS010000153.1:989-6156 GCA_033812955.1 Syntrophobacteraceae bacterium | reverse complement strand
ATTGTGCTCAGAAGGTGCTTGAGGAGTTCGGCGGCAAAAATCCGATGCACTACAAGGAAATCACCGAGAAGGCGTTGGAAAAAGGATGGTTGGTGACGAGCGGAAAAACGCCGGAAGCCTCCATGTACGCCCAGGTGATCACCGAGATCAAACGCCAACAGAAACGGGGTGAGCGTCCTCGCTTTGTCCAACACGGCCGTGGCTATGTGGGCCTGAGCCAATGGATGGGACGCGGTCTCGCATTCCAAATCGAGCAGCACAACCACCAGGTTCGGAAGGCGCTGCGTGAGCGCCTGCTGGTTATGAATCCCGGTGAGTTCGAGGAGCTTATCTCGCAGTTGCTGGCGGAGATGGGCTTCGAGATGGTTGAGGTGACCAAGCTCAGCGGCGACGGCGGCATCGATGTCCGAGGCACCCTGGTGGTCGGTGACGTGGTCCGCATCAAGATGGCCGTCCAGGTCAAGAAATGGAAGCTCAAGAACAACATCCAGGCTCCGGTGGTTCAGCAGGTGCGCGGCAGTCTCGGAGCGCACGAGCAAGGGCTGATCATCACCACCAGTGATTTCAGTGCCGGAGCCATCAAGGAGGCAGCTCAGCCCGACAAGACTCCCATCGCCCTGATGAACGGTGAACAACTCGTGATGCTGTTGATGGAACATGGCATCGGCGTCCATCGCTCCACACCGGATCTGTTCGAGATCGATGAGGAGTTTGCTCTGGGAGGGAACGTGAAATGAAGGCTGCGAAAGGTTCTCAAAAATACGATCACAGCTCGAAATACGAGGCACAAAAATCAAAGGTGAGAGCGTAATGAGGGGAAATCTGCCAAAGCCTATCAAGAAGCAGCGCGAAGTGCTGTACATGCCTTCAGCAGGGCACACTGCCGTGCTCGGAACTGCTGGAAGCGGTAAAACGACACTCGCGCTCTATCGGGCTGCCTATCTGTCCGAGTCGTCGATGCCACATGCTGGAAGGACGCTGCTCCTGACATTTAATAAAACACTTGTCACCTATCTTAAGTATCTCAAGCCCATCGAGCTACAGAATGTCCAAGTTGAAACCTACCATACATTCGCACGTGGTTATCTCAACAACCGTGGGAAAATGAGTAGGAATTGTATTTGCGATCCTGACTACAGAAACGCGTTCATTTCCCAAGCAGTCAAAGCAGTCGAATCCGGCTACGAACCGTCAAAATTCTTTAAGAGGCCCCTCGAATTTTTCTCTGACGAAATCCAGTGGATTTTCAGCCATGGGATCACTTCTCAAGAGGAATATGTGGAAGTGGAGCGCGTTGGGCGTATCGGCACAAATCTTTCTCGCAAGCTTAGGCCAGTCATGTACGAGATTCTCAACAAGTATCTCGAGATTAGAACTGCCGCCGGAAAATTGTATGACTGGGATGACATCGCTATTGCTGTGCGAAAAGAGTTCGAAGAGGATTCCTCGGCCCGTTTTTATAAGCACATAATCGTTGATGAAGGGCAAGACTTCTCCCCAGAGATGATTCGCTCGCTGGCGGCAGCAATCCCCGAGGATGGTTCACTTTCGTTTTTCGGGGATGTTGCCCAGCAAATCTATGGACAACGGATGAGCTGGCGCTCTGCAGGACTGAACATCCCACAGCAGTGGTTCTTCAAAGAAAACTATCGAAATACAAAACAGATCGCCCAGTTGGGTTTGGCCATTTCCAGGATGCCTTTTTTTCAGGATATTCCTGATTTGGTTGAACCCACATCACCAAGGGCCGACGGTGCCTTGCCTACCGTGGTCGACTGCACTGACAAGGATCAGCAAGTTGAAATCGCACTACGGGCAGCAAGAGGCGCTGGGAAAACCCAGAGTGTTGCCATCCTCGTAAAGGATAGAGCCCAGGAGAGGATTTTCAGCTCCGCCCTGGGAGCAAACGCTACACGATTGCACCGCGACCTCCAAGTATGGAATGACGGCCCCGGCATTTACCATGGCACCTATCACGCGGCTAAGGGGCTTGAATTTGACGTCGTGATACTTCCTTTCTTGGATGCGGACAATCTTCCCGATCCAGGCTACATAGACTCTCACGGGGAAGAGGATGGTCTTACGCATGATGGAAGACTTCTTTATGTGGCGGTAACAAGAGCAAAAACGAGTTTGATCCTGCTCTACACTGGTGAGCTTACGTCACTGCTACCCGTTGACGAATCACTCTACCAGAGGGTCAAGCCATGAACTTGATTCAACAAGAGTGCGTCAACCGTGGAATCACTCGGATCTGCCATTTTACGCAGTCGAGAAACCTCGCTCATATTTTTGACGATCCTCTCGGGCTTTGTTCGAAGCGGACACTTCAGCAGTATGATATGCCGCATAATCCGACCGACCCAGACCGATATGACGGGCGGGATGATCTGATTTGCTGTTCTATCGAATATCCGAACACCTACTACTTCGCGAAAGTCCGGGAACAAGATCACTTGTTCAAGGACTGGGTAGTGTTGATGATCGATCCCAGCTACCTGTGGCACCCTGAGACTTGCTTTTGCCCGTGCAATGCCGCCCGGGCTCGGGGTGCTTATATCCAAACAGGGATAAACGGGTTTCGATCACTTTACGCGGATACATCCCCAGGAATTACTTTTTCTCGTCCTGCCAGACATCTTCCCGCTGCACCAA
The DNA here is from genome assembly GCA_033812955.1 of Syntrophobacteraceae bacterium. Taxonomy (GTDB): domain Bacteria; phylum Desulfobacterota; class Syntrophobacteria; order Syntrophobacterales; family Syntrophobacteraceae; genus JADGQM01. Next base: position 3,501 of record JAPXSS010000153.1, on the reverse strand, counting down.
CTGATATTCAGGCGGAAGTTCTCCTTAAAGACCCGATTCCACTTGATTCAATTATCGGTATTGCAGTTCATACAGAAGAACAGGTTCATCGGGAAATATGCAGATTGGAGCTCCAGGGAATAGCACTTGACAAACCAATTTACATCGCTCCGGACTTTTTCAATAAAGCATCGCTTTCGCGGTTGATTCAACGCGGAGTCCGAGCGACGGAAACGATATATGAAAACGGAGGTCTACATGGCCGATAACAACACAATAAGGCTAAAAACAAGCAAAGGCGTAGGAGCCATGCTTGGGGCTGCTTTTGGTGACGCACTGGGTTGGCCCAACGAGCGAATTGCCAAATCAAACGCCTCACGACAAACCCAAGGCCGTCTGCATGATTTTAAGAGATGGACTCGACGCTCCGGCGGCCGCTTTTTTCCTCATGAAGAGATTATTGAGGAAGGTGAGTACAGCGACGACACCCAACTCATACTGTGTCTCAGTCGGTCTTTGCAGAAAGGTGAAAGGTGGTGGGAACACTTCACACAGGTTGAGTTACCCTTTTGGTCCGTTTATGAACGTGGTGGTGGCGGAGCAACCAAAAGAGCTGTGGAGTCATGGCTGGATGGTGTCGTGCCATGGAGTTCTAGCCGGAAGCCGCAGGATGTGAAACGATATTACGACGCGGGCGGAAACGGTGTCGCGATGCGCGTTCTCCCTCACGTCTTGCTTCTGGGCGAAAAGGAATTCCCCAAAATAGCCACCAACATTTTCCTTGATGGTATAGCGACACATGGACACCCCCGGGCGCTGTTAGGCGCTTTGGCTTACGGTTTCGCGCTTTGGGCGGCTTTTCGCAAGGATTCGAAACTGGCTTATGGTGAATTGGTGGAAGAATTGATCAAGAACGTCGATCTCTGGTCTGCGCTTCCGGCCACACCAAGCATCCCGCCAGAATGGCGGAGCCAAGCGGAAAAAAGCCTTCAGAACTACATGAAACTTTGGGAGTCGGCCAAAGCTGAGGTCATGGAGTATCTTGAAGTCTGCCGAGCTGAACTCTCGAAAGGGGCTTTGAGTCTCGATGACGATGTACTAAGAAAACTCCAATGCTTCAACAGTAAGATAAGTGGGGCCGGAACCTTTGCCGCGATAGCCTCCGTATATCTGGCATCTCGCCACGCTGCTGATCCAATTAATGGCGTGGTAAAGGCAGCCTTTGCCATCGGTTCGGACACCGATACAATCGCCTCAATGTCGGGTGGTCTGCTCGGCTGCATTAATGGCTCCGACTGGCTATCACCTGTGAAGCAAGGCATTCAAGACGCCGCTTACATCGAGAAAAATGCATTTCGATTAGCAAACGGACATATTGATGACAAGCCTACTCATGAGGTTGTTAAGAGATCCTTGCTCAAGAATTGGATTGATGATGTTGTAATCGCTCCTGATTCGAGCGAGGTCAGCCTCCCTGATTGTAGAAAGGCCAAGGTAAATCGCGGCCGTGACTACATCGGACGCAGCGGGAAATTCAAAGTCGAATTCCGACGCTTGACCACAGAGGACGGCCAAATCATCTACCTGAACAAGATTTCAAAGGGCGATTTTGAGCCAATAGCCAGTAGCCCGAAGCAAACCAGCGTGCCTCACCAGCAGCCTATTTCTAAAAGTCGTGGATGCGGTTCCAAGATACCTGTGGCCTCATTCGAAAAAGCCATTTGGTTCTATCGTGACTGCCTCGGCTTAACTGTGAAGAAACAAAGCACGGATGTGATTGTTTTTGACCAAGGACTCGTTCTGGTTCCTTTGAGCTACACGAACAATGTTCCCCAAGGGATTCAACTTCGAGCGATGCTCTACATTCAGGCAACGGACATTGCTGAGCGCTTTCGGTGGATTAAGGAAAGCGATTTGCAGATAGTTACGGCGTTGGCTCCGTGGGGAAAATCCGGGATGCTTTTTTTCAGAAGTCTTGACCCGGATGGCAATGTCGTCGAGGTCTTTTCGGCCGATGGGCAGTGACTTGATAATTAATCGTGCCCAGGGCTGCCTCCTTGGACAGCTCACCGGTGACGCCCTTGGCAGCCTGGTCGAGTTCCAGTCGCCGGAGGAGATCCGCCGCAGCTACCCGAACGGCGTGCGGGAACTGGCCGATGGCGGCACATGGAACACCATTGCCGGTCAGCCGACGGATGACTCGGAAATGGCGCTGCTGCTGGCCCGGATGCTGACAGAACGTGGGACCTATGATCCCGATGCCGCGCTTCGGGCCTATCAGTTCTGGCTCGACTCCGATCCTTTTGACTGTGGCATGACCATTTCCGCTGGTCTTAGGGGGTGTCCAAACCCCGACAGCCAGGCCAATGGGGCCATGATGCGGATCAGCCCCTTGGGCATCTTCGGGGCCAACCACTCGTTGGAGACAGTGGGCGACTGGGCCAAACAGGACGCCGCTCTGACACATCCGAACCCGGTGTGCCTGCAGGCCAACACCCTTTTCACCATGGCGATTGCTCACGCCATTGCCTCC
>JAPXSS010000152.1:0-6157 GCA_033812955.1 Syntrophobacteraceae bacterium | reverse complement strand
GGTAAAATGCCGATCATGATCCTCCACACTCCGGCACCATCGGTCGACATTCTCCGACCATGCCAGCCGTTCGCTGAGCATGATCTGATTGTAGCCGGGATCGGTATCGAGGAACACCTTGAGGCACGCGGACGAAAGCTTTTCCGGGACCATACAGGCACCGCTGACATTGATGAAGAGGTCCGCCGAGGCCGCAACCCGGTCAAAAGCCTCCCGTGTCATCCCGAAACTGGTTTCATGCAAATGGAGGTAGTGCCAGCGGTCGCTCAGGTCCGGGGCGTAGGTCTGGAAAAAGCCCCGGATGTAGTCGGCCGAATAATCCCCCTCAGCGGTATTGGTCTTCTGTACTGGATGGTACGGCCAACTCCAGGTGTCCTCATGGTAGAACACCTCATGCCCGAGACGCGCCAGCCCCACGACATACTGGAGGTAGTCCCAGGCCACCCCGCCAACCGGGTATAAACCCACCAGGCCAGTGACAATAATGCGCAATCGCGACTCAGCCATCCCCGCTCTCTTTCCCTGCTCTCCCCCTGCACAAACCTGCCGGGAACATTATAGCCGATCGACAATGAAGAATCGGTGTCTCTTCGCAATCCCTGGTACAGTGCGGCGAAAGTTGGCACCCTTACAGATGTTGCGTTTCGCTTCTCTCAACGCAACCTACCGTCCTCGCATTAGGGCTGATGCTCTCCGTAGGTTGCGTTGAAGGAACACGAAACGCAACGGCAAGGGGAACAACAAGACACCTGCCCTAAGCGGTTTAAGACTTATGCCGCGCTGTACTAGTCTGACTTCTCAGATGATCCCGCTTCCGCCTCAGGAAGCATAGATCGAACACTGCCTCACCGCCAGCGCCGCCTTCCGGAACACCTCGGAAAAGGTCGGATGAGCCCGTACGGCGTGGGCAAGCTCCTGTGACGTCAGATTGCATTCCAGCGCCAGCACCCCTTCGCCGATCATATCCGAAGCACGCGGCCCGATGATGTGCACTCCCAGAATCCGGTCGCTTCCAGCATGGGTGATGATCTTGACAAGCCCTTCGGTCTCGCCCATGCAGCGCGCCCGTTCCGATCCCGAAAAGGGGTAGGTGCCGATGCAGCACGGCAGGCCACGCACCCGCACCGCTTCTTCAGTCAGTCCCGCACAAGCGACTTCGGGGTTGGTATAGATCACTGATGGCATGGTATCGTAGTTCACCTTGCTATCCATCCCGGCCATGCCTTCAACCGCCGCCACCCCTTCCGCTGCCGCCTTATGCACCAGCATCGGGCCAGCAACGAGATCGCCGATAGCGTAGATGGATGGCACACTGGTGCGATACTTCACGTCGACCGGCACCCGCCCGGTCGCAGCATCAGGTACCACCCCGACCTCTTCGAGCCCGAGTCCTTGCGTTAGCGGACGCCGTCCGATTGCCACCAACAGCCGATCGCCGACAATCTCCGCTTCTCGGTCCTCGGCAACGACCGTCAGCTGCACCTTTCCCGCCGCTGTCACGGCCCTTGCCACCCTGGTATTGAAGCGAAAAACCAGGCCCTGTCGGGTGAGCGTCCGTTCCAGGGCCCGGCCGATCTGCCCGTCCAGATTGGGAGCGATCGCGGGCAGCTGTTCGATGACCGTCACCTGCGCTCCCAGCCGGTTCCAGACCGACCCCAGCTCGATCCCGATGTATCCGCCACCGACGATCACCAGGTGGTCGGGAACCGAAGCAAAGGCAAGGGCTTCCGTGGAACTGACAATGTGCGATCCGTCAAAGGGCAGCTCGGGCAGGGACACGGGTTCACTGCCGGTGGCCAGCAGGATCGAGCGGGCCTCGATGAGCAGCGGCCCCTTCTTCGACCCACCCTCTTTAGCCTCGGCAAGCGCCACCCTGTTTCCATCCACCAGGCGGGCAGAACCTTGAATCACTCGAACCCGGTGACCTTCCAGGAGGTTCCGCACATTCTCGCACAGCTCCCGCACGACCTGGTTCTTGCGCGCCATCATGGTTCGCAGATCGAGCCCAATCCCATCGCTGAGAACCCCGTGAGCCGCCAAACGGCTCCGGGCCGTGTGGTAGACTTCGCTGGAATCCAGCAGGGCCTTGCTGGGAATGCAGCCGATGTTGAGGCAGACGCCGCCGAGCCGTGGTCTTTTATCGATGCAGACCACTTTTAAGCCCAGCTGGGTGGCCCTTACAGAGGCCATATAACCGCCCGGTCCGGCGCCAATGACGCACAAGTCGACCTTTTCTCTCTTCGCCATTTCAAATCTCCAGCATGAGATATTCGGGGTTTTCCACGTTGTCCCGGATGCTCTTGAGGAAGGATACCGCTTCCTTCCCATCGATCAGCCGATGATCGTAGGTGAGCCCCAGGTGCATCATTGGTCGAATCACCACTTCCCCGGCGATGGCCACCGGCCGGTCCTGGGTTCTGTGCAAACCCAGGATGCCGCTCTGCGGGGGATTGAGGATCGGCATGCTCAGCAGCGAGCCATACACGCCGCCGTTGCCGATGGTGAAGGTTCCGCCTTCAAGATCGCTTAATTCCAAGCGATTTTCCTGCACCTTGGCAACATGGTCGAGAATCGCCTGTTCGATAGCGGCGAAGCCCAGCCGGTCGGCATCGGCCCGCCATCGTTGATAGTGGGAATCCACAGAATCGGCGTTCATGGCAAAAGCCACGTTCATGTTACCAGATCCTCGGCTGACTGCGGTATCTCACCGGGCAAAGCAGTTTGTCCGGGTACGTCGTTTACTGAACCACTCATTCTTCAATCCCATCTTCCCTTGTGGCTTGCCGAGACGGCCCTGTCAAAGGGGATGATCTTCAGATGGTGCACAGTAGCCTATTGGCGGGCACATGTAAAATGCGATCATGGAGCAAACGATTCGGGCACACCAGCTGGAGTTTGCTTAAAGAGGGGGCGGCAAGAGCGCGACAAGGACGCTTTTCCCCCCCTCCCCCAAGCGGGGAAGGGGGAGTGCTTGAAGAGATGGGCGTTGCTAGCCCTTTTTGATTTCAAGGGGGTCCAAGACGGTCGTGATGGCGGTCGCAGCCGATGAGCATTCCTTGAAAATGCGCATCATGAAGAAGAAGGCGACCACGTTCAGGGAGGCACAGGCGATCCAGGCCTGGCTTACCGCCGCCCAGGCGGAAAGGCCGGCGAACAGTAGGGCCAGGGCGATGCCCGCGGCCGAACAGCGCGGCCAGGTCCGGAACCTCACCAGCTGCTTACCGCCGCCGTGTTCTTCCACCGCCATGAGCACCCGCACCGAGCCGAGCAGGCCGCCGCGCAGTTCGAGATCCCAGCGGTCGTAGTCCCCGCCCCGCATGACCACGGTGCGCAGGGCCTTGATGCTTCCCTCGAGCGATTCCAGCCACTCGACCGACGACCGCCAAGTTTCGCTCCACAGCTGGAAGGTCTTCGGCCACGGCCACGGGGCGGAAACGCTCGTCACTTCACAGCGACGCCATGGGGTGAGTCCGAGTCGCATGCGGCCCCACAGCCGGACCAGCGGCTGCGCCATGTGCAGATAGGCGGTCAGAGCACGCATTTTGATCAGTTCCCGGCGTGATTCCGGGGGAGTCGTGAATTGTGCCCGAAGGCCGCAGAAGATGGCATGCCAGAAGGGCACAAGCGCCGCCGCCAGGAACAGGGGCCAGGCGATGAGCAGTGGGGACCATTCCAGGCCGAGCAGTGACAGTCCTGCCAGCACCGCTACCACCACATACCATTCGGGCATCATGGGGAGCGCGCTCAGCAGCCCCGTGGCGGGCTGGTAGATGGACTGGAAGAGGGCCGTACCCCAAGTGCCCTGATAGACCCGCCCGCGGAAGAAGCCGAACAGCTGTTCAAAACCTTTGAAATAGAGCCGCCCGGCCCAGGGGATGTGGCCGGCGGCATTGTACTTTTCAGGCCATTTCTGTTCCAGCATGGCTTCGGCCTTGCCGTAATTCATCTGCTGCTTGAGGTAGCCTTTCAGCGAATTGCGGCGATGGTGCCAGACCATGGCGGCCGGACTGAACCCCAAAGTCCAGCCCTGCTGCTGGATGCGCCAGCAGAGATCAACGTCGTCACCGGCGATGCGGAACTCTTCATCGAAGCCGCCAATGGCTTCCAGAGCGGCCTTTCGAAAGGACATATTACAGCCGGGGATGTGTTCGGCCACTTCGTCCGTCAGCAGCACATGGATCGGCCCGCCAGGCGAATTGGCCACGCAGTCGGCGATGGCCCCATCGTTGCGGGGCGGCAGATTCGGGCCACCGATGCCCATGTGATTCGACCGCAGGTAGCTCGCAGCCAGGTAGGTCAGCCAGTGCGGGTCGGGAATGGCGTCGTCATCGATGTAGGCCACGATCTCGCCCCTGGCGGCGCGCATGCCGGTATTCCGCGCACTGCTGAGACCGCGGTTTTCGGTCGTGATCACGCGGAACCCGAACTCCCTGGCAATCGTTTCAGTCCGGTCTTTGGAACCATCGTTGACTACAATCACTTCATAATTCGGGTAGTCGAGCTTGCGCAGGCCCTGCAGGCAGTCGCGGATGGTGCGCTGGCCGTTGTGGGAACAGACCACCACCGAGATGCTCGGCCACGGCAGATCCGGGGCAAATGGAACTTCCGCGAAGGCTTTTCGAATCATCGCCAGAGACTGCTTGGGCTGGCGGTCACGATCTGTCAGACCAAAGCCCCAATCCTCGATATCGAACCCGCCCCGATGCCATTCATCGGTCCAGGAAAAGACGAAAATCCCCGCGCAACCCGCCCCGAAAGTCGAGCGAATTTGCCATCCGAGGACTGCCGCCTGGTTCTCCTCACCATTCCGCATGCTGTCGAGGCCGATCTCCGCCATCACCAGCGGTCGATCGCCAGCCAGGTTCTGAAGGCGCGCCAAGTAGCCTTCCAGCTTCTCGCGGGTTTCCAGGTAAACGTTGAAGGAGACGAAGTCCACAAACGGGAGCTGCAGATATTCGGTCGTCGGGAAGTTCACGTAGGTCACCAGGGCCTCGGGATCTTCCTCCTTGACCGCCAGGTAGAGCCGCTCGAGGAATCTCTCGATCCGGTGATGACCAAACCAGCGCACGATGGAGGCCGGAATTTCGTTGCCGACGGTGTAGCAGAGCAGCGCCGGATGACCGGTGGAGCCGCGCACCCCTTCGCGCACCCGTCGCTCGATATCCTGGGCGAGTTTCTTGTCATCGAGAAAGGTGATGTGCTCTTCCCACGGCAACCCGATCATGACCCGCAGGCCATGGCGCTGCGCCACATCGAGCAGCCAGCGCGGTGGCACGGTGTAGACCCGGACCGCATTGATCCCATATGCCGCCATTAGAGCGAAATCCCGGTCGACCACCTCGGGGGTATGATATTCGCAGCCGTCCTCCTCCGGCCGAAACGGCCCGTAGGTCACGCCGCGAACATAGAACTTGTCATCACCAACGTAGAGAAACTTGCCCTCGACGCGGGGCCTGACTCCCTCGAGCACCGGCACGGCCTTGGGGGGTTCGAGGAAAAACTCGGCAATGCCGCTGGCAGTCTGCGTTTTGGGGAAAACAGGACGCAGCACCACGCCGTCGTCTCCCCTGCCCCTCGGCAGGTCATCCCTGAAAAGCCCATCCGCGCCCTGGCCTCCGGCATCACTCTCATCGGCCCGCCGCTTTTCCTTGCGGATAAAGGGCATCACCACTCCGCCCGGATCGAGACCGGGTTCTGCCGCCGAATCGCCGGGAAGCATCCCGGCTTCCATGTCGGCCAGACTGTTCTCTGTCAGCACCACTTCCTCTCTTACCACCGCCGGTTTTGCCATTCTTTCCTCACTTTCCTTCCTAACTTGAACTTGCCTTCCATATGAATCGTCATCAGTGACGCGACCCGCATTAGGGCAACAACCGTGCCATCCGCCTAAAGGCAGGAAGGGCCGCCGCTCCGGGCCTGGACCCGATTTGGTTTCACTCGGCCGGTTACGATTCTTGCACACATTGGTTACGATTCCTGCGCAGTTGCCCCTTTGACTTTTCCGCCAACCCTTGATAGGCTGGCTAACCACTTGGGAAGCTTTGTTATTTCTAAATTTCCGGTCAGGCAGAGGTGATTTGAGCGAAGATGGACCCGGTGCTGTTGGATGTGAGAGACCTGCAGACCGCTTTTGTTACGGAACGCGGCACCGCCCGAG
>JAPXSS010000151.1:0-6180 GCA_033812955.1 Syntrophobacteraceae bacterium | reverse complement strand
GATCAATCTGGTCGTTCCTCAGCTTCAGTTCGACCAGCCCATGGACAACAAGGGGCTGCTGGTCGTCGGCAACTACGGCACCGGTAAATCTCACCTCATGTCCGTGATCTCCGCCCTGGCCGAAAACGGCGATCTCGCAACGCATCTGAACGACAAGAGCGTGGCCAGCGCTGCGGGCAAGATCAGCGGGCGCTTCAAGGTGATCCGAACCGAAATCGGCGCGACCACCATGTCCCTGCGCGACATCCTCGTGGCCGAACTCGAGGAGCACCTGGCCGCAATGGGCGTGTCATATTCCTTTCCGCCCGCGGATAAGGTGTCCAACAACAAGCGTTCCTTCGAAGAGATGATGACCGCCTTCCACCAGGGATATCCCGACCACGGTCTGCTCCTGGTGGTGGACGAACTGCTCGATTACCTGCGGACCCGCAAGGACCAGGAACTCATCCTCGACCTCAACTTCCTGCGCGAGATCGGTGAGGTCTGCAAGGACCTGCGTTTCCGCTTCATCGCCGGTGTCCAGGAAGCCATTTTCGATAGCCCTCGTTTTTCCTTCGTGGCCGACAGCATCCGCCGGGTAAAGGACCGCTTCGAGCAAATCCTCATCGCCCGCAAGGACGTCAAGTTCGTGGTGGCCGAGCGTCTGCTCAAGAAGACCGCCGACCAGCAGGTGAAAATCCGGGAGTACCTAACCCCCTTCGCCAAGTTCTACGGCCGCATGAACGAGCGCATGGACGAGTTCGTGCGCCTCTTCCCCGTGCATCCGGATTACATCGACACCTTCGAGCGGGTCACCGCGGTGGAAAAGCGCGAGGTACTCAAGACACTGTCCCTGGCCATGAAGAAGCTGCTCGGCCAGAACGTGCCCGACGACCGGCCCGGGGTCATCGCCTATGACGGCTACTGGACGACCCTGCGCGAGAACCCATCCTTCCGCGCCGTTCCCGATATCAAGGCGGTCATCGATTGCAGCATGGTGCTTGAGTCGCGCATTCAGCAGGCCTTCACCCGCCCGGCATACAAGCCAATGGCGACCCAGCTCATCCATGCGCTGTCCGTCCACCGGCTCACGACGGGCGACATCTACGCCACCCTGGGCGCGACTGCGGAGGAACTGCGCGACGGGTTGTGTCTCTTTCAGCCGGGCATCGAGGAACTGGGCGGCGATCCGGCCGATGACCTGCTCTCCCAGGTGGAGACCGTCCTGCGGGAAATCCACAAGACGGTCAGCGGGCAGTTCATTTCGTCCAACCCGGACAACCGCCAGTATTACCTGGACCTCAAGAAGACCGACGATTTCGACGCGCTGATCGAGAAGCGGGCCGAGAGCCTCGATTCCTCGCAACTCGACCGCTACTACTACGAGGCGCTTCGGCGGGTCATGGAATGCACCGACCAGACCTATGTGACCGGCTACAAGATCTGGCAGCACGAGATCGAATGGCTGGAGCGCAAGGCCGCGCGCCAGGGATACCTTTTCTTCGGCGCGCCCAACGAACGTTCCACAGCGGTGCCGCCGCGGGACTTCTACCTCTATTTCATCCAGCCCTTTGATGCGCCGCATTTCAAGGACGAGAAGAAACCCGAGGAACTGTTCCTGCGCTTGACGAACACGGATGAGGAATTCCGCACCGCGCTTCGAAGCTACGCCGCAGCCCTGGACCTTGCATCCACTGCCTCGGGCCATGCCAAGTCCACCTACGAATCCAAGGCGTCGAACTTCCTCCGCGACCTCGTGCAGTGGCTTCAAAAGAACATGACCACGGCCTTCGAGGTCACCTACCAGGGGCGCGCCAAGTCCCTGACCGAATGGGCCAAGGGCAAGTCCATCCGCGAGCTCTCCGGTATCGGCTCCCACGAGCGCATCAACTTCCGCGACCTGGTGAACACCACTGCGGGCATCTGTCTCGGGACGAAGTTCCAGGACCAGGCTCCCGAATACCCCTTCTTCTCGGTGCTCATCACAGGCGCGAACCGGGCCCAGGCCGCGCAGGACGCTCTGCGAGCCATCGCCGGACAGAACCGCACCAAGCAGGCCACCGCGGTGCTGGATGCCCTGGAGCTTCTCGACGGTGAGAGGCTCGACCCCTACCGGTCCAAGTACGCCAAGCACATTCTCGGCGTCGCCAAGAAGAAGGGCCACGGCCAGGTGGTCAACCGCTCCGAGCTGATCCAGGACGTCCTCGGCGTGGAATACCTCGCGCCGCAATCGCTCCGGCTCGAACCCGAATGGGCCGTGGTCGTGCTGGCCGCGCTGGTCTATGCCGGCGAAGTGGTCCTCTCCATCCCAGGCAAGAAGTTCGACGCCACGGGTCTGGCGCAATTGGCCGGAACCGGCATCGACGAGCTGGCCCAGTTCAAGCACATCGAGCGGCCCAAGGACTGGAACCTTCCGGCGCTCAAGGCGCTTTTCGAACTGCTTGGTCTAACGCCGGGCATGGCCCAATTGGTCACCCAGGGGAAAGACGAGCCGGTTCAGGAGCTGCAGAAGGCCGTCACCAACGCCGTCGAGCGGCTGGTGCTCGTGCAGCAGAGCATGCAGACCGGGTTGTTCTTCTGGGGCCGCAGCCTGCTGGCCGAGGACGAAGTCAAGAAGCTGCGCGCCAAACTGGACGAGACCAAGACCTTCCTTGAATCCCTGCAAGCCTACACCACGACCGGCAAGCTCAAGAATTTCCGCTACGACGCCTCGGAAGTGACGGCCCATCGGAGTGGGCTCGAATCCCTTGCCGAAATCAAATCGCTTGAGGAACTGGTGGTCGACCTCGGGGCCACGGCATCGTATCTCTCCACCGCCGAGGCGGTCCTACCCACCGGCCACGAGTGGATCGACAAGATGAAGACGGCGCGGGACGAGGTTCTCGCCCAGATCGGCGACCCGGCCAAGCGCAGCGCTGCGGCATTCCGCCAGCAGACCCAGCGCAAGCTCGGCGACCTCAAGAAGGCCTACGTGCTGGCCTACCTTTCCATGCACGCCAAAGCGCGTCTCGGCGTGAACGAGGACAAGCGCAAGGCCCAGCTCATGGGTGACGAGCGGCTCAAGGACCTGCAGAAGCTTTCCACCATCGATCTGATGCCGCGCCAGCACCTCTCGGACTTCCAGAACCGCTTGGCTGGCCTGAAGAGCTGCTTCGCGCTCACCGAGCAGGAACTGGAAGCATCGCCGGTCTGCCCGCACTGCAACTTCAAACCGGGCGCGGAACCGCCTGCGGCTCCCGCGGCGACGATGCTCGACGCCCTGGACGGCGAGCTCGACAAGCTGGCCGAGAACTGGACCCAGACGCTGCTGACCAACTTGGAAGACCCGACCACCAAGGGGAATCTGAGCCTGCTCAAGCCTGAGCCGCGAAAGCTGGTGGACGGCTTCATCAAGAAGCGGACCCTGCCGGACGACCTGGACCAGGACTTCATCCACGCCTTGCAGGAAGTGCTCTCCGGGCTCACCAAGGTCTCGGTCAAGATCGCAGACCTGCGCGATGCCCTGCTCTCGGGCGGCTCACCGGCCACCCCGGCGGAGATGCGGAAGCGGTTTGAGGAATACCTGGACGGGCTGACCAAGGGCAAGGAACCCGGCAAGGTGCGGATCGTGTTGGAGTAGCGAAATGAACCAGGATGAACTGATAGCCCGGCTCAACAAGTTTGAATGGACCGATGTTGAGTTCAAGAAGGCCCAGCGTGGCGTACCGGATGCCGCATATGAGAGTGTCTCTGCGTTCGCCAACACTGCAGGTGGCTATCTTGTCTTCGGCGTCGAGGACAACCGGGGATCGTTCGAAATCGTCGGGGTAATCGAAGTCGATAAGGTTCAGAATGATTTTCTGAGTTGCTTGCGGGCCGGAGGCAAGTTCAATTGTGCCATATCTGTTCAGGAAAGCGCATTGGAGCATGAAGGAAGGACATTGTTGGTCTTCCATGTGCCCGAAGCTCGTCGCCAAGACAAACCGATCTACCTCAACGGCGATATCAGAAAGTCTTACATCCGACGAGGGGGCGGCGATGAGCGATGCACCGGGCCCGAGATCGAACGCTTTCTTCGCGATGCGGCGGATACCACATACGATAACGAGGTCATGCCCGACCTGGATGCCGAAGATTTTTTCGACCCCGCGCCGGTCGCATGGTATCGCCGCGTGCTCCAAGAGAAACAAGCCAATCGCCATGCCGATCTAAACGATGTCGAGTTTCTCAATGAATGGGGTTTCGTTGTCGAATCAGATCACGCCTTGCGTCCCACGCGTGCTGCTGTCTTATTATTCGGGAAGGCGAGGCTTTTGCGAAACCTGTTGCCTCGCGGCGTGGTCGACTATCAGCGAATCGATATGCCATTCGACCAATGGACCCCTGAGCGGCGCTGGAATGACCGGGTGGTTCTGGAAGAAAACATCATTCAGGCCTGGCAAGTGCTGGTCGAAAAATATTTTCGCCTTTCAGAGAGGCCTTTCTCAGTCGATGCCACAACCTTGCGTCGGCATGATGATCCGCCGGATTACATTTCCTTCCGCGAAGCGGCTATCAACCTGCTCATCCACCAGGATTTCGGCGACCAGACAAGAAAGCCGGTCATCAAGATATTCTCGGACCGCACGGTGTTTTGGAACCCCGGGGATGCATTCGTCACCGTAGACCAGCTTCTTGACCCGACCGAGAAGGAAGTCCGCAATCCCGCCATTGTTGCGGCCTTTCGTCGTATCGGTCTGAGCGATCAGGCAGGCACTGGTGTTCGTTCCATTTTTGGCAATTGGCGGCAGTTGGGGTTCGTTCCTCCGCTTATCGTCAACGACAAAGGGGAAAAGACCTTTGAAATCACCTTGCTCAGGGAAACGTTGTTGACCGAGGAACAACGGCTCTTCCAAGCTCAGTTGGGTGTCCGGCTCTCCGACCAGGAAGCCGCCGTCTTTGCGTATGCCTGCCGAGCAGGTTCGATCGGCATCACGGATGCCAAGGCAGTGCTTGGACGCGGGGAGCGAGAAGCCGGCCAGGTTTTGGATCACTTGGTCACTCAAACGCTCCTGGCAATGGTGGAACCCGGTGTGCGCTGGGGGCTTGCACCCCACCTCCTGGACCGTTTCACGCAGAGTGACCAAGCCGCTTCCAAGTCGGAGGACTTGGTCACTGATCAACCTCCCGTGTCTCCGGCCAACTTGGTCACTCCGAAACTGACCAAGCTGACCGAGTACCAGCGGAAAATTCTTTCCCTTTGTGAGGTGCCTCGGAGCCAGGCAGACCTGATGAACGCGCTCGGCCTGTCCCATCGCACTTTTTTCCGGCGTACCCACTTGGAACCTCTGATAAAAGCGAATCTTGTGCGCATGACCCACCCCGATGAGCCGAACCATCCAAGCCAAGCCTATGTGGTTACAGAAGCCGGGTTGGGTCTCCTCTCCGCCTGGAAAAAGAGCGCTGAGACTGGAGGCAACCCATGATCGGATTTTCTGTTCAGCCTGACTTGAGCACTGCACAAGTCTGCCCGGATGACGAGAAGTTGGTCACCGTACAAGTTCAAGAAAACGAGGAAACGCATGGCAAAGCATAACTACACCGACGGGGACTCTTTTTTCCAAATGGACACGGCTAAGGCTCAGGGCCCGGTCGAGTGCCTGGGCCTCACTTTTCCCGATGACAACGCCCGGCGGGAGCATTTTCTGGGGGTTCTCCGGGAAAAACTCAAAGACCCGGCGTTTCGGGCCATTGAAGGGTTTCCAGTCGGAAGCGACGACGATATTCTCGCGCTCAGCGATCCGCCTTATTACACGGCCTGCCCTAATCCGTTCCTCGAAGACTTTATCCGCCACCATGGAAAACCGTACGATCCAGCTACGGATAACTATCGTCGGGAGCCCTTCGCGAGCGATACGGGCGCAGGCAAGACTCATCCCATCTACACGGCGCACTCGTACCATTCCAAGATTCCTCATCTGGCCACCATGCCGTGCATCCTGCACTACACGGAGCCGGGCGATATCGTGCTGGACGGCTTCTCCGGTTCGGGCATGACGGGCGTAGCAGCACAGCTCTGTGGCCAGCCGGAAGCGGAGTTCAAGGCGACCCTTGAAGCGGAATGGAAAAAGAACGGCCTCCCGTCACCCCGTTGGGGGGCAAGGCGGCCGATCCTCATTGACCTTTCGCCCGTTGCCAATTTCATTGCATACAACCTTAATCTGGACGTTTCAGCCCATGAGT
>JAPXSS010000150.1:0-6206 GCA_033812955.1 Syntrophobacteraceae bacterium | reverse complement strand
AGCTCAACCCGATGAGGGCAAGACCGGAGTGAGACGTATAGAATTCCTTGTCGGATTGGACGATCATGAAGCGTTTCAAGTTTCACCTCCCGAGTGAGTTTCCGTGAGGTGAATATATACTACAATTAACAAAGGATTACAAGTATTTAAGCGAATTATATCATCAAAATAATATTTGTTCGATCACGGATTTAGGAAAACTCCAAAGGAGGTGTACCGCGGCAGAACGTAATTGGGTTTATCGCTTTTCTGGGCTTCCGGTTGCTTATGGCAAAGAGGAAGGCCGTGCTCTTCACACGGCCCAACCGTCTAGCCGCACCCCGCCGGACAGCGTAGCCTGGACGAAACGCCCGTCCGGGACGAGCAACGGCCTGTATTGAGCAACCTTCGGCCGGAGGACTTCTGTCCTGCTCGGAGACTCCGGAACCATTCTTCAATCCGATCGGGTGCCGCTACCGGACTAGAGCAGCAGCTTGGAGCCGGGCGATCGTCTTTCTTCACGACCCCCGCAAAATCATTCCTGGGTGCGAATTGGTGGATGAAGAGAAGGAGAAGGCCTCCTTTCGATATGTCTGTGTGTCCTTGAATGTTGGAAAAGAGGCATCAGTCCGTATACAATGCGGAGCGTGACCAAAGGCGGGTGAGGTTCCCCAACAGGCAGGGACATGGTTGGGCGAGATGGGAGAAACAACGGATTGCGGAAGGAATGGCAGGAAGCGAGATGGACCAGGGGACGATGAATTTTTGGCAGAATCATTCGCTGTCGTTTCTCGAAATGGTGACGCGTACCGACCGGCGGCAGGTGCTGCAAAACGCGGACGGCCATGGCGAGCTCACGAGGGAATGCGGTGACACCGTGGAGATTTTCCTGGCAGTCCGCAACGGGCGGATCGAGTCGGCCGCTTTCGAAACCAATGGCTGCGTGTATGCCTTGGTCTGTGCCAATGCCACGGTCTGCCTGGCGGAGGGCAAAACCCTGGAGGAGGCACTGGCACTCACCCCCGAGATGGTGGCTGCTTACCTGGAAACTCTGCCGCCGGAAGAGACCCATTGCGCCGAGCAGGCGATCCAGGTTTTGCGGCTGGCGATTCTGGACGCGAGAACCACCGAAAGGCAGCCGTGGAGGAAATTCTACCCGAGGCGCTAAGACATTTGTTGCGACTGGCGCTGAGCCGGCAAAAGAGTCGCAGCGTCAGTGTTGGCAGATATCCTGGCCGCCGAGCAGGAGCTGCTCCTCGGCAGACCTCAGGCGCAGCCACTTCATCACCTTGTCAAATTCCTCACGCAGCTCCCGCAGGGCCTTCCCGCGGTGGCTCACCTGGGACTTCTCCTCGATGGTCAGCTCGGCAAAGGTCTTGTCCAGAGGTGGGTAGTAGAAAAGGGGGTCGTACCCGAAGCCGTGTTCGCCCCGAGGAGCCTCACTGATCACCCCTTCGCAGGTGGCTTCATAGGTGAGGGCCGGTCCTGAAGGGACGGCCAGGGACAGGACGCAGCAGAATCGTGCATGGCGGTCGGGATTTCCTGCCAGGGCTTCGAGCAGGCGGCGGTTGTTCGCTTCATCACTGGCCTGGGGGCCGGCATAGCGCGCCGAATGAACTCCGGGTGCTCCTCCGAGCGCTTCCACCTCAAGCCCGGAATCGTCGGCTAGGGCTGGAAAGCCCAACACTTTGGCGATGAAGCTGGCCTTTTTGTAAGCATTCTCCTCGAAGGTCACGCCATCCTCGACCACCTCGGGGATCGGTCCAAAATCGTTCAGGTCCCTTATCTCCACCGGGAAGTCCAGAAGGAAGTCACGAATCTCCCGTGACTTGCCGCGATTCCTCGTGGCGATAATCAGCAGCAGCTTCTCGTTCAAGTGGTCATACCCTCTTTTCCGGGGTTTTCCGAGCCGTCCTGGGCAGCGGCCGATTTGTCCTTATCAGGCTCTTCCTGTTTCACCTTTTCCTTCTTTTCACAGAAATGGACGATCCAGACACTGGCTTCGTAGAGGATCAGGAGTGGTCCGGCCATCATGAGTTGGGAAAAGACATCGGGGCTGGGGGTGATGGCGGCGGCAATGATGAAGATCGCCACGATCGCCCCTTTGCGGACCCGCCGCATCAGGCGGGCGGTGATCAGGCCCAGCCTGGCCAGGAAGTAGGCAAAAATGGGCAGTTCAAAAACGACCCCGAAGCCGATGAGCATTCGCATGGTGAAGGTGAGGAATTCCCGGGTGGTGGGCATGAGCGTGATGTAGTCGGTGGCAAACGAGGCAAAGAACTGAAAGCCATAAGGGAACACACAAAAATAGCCGAACAGGGCCCCGCCGAGGAAGAAGAAACTCGAGAAAAAAACCACCGGCAGGATTGCCCGCCGCTCCTGTTCGTACAGTCCGGGCGCGATGAAGCTCCAGATCTGGTACAGGATGATCGGCACCGCCAGCATGATGCCGGCGAGAAAGGCCACCTTCATGTTGGTGAAGAAGACCTCGTGCGGCGCCGTGGCGATGAGT
This sequence comes from Syntrophobacteraceae bacterium, assembly GCA_033812955.1. GTDB lineage: Bacteria > Desulfobacterota > Syntrophobacteria > Syntrophobacterales > Syntrophobacteraceae > JADGQM01. The sequence continues at coordinate 3,715 of JAPXSS010000150.1, read as the reverse complement.
TTGATCTGCTGGTCTTTGGGGAGGGCTTCCAGCCAAGGTTGGCAGAGGATCTCCAGGATCCTGTCAGCAAACCCGTAACTGACAATAAACCCGACCGCAATGGCAATGGCGCAGATGATGAAGCGCTTCCTGAGTTCCTGCAGGTGTGCGGTAAATGGCATTTTTTCTTCGGACATTGCCGGGTTTCTTTCTGTTTCGACAAGGTTGGAAAGACTCAGGAGGACTCGGGTCCGGCCCCGGTTTTGCCGGCTGCGGCGGGTTTTGATGCCTGGTCGGCGCTGCTGTCTGCGGCACTAGCAGAATCGGATGGTGTCTCAGTCTCACCGCCGCCCTCGACTTCCATGGGTTCGGGCGGGTTCGGGGTGGGCGCTGTCTGGGGCCTGCCGTAGAGCACCTCGTGCTGGGCTTTGTGAAACTCCTGCTTGATCTCCCGGACGGTATCGTCCTGATCGAAGGTCTGTTTGAGTTCGTTCGTGGCTCGCCGGAATTCGGCATAGCCCCGTCCCAGGGCCCGCGCCAGGTCCGGAAGCCTATCCGGGCCATAAACAAACAGCGCCACCACGATGATCAAGAGAAACTCGTCGAATCCTATATCAAACATCCTGCTGCCCCCGAGATTGTCGCAGACTTACTCCTGCTTTGGGTCGCGGCCCCCATTCCCCTCGCTTCACCCCTAACGCCTCACCCCAATGTTGTTAGTTAAGCCACTACCGTCATTCGGTTGAGAGCTAGAATCCAGTTTCCATGCGGTTTTCTGGACCCCGGCTTCCGCCGTGGTGACAATAATTCAACAGTATCGAGGAGGCCTCCCCCGCTACTTGGTGGCGTAACTGTGCAGGCCACTCAGCAGAAAATTAACCCCAAAATAGGTGAAAAGAACACACCCAAAGCCGGCCACAGACAGCCAGGCCACCCGCTTGCCGCGCCAGCCCTGCATCGAGCGTGCATGCAAGAGGGCTGCATAAACCAGCCAAGTGATCAGCGACCAAGTTTCTTTCGGGTCCCAGCTCCAGTAGGTGCCCCAGGCAGAATTCGCCCAGACCGAGCCGGTAATGATGCCGAGGGACAACCAGAGGAAACCGAACACAATCATCTGGTAGTTGAATTCATCCAGATGGCGTGGGGTTGGGAGCATTATTGCTATGCCTTTGGGATGAGGATTACCGCTGGCCGTCCTGGGCACCAGGTAGAGGATGCTGATACCGCACGAGACCGCAAATGCGGCATAGCCCAGAAAGCAGGTCATCACGTGGGCGATGAGCCAGTTGCTCTTGAGGGCCGGGATGAGGGGTTGGATCTGTGAGTCCACTTGAGGTGAGAAGGAAGCGTAGGCCATGGCCAGAAACGCAAACAGGGCCGGAAAGACGCCGAGCACCCGCTGTTTGGTTCGCAGTTCGAGCAGCAGGTAGATCAGGATGATCGCCCATGCGGCAAAAACCAGGGATTCATAAAGATTGGAAAGCGGGGCATGGCCATAGCCCAGTTGGTGCGATTCGCGCCACCGCAGGAGGATGCCGGTGGTTTGAATCACCAGGGTCAGAACGGCCGCCACACTTCCGGAACGCAGTAAGAAGCGTTGGTGGAAGAGCACTCCCGAAAGATACAGCAGGGCGCACAGGAGGTAAGCAAAGGTGGTTATGCCAAGCAGCAACGAACTGTCCATGCGACCGTCTTCCTTATTGCTTTGTTGCGTTCAACTGCCCTTCCAGACGTGCCCATAATCCGTTGAATTCGTCTTCAAAGGCAAGGGAATTCTTGTTGGCTCGACCAGCAAGGAGCAGCGTTGTCGAAGTCTTTTCAGCCGGGTCGGGAGCTGCCCACACCCAGATTTTGCGATGGCTGCTGTAGAAGGTCAGGCCCACCCCGATGAGCATCAGGGTGAAGCCCAGGTAAACGAGCCAGATCCCCGGGTCCTCTTTCACCTGGAGCCCAGTGTACTGGCTTTTTTCAAGCTGCAGAACCTTGATCTGGTAATCCTGGAGGCGGTTGCCGTGGAAATCCGGCATATCAGCCAGAATCCACGAGCCCACCGGTTCCTGGCCTTCCTTGAAGAGCACAATCGCCACTGCCTGCCCGAAGTTGCCGAGGTTTTGCTGATACTGCATGATCTGAACGTCATCCTGGGAGTCCGGGAGGCGGATGATCTCGCGGAAGGGCAGTGTCAGTTTCCGGGTAAGGGTGCTGTCGCGGTGCTGCAGTTCGACCTCGGCATGCTTCAGGGTGGCGCCGTAGGATGCCTGGTAGAAGGTCACCCCTCGGTAAGTCAGCGGATCATTGACGCGAATCGACTGTTTGAGAACCTCCTGTCCGTTGTCGATGATCGTCAGATCGGAACGATACTCCTGAGGGGCGCCGGTATCGTAAAAAGAAACGCTGAAGTCATCGCAGCGGATCTGAAAGGGCAGCCGGACGCTTTCCATTCCACTGGTCAGGATGACCTGGTTGGAAGTCTCTCCCTCGGAGAGGTTCATAAATCCCTTGAAGCCGAGGAGCGAACCCAGGAGCGCTCCTGCCAGGATCATCAGAACGCTCACGTGAATCCCGTAAACCATGTAACGGCTCCAGCGGCCCCGTTCGGCAACGGCGCGGAAGACTTCGGAACCGGCGAGGGGCTGTAGCGGGGCGAACTGATCTGCCAGCACTTGCTGCACCCTGGCCTGAGTCGCTTCGAGCGAGTGGGGGGTGGTGATCCGGGCATGGCAGCTGAACTTTTCCAGTTTCTCGGGGCTGATCTGCTCATCTCGATGGCGCAGCAGCTTCACCGTCTTGGGGAGGCGCTGGATTGTGCAGACAATGAGATTGAGGCTGAGAATCAGCAGGATGGTGCGAAACCAGGTGGTGCGGTAGAGGTCGTTGACGCCGGTGGTCTCGATCCACCAAGAAAGGGTAGGCCCATAATGCCGCTGCAATTCTTCAACGGAGGTTCCCTGAGGCAGTAAGGTGCCGAAGATGGAAGCAAAAGCCAGCGCAAAGAAAAGAAAGAGCGTGAGGCGCATGGAGGACAGTTTCTCATAGAGGCCGACGAACAATCCCTTGTTCTGCTGCATATTTTGGATCACCTTTCCGATGAACTGGGTATCAACCCGGGTAACGTCTCATCTAACCTTTAATGAGTGGTCCCGGCAAGAGGGGGAGGGCGCTCATGGTCGGTTTCGCCGGAGCCTGCCTCGAAAAGTTGCGGGTTGCACGTTATGCTCCGTCCTTTTCATGGTTTGAGGGCCTCCGGATGGGATAGGAATCACCCCTGAAAAAGTCTCTCTGAGCGCGTCATTCCGGCAGGGTTTTTGAGCCGGAATCAAAGTCTCAAGATTCCTGGTCCCCGGGTGGAAGCACGCCGGGTTGACGGAATATGAGAGTCTTGCAGGAGGCTAGCTATATACCGCAATTTGCGGCGCAGTTGGGAAATAATTGTCGCCTGGGAGGCGGGTTGAGACGGCGGTGGAAAAAATGTGAAATAGCTGTTGACAGGAGATCGAAAATGCATAGAATCCCACTCTTGTCAGGGGGGGGGGCAATCGGAACAACCGAAAAAAGCCCCTTGACAGCAGCAACGCAATACGGTACAATACTAGTCTTCGCTGTTAAATTTTGTTCATTGAAAACTAGGTAGAGAGAACGTGCTGGGCCTTAAGTATTATTTTGAGTGAAGAAACTGGAGAGTTTGATCCTGGCTCAGAATGAACGCTGGCGGCGTGCTTAACACATGCAAGTCGAA
>JAPXSS010000149.1:0-6239 GCA_033812955.1 Syntrophobacteraceae bacterium | reverse complement strand
GCCAGGCAATGAACCGGGACAAAGTAATTTCCGCCTTTTCAGACCACGTCCTTACGAAATCAACGATGGCGTCACGAGTATCATGAGGAACCCAGGTAGCACTCAGATCTCCCCAAGTCTTTTTTTAAAAGCGACCTGTCTTTCCAATCTGCTGGCCGAATGGGTGTCCAGCGACCCCTCCAGGGCATTGGCACCCTTTTCAAAGAATTCCTTCTGCCAACGGTAAAAGACGGTCGGATGAATGCCGTATTCGTCGCAAAGATCTGAAACGGTGGCTTTTTCAACCAGGTGCCGCTTGAGGATGACTACTTTCTCCCGGGAACTGTATTTTTTGCGCTTCTTCACCATGCCGGTTTCCTCCGTTGCTTGTAGTTAAATCAAACGAAGGAAAATTCCAATTCCGTTTGAAGCAGGACAAATCACCTCCAGTTTTCTCAGAGCTTTCTGTTGACAAATGAATTTCGGGTTGATACAAGAAAATCGAAGGGTTGGCATTAGCCTCTCAATCGCCTGCGGCAATTCGAATTCCAATCTTTTTTCATCATACGAACTCCTCAAGCTGGCGGATGCCATGCCAGTGGGATTGCTTTTTCCTTCACCCCGCTTGTCATCCCATACTGATCGTGATGGACCGCCCCGGCGGCGGCATAAAGGTTAACTGGTCCATTAATCGACTAATCGACTCCCTATGAAGGAGGAAGCCATGTCAGATGAGTTGTTTCCCGTTCCGGACGCCTGGGCTAAAGCAGCCTGGGTGGACAACGACAAGTATCTACAGATGTATGAACAATCGGTCAAGGATCCCGAAGGCTTCTGGGGCGAGCATGCGAAGCGTCTGGATTGGTTCAAACCCTGGACGAAGGTGAAAGAAGGCTCTTTTGAGGGCGATGTTCGCATCAAGTGGTTTACCGACGGCAAATTGAACGTGAGCTACAATTGCCTGGACCGCCATCTGGAAAAACGCGGCGATCAAATCGCTCTCATCTGGGAAGCAGACGATCCGGCCGTGAGCAAGTCCATCACTTACCGGCAATTACACCAAGAAGTCTGCAAGTTTGCCAATGTTCTGAAGTCTCTGGGGCTTCGGAAAGGTGACCGGGCCACCATCTATCTTCCCATGATCCCGGAACTGGCGGTAGCCATGCTGGCCTGCACCCGCATCGGCGTCATCCATTCCATCGTCTTCGGTGGTTTTTCGCCGGATTCCCTGGCGGGACGCATCCAGGACTGCCAGGGCAGGGTGGTGATCACCGCTGATGAAGGGCTGCGCGGAGGCAAAGCCATCCCGCTGAAGGCCAATACCGACGAGGCGGTCCTGAAGTGCCCCGTCGTTGAAAGGATTGTCGTGGTGAAGCATACGGGTGGTCAGGTCCCCTGGACGCCCGGCCGGGATCTCGAGTGGGGCAAGCTCATGGCAAATGCCTCTGCCGACTGTCCACCGGAAGAGATGGACGCCGAGGATCCGCTCTTCATCCTTTACACTTCCGGTTCCACCGGCAAGCCCAAAGGCGTCCTGCACACCACCGGCGGCTATCTGGTCTACACCTCCATGTCCCACCAGCACGTTTTCGATTATCACGATGGCGACATCTACTGGTGTACCGCAGACATCGGCTGGGTGACCGGCCACAGCTACATCGTCTATGGCCCTCTGGCCAACGGCGCCACTTCGGTCATATTCGAGGGCGTGCCCAACTATCCAGATTGGTCTCGCTTTTGGAACGTGGTTGATAAGCATCAGGTGAATATCATCTATACCGCGCCGACGGCTATTCGGGCCCTGATGCGACAGGGCGAGGAACCGGTGAAGAAGACCTCGCGCAAGAGCCTGCGCCTGCTTGGTACCGTGGGCGAGCCCATTAATCCCGAAGCCTGGCTCTGGTACTACAATGTGGTCGGTGAACGACGCTGCCCCATCGTTGACACCTGGTGGCAGACGGAAACCGGCGGGATTCTGATTACCCCTCTGCCCGGCGCCACCGCTCTCAAACCCGGTTCCGCAACCCGGCCGTACTTCGGTCTCAAGCCGGCGCTCATCGATGTCGAGGGGAACTTCCTCGATGGGCCGGGAAAGGGCAACCTGGTCATCACTGATTCCTGGCCGGGTATGCTGCGCACCGTGTACGGTGATCACGAACGCTTCAAACAGACCTATTTCTCGGCCTATAAGGGTCTCTACTTCTCCGGTGACGGCGCCCGCCGGGACGAGGATGGGTACTACTGGATCACCGGGCGGGTCGACGATGTCATCAATGTCTCCGGCCACCGCCTCGGGACGGCCGAGGTGGAGAGTGCGCTGGTGGCTCATCCCGCGGTCGCTGAAGCGGCAGTGGTTGGCTTCCCCCACCAGATCAAAGGGCAGGGGATCTATGCCTATGTGACCCCGAAGGCCGACCGCCAGACCTCCGATGAGCTGCGTAAAGAGCTCATTCTGTGGGTGAGGAAAGAAATCGGACCTATTGCTGCACCTGACTTCATTCAGTGGGCACCCGGCCTGCCCAAGACGCGTTCGGGCAAAATCATGCGACGGATTCTGCGCAAAATCGCGGCCAATGACATTGCGGATCTGGGCGACACCAGCACGCTCGCCGAACCGGCGGTGGTTGAGGATCTCATCAAGAACCGTCAGGCCGCCCAGGGCTAGAACCTTCAACTATACCGAGGGGGAATAGCCTCCTCGGTTTCAGCCTTGCTGGATCCCGGGAAGTCTTGTCCCTACCGGAAGGTTCGGGTTCTCACCGGCCACGGCGCAAACCTTCTGACTTCCACCCGGCAAGGCATACCCGCCCGAACTCCAGGAATGCTTGCTTCCAATCCCATTAGCGGGATCCGAACCCTGACTTGTCCGCTGGAAGTGAAACGGGTTAAGATCCCTGCCGGGTTTCTGGTTCTGATCTGCATCAGAGGCAACCGAACGAGCAGATTTGGTCTCTTACCTGAGGCGTGTCGAGCAGCGGCAGATGCGTGCGAAATGAGGAAGGAGCTAATGCGAAGAACAGGTCTGTTGTATGATGAGCGGTTTTTGCGCCATTGCACCAGTCCGGCTCATCCGGAATGCGCCGACCGACTCGAGGCCGCTTACCGGGCACTGGTGGAAGATGGCCTGCTGACGCAACTCACTCTCATTCAGGCAACACCAGCGAAATTGACATGGATCGAACGGGTGCATTCCCCTAAACATATCTATCGCTTCGAAGAAGCATGCCTGCTTGAACTCGGGGAATTGGACCACACTGACAATGCGATCTGCCAAGACAGCTATGACGTGGCCCTGCTAGCCGTCGGGGGCATTCTCAAAACCATCGATCTCATCATGGAAGGGACCCTCGACAACGCCTTCTGCGCAGTCCGACCTCCCGGCCATCATGCTGAAATCAATCGTGCCCTCGGTTTCTGCTACTTCAACAACGTGGCCATTGCCGCCAGATACCTGCAAGAGCAGTGGGGGGTTCCGCGGGTGGGCATAGTTGATATTGATGCCCATCACGGCAACGGCACGCAGCAAATCTTCCTGGGTGATGCCAGTGTCTTTTACTATTCCATTCATGAGCATCCGTCCTTCTCTTTTCCGGGAACCGGGCGGGACTTCGAGCGCGGCATTGACGAAGGTCTTGGTTATACTCTCAACTCCCCGGTGCTCCCCGGCCAGGGCGATGAAGCCTACCAGGAAGTGCTGGCGCGCGATCTGTTCCCGGCATTTGCTTCCTTCCAGCCCGAAGTGATCCTGCTTTCAACAGGTTTTGATGCTCACCGGGACGACGATATGTCGGATCTCAATCTCTCCACCGAGGGGTACTCCTGGATCATGCACCGGATGATGGAACTCGCCGATGAGTACGCCGGGGGACGCCTGATTTCGGTGCTCGAGGGGGGCTATGCCATCCAGCGCCTGCCTGAGTTGATCAGGAACCACCTGGAAATCCTGCTCGGGAAATGAATCTCTCAGATCATTGGACCCAAAGGAGGACACGATGTTCATCGACAAAAGCATGACGAGGGAGGTCATCGCCATCAATCCCGAAACCACCATTGCGGAAGCGGCAGGGTTGCTCGCCAGGCACCGTATCCGCCATCTTCCTGTGACCGCGAGCGACGGCAAGCTGGTCGGAATCGTCACCGACCGGGATATCCGCAGTGCCATGCCCTCCAGCGTGGCAACCGGAGAAGAGGTGGAAAGGGAGCGGGAACGGGTTGCCCAGCGCCAGGTCAAGGACATCATGACCACCAGAGTCGTGACGGTCTCGCCCATGAACACCCTCGAAGATGCGCTGCTTTTGATGCAGCAAACGAAAGTTGGCGGATTTCCGGTAGTGGACTCCCACGGCCTGCTGATCGGCATCATCTCCATTCGCGACCTCATGCGGGCCTTCATCAACGTGCTGGGGATCGAAGAACCGGGCACGCTGCTCTGCATTGTGGTCGAAGACAAGATCGGACAGTTGAAGAAGATTGTCGACGCCATCACCGAGGAACGCATCTCGTTTGGATCGATCCTGGTTGCCCGGTATTGGGAGGAGGGCAAGCGCGCCGTTTTCCCTTACCTCCTCACGAGCAATGTGGCCCGCATCAAGGCCAAATTGGAAAGCCTCGGCTTTGCCCTGCTCAACCCCATGCAATGGAACCTCGACCAATTGCCCAAAAACAAAAAGCCCTGATACTGGTCGGTGGCGGGAAATGAGGCCGGAAATAAAGCTTGATATGGAGCCTTGGAAGCTCTATGGTACCCCTCTGCCGGAGGGCTCAATCGGGTGGGTTTCTTGCATTTTGGAGTGGTGGGAAGAGAATTCATGAAAACGAGACTTCTGGGTTTTGCGCTGCTGCTTGCCGGATGCTGCTTGATTTTCGGGTCGCCCGTGGTCGCTGATGACGAAGAATACCACGCCGTCGTGCGCCGGTTTGAATATCGCATCCCCGATAACACCGTCGTAGGAGCACCGCTCTGGTATAAAATTGGCGAGAAGGAGACAATGCTCGATATCGCGCGTAAACATGGTCTCGGGTATAATGAGGTGGATCTGCTATTTCCCCGCATGGACGCCTGGATTCCTCCCACCGGCAGGAAGGTTTCCATCCCAACGTTCTGGGTGCTCCCCCCGACTCAGCATCAGCAGCTGGTAATCAACCTGCCGGAACTCAGACTGTATTACTTCGAGAAAGGCTCCGCCACGGTCCAGACCTACCCCATTGGCATCGGCGACGAAGGGTGGGAGACTCCCCTGGGAACGTTCCACATTAACGACAAGAGGGATCATCCAACGTGGTATATTCCTGCCTCACTGCAGGAGAAGTATGGCATGGCATCCATGCCTCCCGGCCCGGAAAATCCCCTGGGGGATTATGTTATGAAGTTTTCCGCCGGTGCTTATGGAGTCCATGGGACGGCTATGCCGTGGGGGGTCGGTCGCCTGGTCAGCCACGGCTGTATTCGGCTTTACCCGGAACACATCAAGATCCTGTACCCCCAGGTGCCCATGGGAACCAAACTGGAAATCATCTATGAGCCCCTTAAATTCGGACAGAGGAACGGGCAGGTGTTTGTTGAAGCGCACCCCGATGTGTATCGAAAAATTCCTGACTATAACCAGTATGCCCTCAGCAAATTGGCCCGACACCCGCTGGCAAAAACTGTCGATCAGAAGCAATTCCTCATGGCCGTGAAGCTGCAAAATGGCGTACCTACTAATGTTTCGCGGTTTGCTGCGGATGAGGTCTCTTTAAAGCTCGTGGAGAACATGCCCTAACTCCTGTCACAAGGCGGGAGAATACAGCAGGTCAAGAAAAAACTTCTTGATTTTCTAAAACGCCTAGAGTAGCCTGAAATTGTTCTCAAAAAGTTGCGGGAAGCGAAGGCAGTTCCCAAGAGCTTTTGCGGTGGATTCAATGAAAAAGGGAGGGGGTGGTAGGAGGCACGTCAATCGGTATTTCGTGTGAATGGTGGTTTTATCAACACAAAAGGCAAGATTAAGGATCAAAGGAGGAAAGAGTTATGAAGAGAATAATGTCAGTATTGCTCCTGGTAGCTTTTGCGTTCACCGTGGTTGGTTGTGCGTGTGTAGAAGAGAAGAAGTGTGTCGAGCTCTGCCAGACAGCTCTGGACAAGGCTCAGCAGGTTGAGCAGTCCTGTGCGAATTATGCCAAACAGGCTGAAGCTGCAGCCATGAAAGCAGAAGCTGCCGCTCGCCGGGCTGAAGCAGCAGCCGACAAGTGCGAAAATATTTTCATGAAGAAGATGAAGAAGT
>JAPXSS010000148.1:537-6364 GCA_033812955.1 Syntrophobacteraceae bacterium | reverse complement strand
GGTTGGAGGCCAGGGCATAGGTGAGTGGGTCTCCATCCGGATCGCTGGCGATCAGCACCCCGTTGGCTTGGGTTCCCTGAGGCGTGGACAGGGTCCCGTTCTGCGCAACGGGAGCGCGGTTCACCGCAGTCAAGCTGCCTTTAGCAGCCTGAGGAGGATGGTTGGCCAGCGGGATCCGATAGACGATCTCTTCCGAGAAGCCACTCTCATTCCCATATCTATTATAGGCTGTTGCCGCAAAATAATAAGTCGTCCCCGCTTCAAGGCCGACAATCGTGTGGCGAGTCATCCGGCCGACATCATGGTGGAACGAGTAGTTGCGTGTTGCCTTGCCATAATAGATTCGGTAACCCGCAAGGTCCGGTTCTTGATTACCGTCCCAGGCCAAAGTCACCTCGACGGCTTGCACGCCGGAGACAAATGCTGGGAGCACGCATAGGCTCAATGAGAGAATAGCTTGCAGGAACAAGGATCCTTCGCAGCGCAAAAAGCATCGAACAGGGAAATATGCTGACACTGCCTTACTCCTCCCCCTTTGACAGGCAAGAACGGATGTTTGCGGTCCAGCGTGAACCATACCACTCTCGGTATTGATCATTCCTTCATGGAAGATCACACATCAGCAAGAACGAGAGCACTTCTTCACAGGCAGTCGGGCGAGAAGGCCTGCCGACAGCACGCAAAGTTGCGTAGCGCCGAACGAACCATGCGATGGTGGTGGACCAGTCTGGCAAGCAGCGTGCCATGATTTGGGGTTGTGCGGCACATTTGTATTCGTGGATCTCCGGCCTGAGCCCAGTCTACAGTGGGGCGCGGCTGGCCTGCCCCGGCACCCATGTTTTCCGACCCGACCATCGGCTGCCCTTTTGTCGTATGACTGAAGGCACATGACTTCACTCGTGTAGGGGTTTTCCTTCGGTCAGTTCGAAATGCGGCTTGTCGGCTCGATCGAATTGTGGCAGAGAGGGATTGTGTAGACGGACCGTGAAACCGGAAAACCGAACACCGAGGAATGGGAACGGGGATTTCTATGAGAGGGCTTTCTCAGACCAGGGTCTGTTTCTTTGATGTCAACGGGGTCTTGATCGATTCAAATTTCGCCAATGCCCAGGCGATGGCCGAGGCTTTCGGCGGCAACCGGCAGCTGCGGGAGAAGATCGTGAACCTCTACCTCGATCTCACCGGTCTCGACCGTGGTACCAAGATCCGGGTCATTCAGAAGCAGCTGATCGGGGCTCCGTTTGCTGAGGGAGAATTTGCCCTGCGCTGGGAGAGGTTTAAACAGCTTGGAAGGGTCGCCATGCTCCAGGCACCCCTCCAAGAAGGGTGCAAAGAGGTGCTGTCAGCACTCGGCACCCGCTGCATCACGCGTATCGCGCTCTCCAATACCCCACTGCCGGAACTGACAGAGACCCTGACTGCGCATGGCCTTGATCTTCTGCTCGATCGCATTCAAGGCGGCGGAGACTGGCCCAAGTCGGAAGCGCTGATGCGAGTCTTGGAGGAAGTTCCCTTTCTCAGCCATGAATGCCTCTTTTTTGGAGATGGCAAAGGCGACCTGGCAGCGGCCAGGCAGAACGGCGTGCCCTTTGTTGCTATCGATTCCGGCACCGGCGAGTTTGCTGCTGAAACAGGCTTTATCGGTCCTTACCGGAATCTTGTAGTTTGGGCTCAGGAAGCTCTGAAAAGCGACCCGCAGCATGTGGAATGAGGAACTGCACAAACCAGATGCGCCCGCCAATGAACCCGAACAAAGGGTTCGAACCATTTTTCGACCCAGGTCAGCCTCAAACCTTCACCATACAATCTTCTTCCGTGATGTTCAGCTTCGCTATTCGACAGCCCGCGATTCACCCTTCAACACTTGACAGTTCAACCATGGGCATCCTGCGGTTCGCCCTTCGACCTTCGTTTTTTGCCTTCCCCAGCCATGCGAAAGCGTTGACTCACCGGTTTTGATATGTTAATCGTAAACGACTCTATTCTATCGTTTTTTATAATATTTTCGGCTTTCATTGAGGAAGGATGAACCTAATTCCCATGAAATCTGCGTGTATTGTCCTGCTTGCGCTATTGACTCTGAACGCCTGTTCCCGCCTCACTATTCCTCCAAACCCGCTGATCTTAAGGCCTTCGCCGACCCCTTCCAAAGACTCCTTCGAAAAGGCAGATTGCTATTATGACTATTTGCGGGCACAGCATTACATGCGCAGCAACCAGGTAGACAAGGCCGCAGAAGCCTACGAGGAGGCCTTGAAAAAGGACCCGCGTGCCGCCGTGCTGCTCACTGAACTCGCTTCGCTGTACGTTCGTCAGGGGAAGATCGACGCAGCCCTCAAGCTGTGTGAGGAAGCCATCGCATGCCAACCTGACTACCAGCAGGCCTACCTGATGCTCGGCCAGCTCTATGCGAGTTCAGACCAAAACAGTAAAGCTGTAGCAGCCTATCAGCATCTCCTCAAGATAAACCCGCAGCATACCGAAGCCTATCTGCTGCTGGGGACACTCTATGCCCAGGAAGGGCGTCTGGCTGAAGCTATAGCGACTCTTGACCATCTTCAGCGGCTATACCCCGATAATCCCATGGCCCTGTACTATAAGGCCCGCATCCTCCTCGATATGAAACTGCACGATCAGGCTGAAGCGGCCTACCTCGCCGTGCTTGCCATTGATCCGTCATTCGAGCATGCCCTGCTCGATCTGGCCTATCTCTATGAAGCAACCAACCGCCCCAAAGCGGCCGAGGAAGTCTACCTGCGCATCCTCACCTTCGACACCAACAGCGTTCAGGCCCATACCCGCCTGGGCAACCTGTTCATGCGTCAGGGAAACCTTGATCGGGCTTTGCAGCACTTCGACCAACTGCTCCGCCACAACCGTAAGGATGTGGAAAGTCGCCTCAAAGTCGGCATCATCCACCTGCAGCAGAAGAACTATGAAGATGCCATTCAGGACTTCACGTTCCTGCTCAAGGACGAACCGCAGTATGACCAAGCTCTTTACTATCTTGGCACCACCTACGAAGAGAAAGGTGACTCGGATCAGGCCATTGTGAATTTGCGGCTGATCTCTCGCACCAGCCCGGTCTGGACAGCGGCTCAGATCCGGTTAGCCTTGATCTTTTCCAAAATGAAGGACTACCGCGCAGGCCAGGAGGTGCTGCAGGAAGCCATTGCCAAGCAACCCGACTTCCCGGAGCTCTATCTCTACTCCGGCCTGCTTTACGAGGAAGAGAAGAATCTCGACGATGCCCTCAAGATCGTTGATCGGGGCATCGAGAAGGCGCCCCAGGATCCTGAACTGCTGTTTCGCAAAGGCGTGATCCTCGACAAAAAGGATGACAAGAACGCTGCTATCGAGGTGATGCGCAAGATTCTCGAGACGGACCCCAAAAACGCCAATGCCCTCAACTACATTGGCTACACCTACGCCGAAATAGGGATCAAGCTGGAAGAAGCCAAGCAGATGATCAAGATCGCCCTTGAAAGTGAACCGGACGACGGCTATATCATGGACAGCCTGGCCTGGGTCTATTATCGCATGGGGCACCACAGGAAGGCGCTCGAGGTGATCTTGGAGGCAATCAAGCGGGTGCCACAAGACCCGGTGATCCAGGAGCATCTTGGGGATATCTATCTCAGTCTTGGCAAGAAGGCCAAGGCCACCGAAGCCTATGAACGGGCTCTGGAATTTGAGCACACTGAACCGGAAAAGATCCGTGAGAAGCTAAGACAGGTAGAATGAAAGCCATCCGGATGTGGCAATGTTCACCCCTGCTGGCGGTGCTTGTGCTGGGGGTTTTGCTGGTGGCGGGGTGTGCCCCTCGCCCGCCCCTACCCGCTCCAACCCGCCCCGCGGTTTTTAGAGAATGGCTGCCTGCGTTGCGCGAGCGCTCCGAACACTGGCAACGATTTCAGGCAAAGATTCGGATCAAGGCCCTGAGTGAGGAAAAGAGGTTTACCTTTGAGGCGGTCCTGCTTGCCAACCTGCCTGATCAACTCCGGATCGAGGCCTTTCGAATGGGACAAACCGTTGCCGTCCTGATCCTGAACCATCAGCAGTCCAGCCTTTTTGTGCCTTCCGAAAAGATGGTTCTGAGCGCCACGCGTTCGGAAGATCTCACCAACCATCTGCTGGGGATAGCCTTGCCCCTCGACAAGTTTGGGAACAGCTTGAGCGCCATTGTCCCTCACGGTCAGCTCGACCGTTTTGAGGTCCTGCCCCGCCAGCAGGAATGGGTTGGCCTCGCCGGACCATCCCTCGGGGACTGGACATCCGAGTGGCGGTTTCAGTCCGATCCTCAGGCCGTAACCTCGGTGAAGATCCAACGGGGGACCTGGAACTGCACGATTCGGTATGATCCCCCGGTAGGGCTGGCAGTAGAGGAGATTCCTAAAAAGATCACTTTCACCTCGGCCCAATGGCAGATAGAAGCTGTCGTGCAGGAGCTCCAGTCCCTCGCGGAACTGCCAGAGACCGCCTTTGCAGGCAACTTCGGTCGGGAGGTGCGGTGGGTTGAAGTGGCACCATCGGCTGGTGATCCGGCAAATCAGTGAGGCGGTGGCTGATGGCCCAGGAAGGTGCGGCAAAACGCTTTGTTGTGGACACCATGCTGGGGAAGCTCGCCAAGTGGCTGCGCATATTGGGGTTTGACACCCGCTACGAGGCTCTGAAAAGTAAGGATCAGCTTGAGGCTCACCGATCCCAGGGGTATCTTCTGATCACGCGTCGGGAAAAACTCGTCAATGAGGGAAATGTTCTTTTCCTCAAGGCCAATGCCCCCCTCGAACAGCTCCGGGAGGTTGTCACCAGAGTGTGCCCGTCACTCCGCAGGAAGTCCACCTGCTGCAGCGTTGTTCCCTGTGCAACGAGCAGCTCCTGCCGGACAACCCGGAATGAGGTGTTTGACGAGGTTCCCCATTACATCAAAAGCGCCCGAGGCCGAGGTACCTTGGAGAAGGAAAAACCTCCAATCTTGGGTATCATTCAGTGCTCGGGTCAAGTCATGATCAGAATGCTTGAAAACGTCCGACAGGTCACTATTGAGCCCATCATTCGAGCAACTGTAGCCTCTGATACCAAGGTGTTCACGGATGAATACGACATCTATGCTCGTTTGACCCAGTGGGGATACGTTCACAGCACAGTCTGCCACGGTCTTGGAGAGTATGCTCGAGACGATGATGGGGATGGTTTCCATGAGGTCCATGTCAATACCATCGAGGGATTCTGGTCGCTTCTGCGCTCTTGGCTTCGACCTCGTCGTGGCATATCCCAGGAACGGCGCTGTATTTGGGGTTCTTCGAATTTGTTCACAACGTCAGAAAACGCGGGAAGGCTTTGCTCCAGTCTCTCATTGAGGCCTTGGTCAATTTGTCCTGGTTCAGCGTGAAATGGAATTTTGCCTTCATCAAATAAGCTACTTTTGGCCGTGTCTTCCTGCATGAGGTTGATCACCATGGGGGGCCACCCCCATACCCCCGGAGTTTAAAAGGCATTAGGGGAAGCTCTGAATATCGGGGTCGGGGGAGCCTTGTAAGCTCCCCCGGGAGCGATATCCATCGCCACCCCGTTCGGTTATCCCTTGCCGGGTCGCTCTCCAGCGTTGCCCGACTCCGTTTCACCGAACCTGCTCAAAATAACAGCCGAGTGTCCTTTACGTCAACAAGTCACGCAGCCTGGATTGCATCCCTTTGACGCTTTGCCTTCCGCAATTCCCTGGCAGCCAACAGTTTCCGATCACGTTCCCCGAAGATCATGAGCTCCCGACCTTCGAGTTTGTCTTTGGGCGCCACATAGCCGATGGCACTATGAAGCCGAACCTGAT
>JAPXSS010000148.1:0-527 GCA_033812955.1 Syntrophobacteraceae bacterium | reverse complement strand
CATTACTCTGAGGATAAAAGGGCCTCGTCCGGACATGGGTCATGCCGCTGAGGCGAATAAACTCCTTGAAATCCCTGGCCACGAACTGTGGACCATTGTCCGAAATCACTGCTGTCCGGTTAACTATCCAATGAAATCGATAGTTTACTAAAATAGGGTGAATCCAACGTGTAACTATGGCGTAGAAATATAGCTTCTTTTTTGATCATTGCCGCATTCTGCCAGTCCGGGCATGCAATTTAAACATCGAACAATCTCAGTTGCTTATAGGGTGTCTCCTCCCTGGAATTGGCCCCCCGGGCATTGGCTTGAAATATTGAAATCAAGGGCTTTTGCTCAAAAAGGTTGACCTCCAAAAAGTGTAACAGTTGAGAGAGACTCTGCTCCAAGTTGTGGCGCTCTTTCAAGATGGCGAGCATGAGGTACACGATCATGGCAATCCAGATTTGGATCTTCACGGCGTTGGATGAGGTATAGTGTACCCCAAAAACTGGACAGCACAATAAGGTGGTAAGACGGTCCTGGCC
>JAPXSS010000147.1:0-6406 GCA_033812955.1 Syntrophobacteraceae bacterium | reverse complement strand
GGGGGGCTTGCCCGGTCCGGCTGAGATGTGCGTCTCCATATTTTTGATCAAGTCAGGAGTAGAAAATCATGGCGAGGGTAAAGAAGGCGGTAAAATCACGCCAGCGTCGAAAGAAAATCCTGGGCATGGCCAAAGGCTTCCGCGGGGGCCGCGGCAAGCTTTTCAGAAGCGCTACCGAAACTGTGGATCGGGCGCTCAAGTTTGCCTATCGCGATCGTAAGGTACGTAAGCGGACCTTCCGCAGTCTCTGGATCATGCGCATCAATGCGGCGGCCCGGCTTCATGGCTTGAGTTACTCTCGGTTCATGAACGGGTTGAAGAAAGCGAATGTGACTCTGGATCGCAAGGCGCTGGCGTTCGTGGCCATGACCGATCCGGCAGCCTTCGCCAAGCTGGCTCAAATGGCTCAGGAAGCAGCTTAACCATGAAAGAAGCGGTACGCCGACTCCTGGCCGCAGTGAGCCGCGAGACAGCAGCGGCAGAGGGCGATTTGCAGGGGCTGGACCAGGTTCGGATCCGCTACCTGGGAAGAAAGGGCGAGCTGACCCAGCTCTTTAAGGAGCTGGGGAAGGTCTCCGACCAGGACCGCCCTGAACTTGGCCGACTCCTCAACGAAGCCCGGATCGAGGTGGAAAAGCGGCTCGCTGAAGCTGTCGAACGAACGAAAGAAGCGCTGCTCGAACGTCGGGAACAATTCGATGTGACGATTCCCGGCCGGCGCCCGCTGCGGGGGAGACTCCACCCCATCACCCAGATATCTTTGGAAATATCTAGAATTTTCAGTTCATTGGGTTTTGACACCGTCGAAGGTCCCGAGGTTGAGCTGGATTATTACAATTTCGAGGCACTCAACATCCCCAGGGACCATCCAGCTCGTGATATGCAGGACACCTTCTACATTTCCGAGGAGGTGGTGCTGCGCACCCACACCTCTCCTCTCCAGGTCCGAACCATGGAGAAGCGCCGCCCTCCCCTGCGGATCATTGCCCCCGGCCGAACCTACCGATGTGATTCGGACGCCACTCACACCCCCATGTTCCACCAGGTGGAAGGCCTCATGGTCGGGGAAGGGATTTGCTTCGGGGACCTCAAGGGCATTTTGACGATCTTCGTCCAGCAGATGTTTGGCTCGGACGTTGCCTTGCGCTTCAGACCCAGCTTCTTTCCTTTCACCGAACCCAGCGCCGAAGTGGACATCGGTTGTGTCATGTGCCGCGGGCAGGGCTGCCGCGTTTGTTCCCAAACCGGTTGGCTCGAGATCCTGGGTTCCGGTATGGTTGACCCCGAGGTGTTCAAAATGGTCGGATACGATCCCGACAGGGTGACCGGGTTTGCTTTCGGAATGGGAATTGAACGCATTGCCATGCTGAGATTTGGAATCGACGATCTGCGTCTTTTCTACGAAAACGATCTTCGTTTCCTGCGGCAGTTCTGAGGCGTGGCACGAGGAATGTCGGCGGTAACTTCCTTTCCCTGAAACCGTTTCAACGGGCGCCGAACGGCAATCCCCCCACGCATCACCATCCTTGAATGATGTCCGGCGAACTCTGAGCAACCATGAAACGCATGAGGTGACGAGAGATGATTGTGAGTCTTGAGTGGCTCCGGGACTATGTGGAAGTCACTCTTTCGAGCGAGGAACTGGCCCATCGTCTGACGATGGTCGGGCTTGAAGTGGAAGCTGTTCACCGATCCAACACCTCTGTGGAGCGGGTGGTAACGGCAAGGATCGCGTCCATCCGACCTCATCCCGGTGCCGAACGCCTGCATCTGTGCGAGGTTTTCGACGGCCGGGACCATTTCCCGGTCGTATGTGGCGCACCCAACGTGAGGCAGGGGATGATCGTTCCGCTGGCACTGCCCGGGGCCACCCTGGCGAGCGGCACGGCCATTCAGGAGACGGAGATTCGGGGCCAGCGTTCCTACGGGATGCTCTGCTCGCAGCGCGAACTCGGCTTGGGAGAAGATGCCGGCGGCCTGTGGGAACTCCCTCAGGATACGCCCCCCGGGGTCCCCCTCCGCCAAGCGCTCGGCCTTGACGATGAGGTCCTAGATATTGCCGTGACGCCCAACCGCAGCGACTGTCTGTCGATCCTTGGAGTGGCGAGAGAGGTGGCGGCAATCTGCCGAAAGCCGCTCCGCTATCCCCAGATTGCCCTTGCCGAGACTGGGCCGCCCATTGACGATATCTGTTCCGTGACTATCGACGATCCCCAGGGATGTCCCCGGTATGCTGCCAGAATCGTCCGGAACGTCCGGGTCGGCCCTTCTCCCGCGTGGCTGCGAAAGCGTCTGGAAGCGGTCGGGCTGAGGCCCATCAACAATCTGGTGGACATCACCAACTATATCCTCATGGAACTGGGACAGCCGCTGCATGCGTTCGACCTCAACCGCCTGCGGGAGCACCGCATCGTGGTTCGACGGGCCGCTGCCGGAGAGCGCTTTACAACTCTGGACGGGGTGGAACGCACCCTCTTCGACGACACCCTGCTCATCTGCGACGGCCAGGGGCCTGTTGCCATTGCTGGTATCATGGGCGGCCTGAATTCCGAAATCATGCCGGAAACCACGGCAGTTCTCATCGAGAGCGCTTATTTCGACCCGCCTGGGATCCGTCGCAGCAGCAAGAAGCTGAATCTGCGTACCGAATCCAGCTATCGCTTTGAACGCGGCATCGATCCGGAAGGGGTGATTCGCGCCCTGGAGCGGGCGGCGCAACTGATGTGCGAACTGGGCGGCGGGGAAATTGCCCGTGGCCGCGTTGATGTCTATCCAGTTCCGATTAAAACACCGCAACTGGTCCTTGAGGTTGATCGGACCAACCGCTTTCTGGGGCTAACCCTCGAACCGGCCGCAATCGCCGATGTTCTTCGCCGGATCGAGCTGCCGGTGGAAGCCCTGGATGCCAATCGGCTTCAAGTGTCGGCACCGTCCTTCCGGCCCGACCTCACCCGGCAGGTGGACCTGACCGAGGAAGTGGCGCGACTCATCGGCTATGACCAGGTGCCCGTGACCTACCCGCAGGCATCACTCATCACGGAACCGGCCGATCGCCACCTCACGTTGCGCCAGGAAATGAAAGAGCTGCTCCAGGGAGCCGGGTTCTATGAAGTGCTGAATTATTCCTTCATCGCTCACGAATCCCTGCTCAAACTGGGCTTCGAACCGGACGATCCCAGGCTCCACCCCGTGCGGCTCGTCAACCCGCTCAGTGAAGACCAGGCGGTAATGCGGACCACGCTGGTACCGAGCCTCATTCTGACGGCTTCCCAGAATTTCGATCACGGCAACGACGACCTGCGAATCTTCGAACTGAGCAAGGTCTTCCTCCCGAGAGCCGGGGAACCCCTGCCGGATGAATCTCATCAGCTGGTGGGATTCATGACCGGTCGGCGCTCTCCGCAAACGCTCTACAGCGAACCGGGAGAGATTGACTATGCGGATCTCAAGGGCGTCGTGGAAGAGCTCCTGGAGGTCTGCCACTGCCAGCCGATCACCTTTGCGGCCGAGCAGCTGCCCCCTTATCTGGATCCGGTGCATGGAGCGGTGGTCATGAGCAGCGGGGAAGCGGTTGGCGCCCTGGGAAGACTCCATCCAAGAATCGAAGAGGCCTTTGCCCTGAAAAGGAGCGGATATCTGTTTGAGCTTGATTTCGAAAAGGTTTTCGGGCTGCGCGGCCATCACCCCGGGTATCAAAGTCTGCCCAGGTTCCCTTCGGTATCGCGGGACATGGCGCTGATCGTGGATGAATCCGTGCCGGTACGGACGGTGGTGGACTTCATTGGAAGCCTCCAGGAACCCATGCTCGATCAGGTCGAGATCTTCGACATCTATCGTCATCAGCAGCTCGGCCGGACCAAGAAGAGCGTCGGCTATCGCCTGGTTTATCGGTCGTCGGAGCGCAGCCTGACGGATTCGGAAGTCAATGTGCTGCACAGTCGCCTGGTTGAGCGGGTACTTGACCGCTTCAGTGCTACGCTGAGGACGTAGGGCCGGTTATGCCACGTATCGAACCTGAAGCGCAGCGGGACAAAGGAGTGGCGAAGCCCGCCCCGGGCCCTTGTCAAGTCACCTTCATGGTAGCAGACCAGGTCTTCAGCGGCACGTCGCTGCACTTCAACGAAGGGGGGATGCTGGTTCTCTGCCATCAGCCGGCGCAGCTCTACAGTAAACTGACGCTGACGCTGAAATTCCCCGGCCTTAAGAACCCTCTCAAGCTGGCCGGTGAGGTGGTCTGGACCAACCTCCACGGCCCGGCCGACTCCCTTTCTCCGAGAGGCATGGGGGTCAAGTTTGTGAACCTGGACGAAGCTGCGGAACATGTCCTGCAGGAACTCGCCAGGCATTATGAGTCCCTGGGAAACATTTACAGCTGTTACTATACGTAGCTGTGGGTATCGCTGGTACTGAACACTGTCGAGCAGCAGACCTTGCAGGCATTCGAAACTTTTCTCGTTGCGGTGGCACTCGGGTGCGACGCCTTTGCCGTCGGCCTCGGAGTGGGGACCCGGTTCTGCTCGCCGCGCCAGGTCTTCCGGCTTTCCTTCCACTTCGGCCTGTTTCAGTTCCTCATGCCGCTCCTGGGCTGCTATATCGGTCAAAACGTGGTCGGCCTGGCTCGCGACTGGGCCCCGTGGGTGGCCTTCGGGCTGCTTTCCCTGATTGGGGGGAAGATGATTTATGAGAGTTTTCGGCCATCAGAGGAAACCAAAGAGGCTGAAGACTGTCCCGATCCCACGCGGGGGCTCAGCCTCGTGGGACTCTCCCTCGCCACCAGTATGGATGCGCTGGGGGTCGGGTTCAGCCTGGGGATCCTCGAACAGGGGCTTTTTACGGCAGCTCTGATCATTGGCATAGTGGCCTGTGCCATGACGTGGACGGCCATGAAGCTGGGCAATCGCCTGTCGGAGAGATTCGGTCGTCGCATGGAAGTCGCCGGCGGCTTGATTCTTCTTGCAATTGCCATTAAGCTCGTAGCGTTGTGAAGTATGAAGAGTGAAGGGTTTGGCAGGGTGGGGCTGCTTTCCGGGCGAGATCCAGCTGCCCGCTGGCGGAGAGACCCGCACCCAGAATCCGACACCCGCCATCGGAAATCCGAAATCGGAAATTACATAGGAACTTTATGGCCGTCAGATTGGAAATAGCCCTCCGGGCAGACCTGTTTGATCCTGAAGGGGCAAGCCTTTGCCGCAAGATCCAGGACTATTTTGGCTGGAACGCAGGCACGGCCCGGGTCATCCATCTGCTCACCCTTGATACGGGTCTCGCCCGTGATGAACTGGAGGCGGTCCGCACCGAAATCTTCACCAACCCCGTCACTCAGACCTCGAGCTTCGAACCGCTGGCAAGTGATTTTGACTGGGCGATCTGGGTGGGATTTCGCCCCGGAGTGCGGGACACCGCCGGGAGCGTAGCGCTCGAAGCGATTTCGGACCATCTGGGACATCCTCTAAGCGCCGGGGATGCGGCCTATACCTCGAAGCTGGTCACTCTGAGCGATAGTTCCTTGACTCGCGACCAGGTAGAAATCATCGCCCGCGAATTGCTGGCAAACGAGATCATTCAGCAATGGCGGGTTTTTGCCCGTGCCGAATGGGACTCTGCCCAGGGGGTTGGGCTGATCCTGCCCAGGGTTGCCCTGGCCCACACGCCCGTTGTCCATGAAATTCCCATCGCTTCAGATGATGATCTCATGAAACTCAGCGACGCCCGCAATCTGGCGCTCAATCCCCGTGATATTCCGGTCATCCGGGCCTACTTCCTTCGCTCGGAAGTGCTTGAAGCTCGGCAGAGGGTGGGTCTTTCCCTGCCAACCGATGTGGAACTGGAAGCCATCTCCCAGGCGCGGAGCGACCACTGCAACCACAACACCTTCCGAGGGAAGTTTCACTACCGGGATCTTGGCACCGGCGAGGACACGGTTGTCGACAGCCTTTTCAAGACCTGCATCGAAGAACCAACGCTGGCGATCATGAAGGAGCAGGACTGGGTCGTTTCGGTGCTCTGGGACAATGCCGGCGTCGCCCGCTTTGATGATGACTTCAACTATGCCATCACTGGTGAAACCCACAACAGTCCCTCCAACATGGAAGCTTACGGAGGCGCGCTGACCGGTATTGTCGGAATCTATCGGGATATCATGGGAACCGGCAAGGGAGCGCGCCTGCTGGCCGGGCTGTATGGCTACTGCGTGGGGCCGAGGAACTACGATGGGCCGCTGCGCCCCCACCTTCATCCCCGCCGGCTGCTCGACGGCATTGTCGAAGGCGTCAAAGACGGAGGCAACAAGCATGGAGTGCCAACGCCCTTCGGCAATTTGTTCATTCACGAATCCTATCTTGGCAAATGCCTGGTATTCGTCGCCTCGCTGGGCATCATGCCGCGCACCGTGCTCGGAGAACCTGCC
>JAPXSS010000146.1:0-6449 GCA_033812955.1 Syntrophobacteraceae bacterium | reverse complement strand
TTGTATAAAGGACTTCAAGGCGTTTTCCTCCTGGTGATGTAGTTTCTGAGCGGCTAACTCGAAACTTACAACAGTTGGAAAACGCCTTCAATTCTTCACTTTGGTTGCGGCTTTGCCGCGCTGTGCCATATATCCTCACCTATCTCAAACTGACAGGCCTCAAGGTTGGGCTTCTCATCAACTTTAATGTGCCCACCCTCAAGGGAGGAACAAAACGCCTGGCCAATTGACTATGTGTCATCCGAAGGCGGAGCCCTTTTGACCGGCTGTCGTCTCCCAGCCGGACAAAAAAGGAATCTCCTCCGTGTCTCCGTGGTTCGGTTTGGTTGCGGCTCTCCCCCGCTGTGGGAATTTCATGCGATTGCCCTGATATCGCATCTCGAACACGGTGGTCATGGCCTGGTTCGGACGTCTGCGTCACATTCCGGGGCTACGGAGCAGGAAGAGCACAATGCGCCCGATGAAAAGAAACTCGAACCTATTATCCCGAATTATCCCGACGATGGAGACGACCAGTCGGAGGAGATTTGGTTTCCTAAAGACGATCTGGTGTTCTAATCTGCGGGCTGCGGCGTTCCCGAGTTCAGAATGAGCAGCTCATAGCAACCCGGCATCGGCAGCTCATAGCTCTCCATCTCCATCCTGATCCGCGAGAAAGTGAACGAGTGCGCGCGAAACAAGGTTGTGTGGCCCTTGAGCGGCAGGCCGTCGCCCCCCGCGCAGTTCGAATTCGGTCCGGGCGAAACGCCTTGTGAAAAGCGGTCCTTCGACAGCGAGGACCACCCTCCCGGCTTCGGTAAACTCGATGGATTGCTCTGCTCGGAGAGGAACACTCGGGATGAGTTTCTCCGAGCGCAGGCGAATGATCCTCCTGATGAAGAGGGCAAGGAGGATGAGCCTCCTGCAAAACCAAGGACCGATAGCCAGCGCCCGTTGTCGTACAGGAAATTCAGCAATGCCATCGTCGGCTCCACCCCGGCAACCGGCCAGGAAGGAATGAGAGGTTGCCGTCATTCCCGAAAGATGCGGTCCAGACCCTTCACAGCCTCAATCATGACCTCGGTCGCCCGGGTCACTTGGGACAGATGAATCCACTCATCACTCTTGTGAGCTTGGGCAATGTCGCCGGGACCGAACACCACACACGGGGTCCCGCCGACGGCAATTTTGGTGGCGTCGGTACCGTAGGGCACGCCTTTGGCCGCCGCGTCCAACCCGAACTTGGCCAACGCCTGCCTCAAGGCCTTCACCGGCGGGCTTTCCGGTGCCGTCTCAAACGGCGGATCCATCATATACGTTTCTCCCCTGAGCCAAGCATGCCCTTGTCGGCCGGCCTGCGCCGCCCAGTCATCAACAAAGCGGAGAATGTCCGTCATCTCCTCTCCGGGCACCAGGCGCCGATCAACGGCCAGGGTACATAACTCGGGAACGGTGTTGAGGCCCACGCCTCCCGAGATCATCGTCGGCGCCCAGGTTGCGCCGCCGGTTAAGGGATGATGTTTACCGGAGGTGTACCGGTCGAAGGCGATCCGAAAATCCCGGACCAGGTCGATCATTTCCAAGACGGCATTGTGTCCCAGGTCCGGGGTTGAGCTGTGGGCGGACTTCCCCTGCGCAATCAGCGCGAATCGGACCGATCCTTTATGAGCCGTAACCGCCTGCAGGTTGGTGGGTTCGCCTACGAAACAGGCATCAAACCGGTAATGCTTTCCCAGGTGCCGTGAACCCGCGAAACCATGCTCCTCATCGATGATTCCGAGGAAATAGAGATCGGCCTCGAGGCCGGCGGTCTCTGCGAAATACTGGATGGTCCTGGCAAAAGCTGCGGCAGAGGCCTTGGTGTCACAACTGCCACGTCCATACAGACGGTCACCATCCAGCCTCCCCCAAGGGTCCACAGTCATTCCCGTAATCTGAACCGTGTCGAGGTGGCTTTCCAGAGCAATCCTGCGGCCGCTCCTGCCCGTAGCCAGATGAGCAATCAGATTGGAGCGTCCCGGAAGGACTTCGTCAAACCGGACGCTGCAGCCAACCCGCTCGAAGAACTCACCCAGCACGGCAGCCACCCTCTGCTCACCAAAGATCCCCGAAGGAGCATCAGGCGTCCGGAAGGCCGGGTTGACGCTGGGGATTGAAACCAGTTCCCGCAGCAGATCCACCGCACTCGAATGGTTTGTGGAGCCCATAGCGTCCTCTCTTCTTCAGGCGTGCCCGAGGTCGGTTTTCAACGTCAGGCTTCGGCTGAGCTTCGGCGCTTTCTTTTGCGTATTCTTTGTCCTGGCAACTTACCGGCAGGAGCACACCCATCTTCGACAGTGAGGCAGTTCAGAAAAGCGGGCGAACACCGGTATCCACCTCGTCGCCACAGTCCCTGCAGCGGAACACGAACGGTCGGAAAACCTGCCTCGAATTTCATGATCCCATGACATTTGTCGCAGGTCGGCCGCTGCCTCTCCATAAAAAAAGGCCATCAGGACAAACCCGATCAGCACGGCAATAAACGGGACATGCTCTTCGTCCGGGATTTTTCCAAACGTTACCAGGCAAGCTGCGGCACCCCCCACAACCAGCATTGAGATCGCGCTGACGCTGCCGAGTCGTCTGGTATAGTCCAAGGCATTCACGGCCCGGCTCTCGTTCACAGCCTCTCCGAACACGGGATGCATAGCTGCTTCCCTTGAACGTGCTGGATTCTGGTCGCCATGACCTCTTCACCACAACCCTGGCAGATGATGTTGTCATGAGTCTTGGCCAGCGCAGGCACCTCGGGCGGGGCCTCTTTGATTTCAAACAATTCCTCCAGGGGCGTTTCCAGGATCTCTTGAATATAGAGGACTTGCAGTTCTTTGAGACGCTTCTCTTCCTCCGGCGTGATGGTGTTGGCCCGCATCCTGCCCATCAGTGCGTCACGCTCCGGATCAAACTCGGACGGGACCTTCGGCAGCCTTACGATCCGGATTCCTTTTCCGTCCGACCGCCGATAAAAGCTGAAAGCCTTCTTGCCATAATCGTTGAAAATCAGGTTTCCTTTGCCGAAGGTGCAGCCGGTGAGGACTTGAATGGCATCGACGGCGCACATGTCGGTTTCGACCAGGGCAACCACCTCTTCATCCTCCGCACGTGGTCCGATTTCACGCAACGCGATTTCGGCAACCCGAATGCCGATGGCAAGTCCCGCGCACATGTGCCCATGGAAATCCCTCGCTTTCTGAACAACCTCTGACGCAATCATCCTACCCTCCTCAGCGCTTGAGACCGAGACCTTAGCGCCCCCCCGAACCTGTCAGGCCACCAAAGCGGCTTGGCTTGAACGCCAATTGCCGTCAGTCCCGCAGACATGCTATATTGCGGTCATCTCTCATTGTACAATAAACAAGTTGAGAATACGCACTCTCTCAAAGCGGTGCAAATGGATTTCGAGTGAGCCGCTGCCAAATCTGCCATCAGCTGACCCGGCAACCTCCGCGGACCACTAGAGCCAGGTGCCTTGCAGGCGGCTGGCCCGGAGAGAAAAGGCTCAGCCGTGACCTGGCCAGCCATTGTGCGAGAGCTCTCACGGAGGAGTCTTCGGTCCGAGCGCCACGGAGAGGGCGTACACGAGATGAATTGCCGGACCAGAACGAAAGATCGTTAGACATACAGGAGGCATCCGATGATCGATAAAATGGTCGGCCTGATGTTACTTTTTGGTGTTTGGTTTATGATCTTCGGCAGCAGGGTGAGCGGCGCGGGCCTGGTTCTTCCTAAAGCGTCGCTTGATGGCACGGTTTCAGTGGAGAAGGCGCTTCAACTACGGCGGACAATCCGAAATTTCAAGGAAACTCCTCTCTCTTTACCCCACCTCGCACAACTGCTGTGGGCCACCCAGGGGATCACCGATCCCAAAGGGCTCGGAAGATCAGCTCCCTCCGCTGGTGCCCGGTTTCCTTTGGATATCTATGTCATTGTGGGCAGTAAGGGCGTTGAGGGCCTGGAGCAAGGGATTTATCATTACGCACCGACTGATCACTCCCTGTCGGTAATGATCAGGATGGATTTCCGCAGAGAGATTGGCACCGCATCGCTCGGCCAGATGTGGATGGCGAGCGCTCCGGTCATGTTCGTCATCACCGCTGAGTACCGACGGATCACGGGCCGCTATGGAGAGAGGGGGATTCGGTATGCCCAGATCGAGGTCGGCCACGTGGGCCAGAATCTGTTTCTCCAGGCGGAAGCCTTGGGCCTTGGAGCAGGGATTGTGGGAGCGTTCGATGATGCCGCCGTGGTTCAGGTGATGGGAATCCCGCGCGATCATAAGCCTCTGCTGATCATGCCCGTGGGGTACAAGAATTGATCCAGTCGGCCTCGAAGCCAGGGAGAAGGGTGACTCCCAACGCCGTTCCACCTCCACTCCAGGGGAGAACCTCGCTCAACGCCGAAACCAACCGGTCCCCGATTGGTCCGATCAAACTGAATGACCGTCACATCCTCAAGTGCTTCCAGGCTCTGGATGGACCGGTCCCCTGTGCGTTCGCTTGCCCATCAACGATTCGTTCGGAAGATAAAACATCTCTCCGAGGCCGTTATGAGGTCAATTTCCAGGGCCTTGGCAGAGGTGTTGAACATCGAGTAGGCTTCGTTCATATTGACAGTGACCAGCTCCTTTGCTATTTTGAGCGGAAGCGTAAAGGGGAGTAGCAACCGGCCGATGGGCGGCCGGCCCGCATCCCGTCACTACGGTGGTGATCCCGCCCGGGAGCGGCTCCAGGCAACATCCATTGGACTTGCGAGACCTTTACTCACAGCATGGATGGCGTGCCGCGAGTAAAGGTCTTTTTTTCTCCGGCGAATACGCAAAAGGAGGCATCATGATCGACCTGGGGTGGCTGGGACATATTGCATTTACCTGGGAATTCGCGGTGGCAGTGATGAGCATCGTTCTCATTGATTTGGTTCTGGCCGGCGATAACGCCGTGGTCATTGCCATGGCCGTCAAAAACCTGCACGGCCGCGAACGCCAAATGGGGATCATCCTGGGCGCCGGCGGCGCCGTCATCATTCGAGTGATTTGCACCTTTATGGTCGCGCAACTGCTCAACATGCCCTTCGTCAAGCTGATCGGCGGCGCGGTCATCATCTGGATCGGCGTCAAGCTGCTCACCGAAGGGACCAAGGAGGAATGCCACGACAAGGAGTGCAGCAGTCTCTGGCAGGCGCTCTGGATCATCATCGTGGCAGACTTGAGCATGGGAATCGACAACATGCTGGCCGTCGGTGCCGCAAGCCACGGCAACCTGTTCCTGCTGCTCTTCGGGCTGCTCCTTTCCATTCCAATGGTGGTCTTCCTGAGCACCTGGCTGTCCCGGCTCATGGACCGCTACCCCATCATCCTTTGGATCGGCGCGGCGGTTCTGGGCAAGGTCGGCGGCGAAATGATGATCACCGACCCATGGGTCCACGGGCTGCTCAATCCGCCCAAATGGGCCGACTATGCCGCGATGGTATTCTTCGTTGTTTTCGTATGCGCTCTGAGCAAATGGTTGATCAGCAGGCGAAAAGACCGGGCCGGTTTGGAGCCATCCGCCATCGAGGCGGCTGTCACGCCTTCCCATCATGAAAGACTTAATGGCCAAGCCGCTTTACAGCCGGTCGCCGTTGAGGGGGAAGTCACGCCTTCCCATCCTGAAGGCAAGTGATCAGGGACTTGACCGAGTTTAACCGGCGGGAGGGAAAGCGCCCTTCCGCCCGGACCCCTCTCCACGACATGGATCGGGCGCGCCACAATCGGTCGAGGTCTTTTGGCGAGTTACTTTCGGAGTCATTCGAGGTCGCTCTCGCGCCACTTCCCGCCGGTCTGCCGCCTGACCGCCTCGATCAGGCCATTGGCGTGAGAATTACTGACCGCACGTTGAATGAGGATCTGCGTCGGCGTAACCTCCTTGCCGTAATAGGCGGCATTGAGCGCATCACGGGGCGCTACCACCGCCCCGTTCACCCCCACCCCACCGTATAATCCCTGGTTGCGCGCATAGCTGATAATGTCCCCGCTCAGATTGGCCGTAGCCGCCTCAGCCCCCGCACCAACCGGACCCAGGGCAATGGCCGCGTCCGCACCGAGCTTGGTGCTGGTGGTCAGGAGCGCCGACACCCCGCGATCGGTCAATGCGACCAGGACCACTTCCGACGCCCGGCCGCCGGCAATCAGACCGAAACTGACCTGCCCCATGGTATAGAAGGCCGGCCCACTCCAGGCATTCGCCTTCTCATCATAAGCCAGAAAAGTCCCGCTCCCCCCGGACGCACCGAAAAGGAACGCCCCTCCAAGAACCTGCGGATAGATCAACACCCCCTTTGCCCCCTTGAGGATGACCTGCAGGGAAGGCCCCATGTCCTTATCGGCAATGAAGGCATTGAACGTCATGAGCGACTTTTCCACCAACTGCAGGGCCTCTTGCAGATCTTCCGCCAAG
>JAPXSS010000145.1:0-6475 GCA_033812955.1 Syntrophobacteraceae bacterium | reverse complement strand
TCCTTTTATAGCCAATCTGGAAGGGCTCGAGCATGGCGGTCGCACCATTGTGGCGTGGTCGCTCAACGCGGAAGAGCTGGTGCGTCGTGAAGAATCACGGGCGGCGAGCCTCGACGAACGCCTGGCGGCGGCGCGGCGCTGTGCTGAGTGGGGTTATTGGCTGGCTTTTCATTTCGATCCCATGATCGATTACAAAGACTGGCGTAAGGGCTACGGGGCGGTCCTCGACCGGCTCTTTGCGGTGGTGGATCCGCAGCGAGTCGTATGGGTAAGCCTGGGAGCGCTGCGATTCATGCCCGAACTCAAGCCGATCATTGCCGCCCGGCATCCTCGCAACCGTATCCTGGGCGGCGAATTCATCCGCGGCTTGGACGGCAAGATGCGCTATTTCCGCGACATTCGAGTCGAACTCTACCGGTTCATGGCCGACCGCATGCGCCGGATCGATCCTGCTCTGTGTGTATATCTTTGCATGGAAGGGAGAGACATCTGGCGCGAGGCTTTGGGGTTTGTTCCCGAGGAGCGGGGAGGTCTGCCGGCCATGCTCGACCGGGCGGTTGAAGAGCGCCTGAACGCCTGATAAGGTTCTAATCGATTTGGAGGTGCCCGCTGCCCAGTTTCTCCCGGGCTGGCGGCCAGCGTTCCCGTCATCCCCCACTTTTCCCGGAATTCCATTTGTGATTATTGTGAAAAGCTGGTATTTCGCTTGAGTTGCACCTTCCAGAAGGGTGCCTGACTCTGCCAAATCCAAACCTGGAGAGCTTCTGGCAAGATCTGACGATTACGGGAGAGAGGAAAATGGATTTCACGCTGACCGATGAACAACGCATGATCAAGGAAACCGTGTATAAGTGGGCCGTGAAAGAATTGGGGCCGTTGCAGGAAAAGATTGATGAGGATGATTGGTTTCCACCTGATTTTTTTAAGAAATGTGCGGAAATCGGGATCCTGGGGATCACCATCAGTGAGGAATACGGTGGCTTGGACGGGGACATCCTCATGCAGACTCTCGCCATCGAGGAAATGAGCCGCATCTGCCCGGCCTTGGCCATGACCTATGGGGCACATTCCAATCTCTGTGCCAACAACATCTTCAGGAACGGCAGCGAAGCGCTGAAGGCGAAGTATCTACCGCCTCTGGTGGCCGGCGAGAAGATCGGGGCGCTGGCACTGACCGAACCGGGGGCTGGCTCCGATGCCATGGGGCTCAAGACGAGGGCGGTGAAGAAGGGCGACAAGTATATCCTTAACGGCAGCAAGATGTTCATCACCAACGGGCCGACGGCCGATACGCTGCTAGTCTATGCCAAGACCGCACCCGAACAGGGTGCCAAGGGCATCAGCGCTTTCATTGTGGAAAAGGATTTTCCCGGCTTTTCCGTGAGCCGCAAGCTGCGAAAATGCGGCATGCGCGGGTCGCCGACGGCGGAGCTGGTCTTCCAGGATTGTGAAGTACCGGCGGAAAACCTGGTTGGCCATGAGAACATGGGGGTCAACGTGGTCACCAGCGGCCTCGATATCGAACGGATCGTGCTGGCCGGAGGGTCACTGGGGATGGCTCAGCAGGCCCTTGATTACTCCATTCGGTATGCCGTGGAACGGGAACAGTTTGGCAAGTCCGTTGCGACTTTTCAGATGATTCAGCAGAAACTGGCCGATATGTATGCCCGGACCGAGGCGGCTCGGCTGCTGGTCTATCGGGCGGCCGTGATGGCCCAGACCGCTCCGCGCGGCGGCAAAGGAACGGAACTGACCAAGCTGGCGGCGTCGGCCATTTTGCTGGCGGCGGAAACCGCGACCTGGGTCTGCGATCAGGGCGTGCAAATCCATGGCGGTTACGGCTATTGCCTGGAATTCCCGGTGCAGAAACTGTGGCGGGATGCCAAGCTCTATGAAATCGGCGCCGGTACCAGCGAAATTCGCCGCATGATCATCGCCCGCGAACTCACCCGCGAGGAGTTTGCAAAGAAGTCCGGTCGATAGCAGCAGGCTGACGGAGAAACAGCCAGCACGGGGGTAAATGACTGCGATCATTATCTCAGTTACTCGGAAGGGACCGTACTGAAACCATGGAATACGGGCTGAGACGATATGAGGCTACTCAGAGGCTGCTGTGGTTCCTGTTTTTTCTCTTTTGCCTCGCCATTGCCTATCTCATGGCGCCCTCGCAACTGCCGGCCCCTCGGGTGGGCATGCCCACCTTTCGGCCGGTCCAGCCTGAGGTTCTGAAGTCCCTGAGCTTCTGGTTCAGCCTGCGCTGGGTCGGGATAGAGCCCTTCGGCTGGCTGGCGCTTTTGATCGTCTGGGCGTTGTCACTCTTTCTGGTGGGCCGTACCCTGGGTTTAATCGTTCAGTACGTGGGTCAGCTGCTGGTGGAAAACCTCCTGGCGACGCACCTCAGCGCCCAGCCGAGCGGTCGGCTCAGCCACCCTGTCCCTGCCGGCACCGCCTCCCCTGTGGCGGTCCTCCTCAAGCAATCGGCAAATCCGTTTTTGAGTGCTGTTTTTCACCCCTTTCGACGCCTCCGCGTGCTGCTCACCAATCCCGGCACGACCCTCGCGGCGGAGCGCCTTGCGGAAAAGGAACGGCGCCTGGCCGAACTGGACTGGGATGTTTTCTGGAGCTCGTGGACGCCTTTTCGGTGGCTGTTGCGGCTACTGCCTCTGGTGGGAACGGTGCAAACGGTCTGGCTCCTCAACCTGTACCTCCAGCCCGCTCTCTCCGGGCAGAAGGATTTTCAGGAGCTGTTTGGGCTGGTCTTCAACGGCCTGTTCCCGCTCCTTCAAGGGCTTTTTCTGACGGTAACGCTCAACCTGGCTGCAGGACTCCTCAAGCGAATCGAAAGCTTCTATCTCGCCGGAGTGGATGCCCTGTTCTACGATCAGTTTCTAACGAGAGTGCCTTTTCAGAGCAGCGATACGCCCATCTTGCTGGAGACGCTGCAGAAGAACTTCCAGGAGCTCCATTCCAGGCTGCGGCATCTGGAGGAATTCATCGTACCTCGCAAAGAAGCCGAAAAGGGCAAGCGGTATTAGAGACCGGAAGGGAGGAAGAGGCGAGCCGCCGAACTTTCTTTCGTTGGCCGGTCATTGCTGAGAAGCCATCGTGGACCATTCAGAAACGACAAACCGCCGACGGTGGGCGAGCGACGGCCACGAAGCGCTGGTCGGGCGGGTGGTGGAGCTCTTTCTCGAGCGTCATCCCGCCTTTAGCGCCAATCCGCTGGGGGACTGGAAGGAGCTGGTGGGGGAGAAGATGGCCCTTTACTGCCAGCCGCTTTCGCTCAAGAAGAGAGTCCTGACCGTCAAAGTCCATGATTCCGTATGGAAATACCACCTGGAGCTGCTCAAGACGCCGCTGCTGGCAAAGATCAACAAAGGGCGTCCGGAATTGCTGGTGGAGAAGATAGTGATACGGATCGGCGAGTTGTCTGCAGCCTCGCCCCCGCTCAAATCCACTCTGCCGAAGCCTGGGAAGGTCAGATCGGTCAAGGTCCGCCGTCTGCCAAGAAAAAAAGCTCCTGCCCGCCCCCTCACCCCCGAGGAAAAAGATCTGCTGAAATCCCTTTCGGACCCGGACCTGAGAGCCATTGCCACCCGCCTGCTCAAGCGGCTTCCGCTGGAACAGGAGGGTGAGGCGTGAAGGCTGGTGGGAGTAGGGTGGCAACAGAACGTTGACTTGGGGTTCCATCGACTTATACAGCCGGTTCGGGACAATCATTTTCCTACCGCTTCAATTTCCACGCTTCACGCGTCACATCTAACCCCACGATCAGCTCTGCCAGCTTGGGGGAAATGCCGGGGACCTGCTGGAGTTCCTCCGGCGTGGCTTGTTGCAGGGCGTCCGGACTTTCGAAGTGCTGCAGGAGGGCCTGCTTGCGTTTTGGGCCGATTCCTGGAATGGCGTCCAGGGCTGAGGCGAGCAGGTTGCGGCCGTGGAGGGACTGGTAGTGGCTGATGGCGAAGCGATGTGCTTCATCGCGCAAGCGTTGGAGAAGGTGCAGCAAGTCAGGGGCGTGGGCCAGGAAGAGGGGATTCTTGCGTCCGGGAACGTAGACCTTTTCGTAGAGACCCCGTCCCCTGTCGCCGCGGTCATGCTCACGCTCTTTGGCCAGGGCGATTACGGGGAGGCGGATCGGCGGTTCCTTGTGCTCGAAGAGGTGTGCGATCCGGTTGAGATGCCCCTTGCCGCCGTCCAGCACGAGCAAATCAAGGTTGACGGCAATTCCTTGATCATTCTCGAGGAATCGTTCCAGCACCTCCGCCATCATGGCGGGATCGTCGGGTTCGGCCGGGCCTTCGAGGCGGTAGGAGCGGTAGGATTCCTTGTGGGGTTGGGCGTTTTCAAAAACGACCACGGCTCCTACCGCGTGGAGCCCCTGCAGGTTCGAAATATCAACACAGGCCATGCGATGGGGGAGGCGAGGCAGTTTCAGAAGGCGCTGCAAACCTTCCAGCAGGCTGGCGTTGCGGTGCTGCTGCCGGCGGTGGAGATTGAAGCGTTCCCGGGCATTGCTGGCGGCTAGGTCGAGAAGCTGGCGCCGCCGCCCGCGCTTGGCCGGGAGAATGCGCACGCGTTTGGCTTTGGCTTCAGTGAGCCATTCTTCGAGGGCTATGCCATCCTCCAGGGCGGTGGGAACGACGATTTCATCGGGGATGAAGCGCCCTTCACGGTAGTACTGCTGAATGAATGACCGAAGGATATCCTCCGGTTCGCCCTGAGCCTCCTGCAAGTCGAAGTCGTGCTTGCCGATGAGCACCCCCTGGCGAATGAACAGAATGACGATAACGGTTCGGTCCTCCTCCTGATAGATCCCGAGTATGTCCTGATTGTGATAGTGGTCGGAGACGATCCTTTGTTTCTCGAGAACGGCGGCAATTCCCTGCAGACGGTCCCGGTAGCGGGCAGCCTGCTCGAAATCAAGCGCTGCTGCGGCTTCCTGCATCTGCCGTTGAAGCTGCTGCTGGAGAGCGTCAGTTCTGCCCTGGAGAAACAGAATCACCTCGTGAACGGCCTTCTGATACTGCTCCTGGGTGACCTTGCCGGCGCAGACCCCGAGACAGCGCCCCAGCGCATGGTTGAGGCAGGGTCTCTCCCGCGGCATCAGCCGCCGACCCCGGCAATGGCGCAAAGGGAAAAGGGTTTCGAGGAGCTTGATGGTTTCCCGCACGGCATGGGCGGAGGGGTACGGACCGAAGTAGAGCGCCTTGTCCTTTTGGAAGCGGCGCACGACTTCCAACCGGGGAAAGGGTTCGTGGGGGTCGATGCGCAGTGCCGGATAGTTCTTGTCATCCCGGAGGATGACATTATAGCGGGGACGGTGCTTCTTGATGAGGCTGGCTTCCAGGAGGAGCGCCTCTTTTTCGTTCGAGGTTACCAGGCATTCGATATCAGCGGCTTTTCCCAAGAACACGCGGGTCTTGAGATCTCCGGTTGCTGACTGGCGCAGGTAGCTGCTGATGCGTTTCCTCAGGTCCTTGGCCTTGCCCACATAGAGAATGCTGCCTGTCTCCGTCCTTAAAGAGATAGACTCCCGGCAGATGGGGCATGGCTGCCATTTGCGAGGAAAGCGACGGCGAATCCCCACCCGCTTTCTCCGTTTGCTGCACGGACTGGTACGACAGACTGGGTTCTTCCATGGTATGAGTGGCTCCTCCTTCAAGAGCCAATCATAGTCGATCATCAGGAGGGAATCTTACTCTTTATTGAGCAGCTCTCTGGCTTTGCCGGTGTAAACGTCACGCACATGGCCCGGTTCCGAACGTTACGTTCGACTGCGGTCCACACTACGGAACCTCTTTGCTTCCGGGCCGTCTTGTTGCGCTATAAGGAGAAAGAGCTTGTGTCATTGCTACAGACAGGATCCGGGATAGCGCGCCGTCATGCTCATTGAAAAACCATTGGCATCGGAACAGCCTGCATAAGACTCCCCGATACCTTCGATATCCCTGAAATCCCGATAACCCGTGAGGACCCGTTCATCCTGCTCCAGAACCGGTCTGAAGGTCTTCGGCATGGGCTGGTTGAGGGTTGTGCTGCAAGTTCTAGTCATTGGTGAGAGAGTAAACTCCCAGGTGCCGGTATAGCCATCGCTCCAGCCGGGAGCAGCCATCACCAGCAAGCCGGTAATCCCACTGCGCCCGAGCCAGGACATATAATCGGCCCTCGAAATCATTCTGAAGTTGCACCGCCCCAGCCAAGAAGGCCACGATTACTAAACTTATACGGCATGAATTTCATACCAGACCCATTCCGATTCTGTCAACCAGCCAGTCACGTCAGGGCAATTGCATGAAATTCTGCCTGACAGAGTGACTTTTTTGGTAGCCTGATTTTTTCTATGGATCATAAATCCAAGCCACAGAGACACGGAGGCACGGAGGGGAATAGTTTTGCCCGGCCGGGAGACGACGGCCGGGCAAAGTCTCCTTCCGAAGGGCAGGCCTTCCAGGAATCGGGACCTCCCGATCTGTAG
>JAPXSS010000144.1:0-6563 GCA_033812955.1 Syntrophobacteraceae bacterium | reverse complement strand
TCGGCGGATTGCTTTTGGCTCCTCGGGCAGGACTCGAACCTGCAACCTAGTGGTTAACAGCCACCCGCTCTGCCGATTGAGCTACCGAGGAATAAAGTGATGCGGAATAAGGGCTGAAGTGGAGGCGGCACCCGGATTCGAACCGGGGATAAAGGATTTGCAGTCCTCTGCCTTACCACTTGGCTATGCCGCCCGCAAAGGGAAAAATGGAGCGGAAGACGGGATTTGAACCCGCGACCCCAACCTTGGCAAGGTTGTGCTCTACCCCTGAGCTACTTCCGCCTCACATCTCATGGATTCTTATGGTGGCGAGACCCAGAATCGAACTGGGGACACGCGGATTTTCAGTCCGCTGCTCTACCTACTGAGCTATCTCGCCCTTTTTTCAAGGAATTTGGCGGGGCTGACGAGACTCGAACTCGCGACCTCCGGCGTGACAGGCCGGCGCTCTAACCGACTGAGCTACAACCCCGTCCATCTATTATAACCATTGAGAAGATTCCTGGTGGGCGAAACAGGGTTCGAACCTGTGACCCCCTGCTTGTAAGGCAGGTGCTCTCCCGCTGAGCTATCCGCCCCAAGACGCCAGAGTGGCGCGAAGGTTAGTATATCGACCCCCCGATGGTCTGTCAACAAGGGTGGGAGTAGACTATAAAGAGGCAAAAGAACCGGGTGAGCGAAAAAGGTGGTGGTGATCGAAAATGGGGAAGGTCAGTCTTGACGGGCGGTACCGGGGCCGCTACAGCATCCTGGGGGCGGTGATGCTGGGGAGCATCCTGGGGCCCATCGACGCGAGCATCGTCAACACGATCCTGCCCACGATCACCAGCGGTTTCGGCGTGGGCATATCCGCGGCCCAATGGGTGACCATGATCTATCTCCTCACCATCAGCAGCCTCCTGCTCTTTTACGGCCGCCTGGGCGATATCCTGGGGTATCGGAAGGTCTACCTCTTTGGCCTCCTGGGTTTCGTGGCGGCCTCGGGGCTGTGCAGCCTCGCTTCGACGATCCGGTGGCTCATCGCCTTCCGCGCCTTCCAGGGTCTGACCGCGGGGCTGACCATGGCGGTGCCGTTCGCCATCGTGACGGCCTCGTTCCCCCCCGAGGAGCGGGGCAAGGCCCTGGGAATCAACGCCGTCAGCATCTCCGTCGGCCTGGCGCTGGGGCCTTCCCTGGGCGGGTTCATCACCTCCCTGTCGAGCTGGCGCCTCGTGTTCCTCATCAACGTGCCCATCGGCCTCGCCGCCCTGGCCTGGGGCTGGCTCGTCATCCCCGAGCTGAAGGGCCAGCCCGGAAAGATCGACGCGGGGGGCGTGGTCACGGCGTTCATTTCACTCTTCTCGATCCTTTTCTTCGTCCGCCGCCTCCAGAGCCACGGCCTGGACCGGGTCTCGGGGCTGGTGCTGCTGGCGGCCGTATCGGCGGGGGCGGCTTTCTTCCGGATCGAGAAGAGGTCACCGCAGCCGTTGCTCGACCTCGCCCTTTTCCGGAACCGGACCTTCACCTTCGCCAACGTGAGCGCCCTGCTCAACTTCATGTCCCAGTACGTGATGGTCTTCGTCACGCCCTTCTTCCTCCAGGGGCTGCTGGGGTACCCGCCCGACAGGGTGGGGTTGGTGATGACAGCCTTCCCGCTGGCCACCATGTCGGTGGCCCCCTTCAGCGGCTCCCTCTCCGACCGGGTGGGCTCCAGGGCCCCAGCCTGCGCCGGCGCCGCCCTTTGCGCCCTGGCCCTTCTCCTCATGGGGGGACTGTCGGCCTCATCGGGGGCGGCCGACGTGGCCTGGAGGCTGGCCCTCTTCGGCGTAGGCACCGGCCTTTTCCAGTCACCCAACCACAGCGCGGTGATGGGGAACGCCCCGAGGTCCCACCTGGGGGTGGCTTCGGGGATCCTCGGCACGATGCGCAACGTGGGGATGGTCTTCGGCGTCGCGGCCGGAGGGGCGGTGCTCTTCGCCTTCGCCCCGCCGGGGGCTTTTCAAAAGGCCCTCCTCGGCCCTGTGGAAAGGGCGGCCTTTTCCACCGCGCTGGGTTACGCCTACACGGCTGGGGTGGTCATGGCGGCGCTGTCGGCGATCACATCCCTGGTGGGGAAGAAAAAGCCCGGGTAGGATCCCTACAATTTACAACGAGGGAATTACGCTTCCTTTTTTGAGCGAGGCGCTCTTCCATCTATGCGCTACGTACTGAGAGGGAGGAGGAATGCCCGAAGGCTACTAATACAACAGAAGCAGATATAATGTGAAGACAAAGAACCAAGTATCTTAAGGGCTAACGGAAATAGTAATCAACGCCACTCCCACTTTATCGAAAGCGGTTATTGAAGAGGATTGTACAGGTGAAGCAAATAAAAAAACACTCCCGGCGATCTTAATTCTCACCCCCGCTTTTATCGGCCGCTTGATAGCCAAGTGGCATGAGGCCAATATGAAGGAGCTCCTGGCTAAGATGGAAGTCCAGACGAAAGCTATTGATTGCCTGTCAACGCAGAGTAAATCGTCAGATATTAAATCAAAGTACCATTCTGACCTTGACAAATCCAATAAGGCAGCTTAGGCCGCATACCGCATACATCACTGACCGCTGCCATGCGCTCGACCGCCCATGGAAAGGTTTAAGCTAGGCAAGCTCTTTTGTTTGGCACAGCGAAAGGCAGAGATTGAACTTACCTAGACATTCATGAAGCGCGCCGCTGGACCTCTTGACAATGAAATCCACAAGTTCCTGAACCTGGCTCAGAAGGGTAAGTGGTTGGTTCTCCTCCGAGGCGAAGGCGATCTGAAACCTGTAAAGCCTGGGAAGAAATGTTTCCAAAGCCATGGGGCAATCCGAGATACTTTTGGGTCCTTCAAAGGCAATGGATGACGAGATGCTCGACCAGATGAAGAAATAAGGCCACCGCAATCTTGAGCACTGGCCACCGTCCTCGATGCATCCTTTGAACTGACCGTCGCTGGACAGTCCGCCTCAATGGATGATGTCAAGAGCGTTATCCAGAAACATCCGGAATGGGTTCCCAAGTTGAACAGGGACGAATTATCGGATACGAACATCAAAGTCGCTCTCAAAGGACTGCGAGGTTTCGGCTTTTTCACAAATCCTGATTGACGGAGGTGCGTTATGCCCAAGAAGCTAGAAAACCACGGTAAACCCTGGACCGACATGCAGGTTCAGCAGTTGAAAGTACTCGTTGGCCAGAACATCCCTACACGAGTGATCGGTCTCAAACTCAGTCGGACAGAAGGCCCGATTTGGTTCAAGGCGAGCGAAGAGGACACCTCGCTCAAGTCCACAAATCAATCAGCCTGCAACCAACGCAAAAAATAAGGCGTTGAGGGAAGAAATATGGACGACGATCTTCGACATTTTCGGCCTGCCTACCTGAAGATTCAGGAAGAAATTGAACGTATGAATCACGCGCTCAAGCCGTCTTATCTCAGCATCTTTAAACAGATAGAGCGGGAGCTTGAGCCGATTAGGCGTAAACACTTGGAGATCTTACGCTCCATCGAGCGTTCCGAATGTGTTTTCTCACATCTGGCCGAGATCGTCCAGGCGAATCAGCGCTGGCAAGATCTCATCCACCAAACCACCGCATCAAGCCGCGTCTTTGAGGATATCAATCGCATCCATCAGACATGGCTCGAAAAGATCAAGCCGGTGCAGGAAACTGCTGCACAGCTTCAGGCAAGGGCAAATCTATTTCTCGCTGATATTGCCTATTCGATGACTGTCACTGAGCGGCTCTTTACCGGGATTGACTTCGATGCCATGCAGCAAGTTATGGCATTGGTGGATCCGGCGTTCCTGAAGTTCCAGGACGTGATAGGCAATGTGACATCGACCTATGGAAAATTGGCCGCATCCATCCGTGTTCTTCAAGATTTGACGTATCTGCCGGCGTTCGCGTTGCCCGGCGCAACTCGAGAGGTCTTCATCACTGGGTACGCATTAAACATGATCCTGGTTCCGAAGAAGCCTGAGGTCATGGAGGATGCATCCGTAGTTCAGTTGATTGCTGAAGTGGAGCAGGAAACCTCCGGTTGTATCGAATTGCTGCAAGCCATTGATCCCGCATTAGTGAGGCCGTATATCGGCGCACATGCTGCGTTGTGCGGAAAAAACGTCGACCGCACAAGGCACATTCTTTCTTCATTGAGAGAGTTGTGGAACCACTTGTTGCGTCTCCTTGCTCCGGACGAACGCGTGCTTTCATGGTTATCGACGGATGATAAGGACCTACTTCACGAAGGGCGTCCGACACGAAGAACGCGCGTGTTGTACATTTGTCGCGGCCTCAACTTCGAGCCCTTGAGCGATTTTGTCGTTCAAGACACGCATGCGCTGGTGAAACTGGTGGAGTTTTTAAATCGTGTCCACGAACTTGATCGGGAATTGACGGATGAACAACTCCGCGCCCTTCTGCTCCGGACTGATTCCTGGCTCTTGTACATTCTACGAATTTATAAGGGGACCAGCTAACCATGTTGCCTGCTTTACGAATTGGGAATTTCAAAGCCTTTGCCGAACGCAGCGAATTCCAGTTCGGCTTTTGACTCTGATCTATGGTGTGAACAGTTCCGGGAAATCGACTGCGCTGCACAGCCTGATTCTTGCCCACCGTGCGCAGGGACGGGCGATCTGAATGTTCATCGCACCAACATAGGCGGCTGGTCAGGGGCGGCACTACGCCTGGAATCTGGAGTCCGGGTGCTCGACCTCGGCAGCTGTTCGGAGGAGATGCTGTGCACCTGGGCGCGTGACCACGGAGTCATCGGCACCGGCATCGATATGTGCCGGTTGTTCACCGATCAAACGAAACTCCGCGCCGAAGAACTCGGCGTAGCCGATCGAGTCAGTTTCATCCATGGCGATGCCGCCGGCTATATCGCCGACGAAAATGTCGATGTAGCGTCCTGTGTCGGTGCCACGTGGATCGGAGGGGGAGTAGCTGGCACTATCGAGCTCCTGGTGCGGAGCCTGCGCACCGGAGGGATCATCCTCATCGGCGAGCCCTATTGGCGGCAGCTACCGTAGACGGAGGATGTTGCCAAGAAATGTTTTGCCGACTCGATCTCCGACTTTCTTATGCTTCCGGAACTTCTCGCGTCCTTCGGCCGCCTTGGCTATGACGTTGTTGGGATGGTTCTGGCTGACCAAGATAGCTGGGACAGGTATGAGGCTGCCAAATGGCTCACCATGCGCCGATGGCTTGAAGCCAATCTCGACGATGAGTTTGCAAAAGAAGTTCGAGATCAACTTACTTCGGAACCCGTGCGCTACGCCGCTTACTCGCGTGAATACCTGAGGTGGGGCGTGTTCGCGCTGATGGCCCGTTGATAACGCTGAGGGCTTTTGGTTAACAGGGAGGAGAAGGGAGTTTTTGTCGAATCTGGTGTACGGGGTCTCAAGCAGCGCTCCTGTCTGGCTGATCTGTTGCCCTTACGCCGTCTTTGAAACGACGCCTTCGATCACTTCGCCGATAAGATCGAAACCCTTGATACGCTTCCACCCCTTTTATCTGACTGGATTAGCTTAAAGACCATGGCCAGTGTCGTTTCTCTCGATCCGCAGTTTCTTGTCTTTGCGGTTCTCAGCCTTACCGTCGAAAATGTAGATTCTATGGGGTTCGTGGTTCTTATGTGGATCCAGTGCACTGCAGAGCAGTCATAGAATGAGAGAAGATCTTCCCTGTCTTTTCTCAGGCAGTCCTTAACTCTTTATCCAGTGCCCGGAGCGAAAGCGACTGGGTGCCGTTGACGCACTTGATCCTTGAAGTCCCGAGTTCCGCGTCACGGTTTTCGTTGAACTTTGAACCTGGTAACTTTGAACAGGTTTTGCTATGTCACTTACCCCATTGACCATTTTTGCCATTGAACTATAATGTCATGTGGGAAATTCCCACCAGGGTGGTGATAATGAATGTCTGCTATCTCTTTGAAAGTGGATGAAAAGGGCCGGGTAACACTGCCAAACAAACTCCGAAAGAACCTCGACATCAAACCGGGCGATACGCTTTTCCTGCAGGAACAGGTTGAATACTTTGTCTTGAAAAAAGCGGTGGACCCTTTTGATGCTCTTGCGTTAGATGCATTAAGAGAGCGTACCGAAGGCAAGACCGTTGGTCTCAAGGATGTTGCATCTCAACTGGGGGTAGATCTTGAAT
Source organism: Syntrophobacteraceae bacterium (assembly GCA_033812955.1). Classification (GTDB taxonomy): domain Bacteria; phylum Desulfobacterota; class Syntrophobacteria; order Syntrophobacterales; family Syntrophobacteraceae; genus JADGQM01. The sequence goes on along the minus strand of JAPXSS010000144.1, from coordinate 397 downwards.
AAGGACAAAGATCAGGAATATTCCATAGAATTTTCAACGGGTGCCGTAAAAGACCTTAAAGCCAAGGCCTGCAAACCCCATCTTAACGAAATCTTTGAAGAGATCCAGATTCTTGGAACAGAACCCCTGGCAGGTGATCTCCTTGAAGGCTCACTTGCGAAAGTCCGGTCCCTTCACTTTTCCCTAAAAGGCAGCGGTCAATGGCGCGTAGCCTACTATGTCATGACCGAGGAGAAGGTTTGCCTTATCCTCCTTGTTGCCACAAGAGAGAAGGAACCTCTGAACAAAAGACCCTGATAGTTGCAACAACAGGACCTTGACAGCCGAATCCGTTTCCTGTGGATAAGTCAGGCTATATTGGCCTTTTGAAGATCATTTCAAGGCCTTCGGAGGGCTG
>JAPXSS010000143.1:0-6714 GCA_033812955.1 Syntrophobacteraceae bacterium | reverse complement strand
CAGGCCGGTGAACATCAGCATCAGGTATTCAGGTCCGGTGAAAATTGCCAGGCGCACCTTCAGAACCAGCATGTACACCGTGGCATAGGTTGCCAGAAACAGCGCCGGATACATGAAGAGCCAGATAATCCCGAGAAGTGTGCCAGCATGGCGTGCCTTCAGCTCGTTTCTGCAGACAACGGCCAGCATCCGGCGATGCCGAAAGATCAAGGCAAGGGGTTCAATGAACATACCGGTAAAGAACCACGCTAAAGTGATTGAGGGATGCGACACATAGCCATCATTCTTGATCCGGCGGGGTCCTCTCGCTCGTCAAGGTGAGGCGTCGGAAGCGTTCTTGGTCGCTGCGAACAATCCCGAATCTCCTGATCCGAGCTGATAGCACACCCGAGCGATGATCGTCCATGCACAAAGAGCAAGGCCTGTCTGCCTCCGCAGAAGGTTCACCTCGGTACCGGGAGTCTTCCCACGAATTAAAAACGTGATTCCAGATTCCCACTTGGGTAACTAACGTGAAAGCATTTTAGTCATCGTAGAGCAAATATTGACCGAAAACATAAACTTGATTCCCACTCTCGGCGGCTGCGTTTTTCTGCGGCCGGAATTCTCGGACGGCTTCCTAAGCTTCATATATCCCCCCATCGGTTTCACGGTAGGACTTGCCGCAGGCATCGCACTTCGAGACCTCGTTCAGACGGTTCCCGCAGGTACACACCCACCCGATCTGTCGGGCTGGATTGCCAGCCACGAGGGCAAAGTCAGGTACGTCTCTGATTACCACTGCACCAGCCCCGATAAAAGCATACCGGCCGATCGTAATTCCGCAGACGATCGTGCAATTGGCGCCCAGGGTGGCACCCTTCTTGACGGTCGTGGCGCGCAGTTCATCCATTCGTCGAATGGCAGCGCGCGGATTATACACATTGGTGAATACCATGGAAGGACCACAAAAAACATCCTCCTCCAGAGTAACCCCCTTATAGACAGAAACGTTATTCTGGATTTTGCAGCCGTCGCCGATGGTAACCTCGGGTCCAACGACCACATTCTGCCCGATGTTGCAGCGTTCACCGATGGAAGACCCTGACAGGATGTGAGAAAAATGCCAGATATTGGTGTTCGTACCGATGCGCACCTTATCGTCCACCACCGCCGTGGGGTGGACGAAGTAAGACCCGGACAGCTTTGGAGCTGAATGCGACAGGCACACCTTAGTGCCCTGTTCATCCAGGGACTGCTGGCTGGCGTTGAGGACCTTCAGCACCCTCAACCCCTCCACCCCGTCAGTGCGTGGCCTCTTGCCCGTCGCGAGGCAGTGCAGAAAGTGCTCGCACTCCATCCGCAAAGGTTCTGTAGTCGGCACTTCAACCCGTTCCGGTTCCGCTTTGGCGGGAACCGGCATATAGTTCTGCCACGTGATCTGGTGAGGATAGAGCAACAGCTTCTCTTCCCATGGCTGGGTGTCATCGAATACCGCCATTTTGCGATTGCCCACCACCACTAGTTTCTGTTCTTTGAAGGGATGCAGCCATGAGACGAAGATGTGCGCACGCAGCCCGGAGGGGAACTCCAGGTGAGTGGTGGTAACATCGGCAATCTTGCGATGGAGGTAGTTGCCTCCCGTCGCCCACACGCTTTCCGGTGCCTCTCCGGCCAGAGACAGAATCATAGAGATATCGTGAGGCGCAAACGACCACAGGATGTTTTCCTCCCGGCGGATCTTCCCCAGGTTGAGACGATGAGAATAGATGTAGTCGATGCGACCCAGTTCACCGGTGGACACCAGGTCCTTCAGCCGGACGAACACGGGATGGTACTGCAGGAGATGGCCCACCATGAGGGTGAGCCGGCGCTCTTTGGCCAGCTCGATGAGCGCCTCGGCTTCACTTTCATCCAGAACGAGCGGTTTTTCCACAAACACATGCTTGCCTGCTAGGAGGGCTTCACGGGCCAGCGTAAAATGAGTCTCCGCCGGTGTAGCGATCACCACCGCCCTGATGTCGTTGGCCGCCAGCAATTCATTGAGGGCAAGACAGGTTGTTAGACCCGGATATTGTTCATGCAGCTTCTCGAGGAGCATCTCATTGTCATCGCAGACCAGCGTGAGAGCTCCCAACTCGTGGTAGACCCGGACCAGGTTTTTGCCCCAGTACCCGGCACCGATGACCGCAACACAGGGTTTATTGAACATATTCTCTTTCCCGGGACGATCTTGCCATTGTTCAATCCTGCTCGGAGATGTCCATCAGTTGACGCACAATCAGGCGCAATTCCTCTTCTTTCAAGTAGGGATGCATGGGCAGGCTGAATACCCGTTTGGCACAGTCTTCACTCACCGGGAAAGCCCCGGCCTCGTACTTCAATGATCGAAAGGCGGACTGCAGGTGCAAAGGCTTGGGATAATAGACTGCCGTTGGGATCCCCGCGCTTTTCAACCGATTCTGCCCAGCCGCGCGTTCTTCTTCGGTTCCGGCCATCACCGTGTATTGAGCCCATGCCGACCGGTATCCTTCCGGAATGGTGGGGATGACGAAGGAGGAGGAAGACAATAGGTCGCTGTAGCCTTGGGCAACGCTCTGACGAAGCTCGAGCTCCTCAGGAAAGAGTTCGAATTTTGCCAGCAGGACGGCCGCCTGCAAGGTGTCCAGACGACCATTGATTCCCAGGCGAACATTGTCATATTTATCGCCTCCTTTGCCATGCAGACTGATTGACTGCATCAGGTTGGCCAGCCTGGCATCGTCGGTGAAACACATCCCACCGTCTCCATAGCATCCCAGGGGCTTCGCCGGAAAGAAGGAGGTACACCCGATGTTTGCGAGTGCTCCGGCCTTTCTCCCCCGCATTTCGCCGCCGAAGGACTGAGCTGCATCTTCAATCACGAAGAGACCCTCGTCTTTGGCGATGCCGTTAATTTGATCGTAATCGGCGGGCAGCCCGTAGAGGTCTACGGCGATGATCCCTTTGGCCGTCAAACCGGCGCCGCCTGCGGCGGCTGCATCATCCCGCACCGGCAGCGGATAAATGCCGGGATCATTCTCCCTTACCGCGCGAATCGCTTGGTGAAGTGCTTCTGGGCTGAGGTTACAGGTGCCCGGCTCGATGTCAACAAAGACAGGGGTTGCCCCGATCAGCCTGATTACCTCTGCGGTCGCAATGAATGTGAAGGGGGTGGTGAAGATCGCATCGCCCGGCCCAATTCCATAGGCCATTAGAGCCATGAGCAGAGCGTCCGTGCCGGAACTGGCGGCCACCGCATGCGTTACGCCGACATACGCTGCCAGGCGCTCTTCCAGTTCCCGCACTTCGGGCCCCATGATGTACTGCCCATGGTCGAGAACGGCCTTGATGGCTCTTTCGATTCTGCCGCGAATGCGCTGCTGCTGGAAACCCAGGTCAATAAACTGCATCATTGTAGCTCCTTTGACGTGTGGAGGGCTTGTACTAGTTGCGCCGGAAGGTGTCAACGAATTTGCGTTTCAGTCTTGGCTTTAAGTTCGAAGCCAGGGACGCAGTGGTCGTGATCTAGAAAGGTCTTGGCGGTTTTTTCGAGCTCCTCATGAAGCCGCTGCTGGTCGGAATGCAGATCGATAAGTCGTATCAGTCGTATCAATTGAAAATGCTCAGTCCCAGCACTATTCTGCTCGGCATTCGGCTGTTTTCCTGAAAGCAATCGGCCAAATCTGAGACAAGCATGTGCTTATGCTACACCTTATGAAAATTCGTCAAGACTTTTTTAGGACTTATCCCTTGACAAAGCATAACCGCCTTGATACTGAACAGCACAATTTACGGACCAGGGTTTTGCCTGGATGCCCAAGGCACCAGGACGAAACGGACTGGATCAGGTGAGAGGTTTTGGACTCAATTCCTGTATGTTGAGAAGCCTTCCGGACCAGGGTCTTGAAGGCTTTTGCCATTTTCAGGCAACAACCGAAAGGAGAAAGCATGCGCATCATCGAGAGCGTTGCCGAGATGCAGCAGGCCGCCGAAGGCTGGCGTTGTGACGGGAAAAGGATTGGGCTGGTCCCAACCATGGGGTATCTTCACGAAGGACATCTGGAACTCATGCGCAGCCTTCGTCCTCAGTGTGACATTCTCGTCATCAGTATTTTTGTGAATCCGGCGCAGTTTGCCCCGAACGAGGATTTTGAACGCTATCCGCGCGATCTCGAACGTGACATCCGCCTGGCGAGCGCGGTCGGGGTCGATCTTGGGTTCATTCCTCAGGCCGCCGAGATCTATCCCGAGGGATACCAAACCTACGTCACAGTGACCGAAGTTGCCGCGCCCCTGTGTGGGCGCAGCCGTCCCGTCTTTTTTAGGGGCGTTGCCACCGTTGTCGCCAAGTTGTTTCACATGGTGAAACCACATGTGGCGGTTTTTGGCGAAAAGGATTTCCAGCAACTGGTGACGGTCCGGAGAATGGTACAGGATTTGAATATGGAAGTCGAAATCATCGGCCATCCAACGGTGCGGGAGGCCGACGGCCTGGCGATGAGCAGCCGCAACGCCTATCTGACCCCGGAACAACGGCCGAAGGCAGTGCGTCTGAATCAGTCGCTGAGGCGTGCCCAGGCGCTGGTGCAAGGAGGAGAACAGGCTGGTGAGGTAATCCTGAATAAGGTGCGTGAAGTACTCGATGAGGGCAACGACGTACGTATTGACTACGCCGAACTCTGCGACCCCGCGACGCTGCAGCCGGTGACGCGGGTCGAGGGGCCAACCCTGCTGGCCCTGGCGGTGCATGTGGGGGTAGCCCGTCTCATCGACAATGCCATACTCAAGCCCACGGCATGAACCACGGCATGAACAGGATTTGATGAACACTCATTCTGATCATTCAGGAGTAAGCCATGCAGCGTACTCTACTCAAATCAAAGCTTCACCGCGCCACTGTTACCGACTCAAATCTTCATTACGAAGGCAGTCTGACGATCGATGAAAACCTTCTGCGCCTGGCGGATATTCTCCCCTATGAACGGATCAGCATCTACAATGTCTCCAATGGTGAGCGGTTCGATACCTATGCCATTGCCGGGCCTCCCGGCCGTGGCGTGATCTGCCTCAATGGGGCCGCCGCCCGTAAAGGCATGAAAGGAGATCTCATCATCATCGCGACCTACGCTCAGTATTCGGAAGAGGAGGTGGCCGAGCATCAACCGCGAGTTGTCCTATTGGATTCCAGCAATCACCCGCTGGCTGCGAAAGGTTAGCTTCGGTGCTGCGCGAGCAGGGCGAAGAGGTATCATAATCTGTCATTTCAAGGAGGAAGTTTCCCAATGTCAATGAACAGCTATGTGTTTACATCGGAATCGGTCGCCGAGGGGCATCCCGATAAAATCGCCGATCAAATTTCCGACGGCATCCTCGACGCCATCATCGCCGAAGACAAGGCGGCTCGCGTGGCGGCGGAAACGCTGGTCACCACGGGGCTGGTCTTCTGTGCCGGCGAAATCACTACTTCGGTTTGGGTTGATATCCCCGGACTGGTTCGCAAGATCATCCGGGAGATTGGCTACAACGATTCATCCATGGGTTTTGACTGGGAAACCTGTGCGGTCATCACCAGCATCGACAAGCAGTCTCCCGACATCGCCATGGGGGTTAATCCCGGAGAGGGTCTCTTCGAAGAGCAGGGGGCGGGAGATCAGGGCCTGATGTTCGGGTTTGCCTGCAACGAAACGCCGGTGTTGATGCCCATGCCGATCTACTATGCCCACCGGATTTCCCGGCGGCTGGCCGAGGTGAGGAAGAACGGGATAGTAGATTTCCTGCGCCCCGATGGGAAGAGCCAGGTCACCGTGCAATACGAGGATCACCGGCCCACGCGGATTGATACCGTCGTTGTGGCCGCCCAGCACACTCCCAATGTCTCCTACGACCGGATTCGCGAGGCGATCATCGAAGAGGTGATCCGGAAGGCTATCCCACTCGATCTGATGGATGCCAATACCAAGTTCTTCATCAATTCCACCGGTCGCTTTGTCGTGGGCGGTCCGCTCGCCGATTGCGGCATGACGGGTCGGAAAATCATCGCCGACACTTACGGCGGTCAGGGGAGCCATGGCGGTGGTGCCTTTTCCGGCAAAGACCCCTCAAAAGTCGACCGCACGGCATCCTACATGTGCCGCTACGTCGCCAAGAACATCGTCGCTGCCGGGCTTGCCGACCGGGTGGAAGTGCAGGTCGCCTATACCATCGGGGTCGCCGAACCGGTGTCTCTCATGGTGGACACCTTCGGCACCGGGAAGATTTCCCCCGACCGGATTGCGGAAATCGTTCGCGAGACCTTCAGCTTCAAGCCGGTCAACATGGTCAAACACCTTCGGCTGTTGCGCCCGATTTTTCGTAAAACAGCCTGCAATGGACATTTTGGGAGGAGTGACCCCGACTTTTCCTGGGAAAAGATCGATATGGTCGATACGTTGCGGGAAAAGGCCGGCCTGTAAGCAATAAAGGGAGAGGATATGGACTTTGATGTAAAAGACAAGGAACTGGCAGCAAAGGGCCAGCTGAGGATCGAATGGGCGGCACAATCCATGCCGGTGCTACGTTCCATCAAAGAGCGTTTTGCCGCCGAGAACCCCCTGAAAGGCCTGCGCGTGGCGGCCTGCCTGCATGTCACCACGGAAACCGCCACCCTGGCGCAGACGCTCAAGGCCGGTGGTGCCGAAGTGCGGCTTTGTGCTTCCAATCCGCTGAGTACCCAGG
>JAPXSS010000142.1:0-6811 GCA_033812955.1 Syntrophobacteraceae bacterium | reverse complement strand
AATACCAGATGGCAGCCGGGACGGAGGACCAAATGAGACGTTACAAACTGGAAATCAAAGGCAAAGAGTACGTGGTTCATGTGCAGGAACTGGCGGCTGATCGGTTTCGGGTCGCTCTTGGCGATCAGGCTTTGGAGGTCACGGTTACTTCTGATGAAGACCTTGCGACGGCCGTGATCACACCCGCGATCCTGCCGCTGCGTGCGGGTGATGAGGCGGTAGTTCCGCGCCCGGAAGCCTCCTATCGCCCGCCCGATCCCGCCACCCTGGGACCGGGGCGGCAGGTGCCATCACCAGCTCAACCGCCTCGCCCGGATCTGCCCGGCAACGGCGTCCGATCCGAGGTCACGGCACCCATGCCGGGGCTCATTCAGGCCGTGTCAGTCAAGGTCGGCGATTCGGTCAAACATGGGCAGACGGTGCTGGTCCTGGAAGCCATGAAAATGAAGAACGCCATTCGCTCGCCGCGTGATGGGGTGGTCTCCGAAGTCCTGGTACAGGTTGGCCAAACGGTCGGCTACGGCGACGTGCTGGTCAAGTTTGAGGAGGGATAGCCGTGACGGTCTCTTTTGTTGAGTTGCTACAGGGAATTCAGAACACGTCACCCGGCTCACTCCTGATGATCGCCGTCGGCTGCCTCCTGATCTATCTGGCCGTCGTCAAGGAATACGAACCGATGCTGCTCATTCCCATCGGTGCCGGGGCGATTCTCGCCAATCTGCCGCTCTCGCCGATGATCGCCGACGACGGCATGCTCGCGGTGCTGAAGCAAGCGGGGGTGGATAACGAGCTCTTTCCTCTGCTGATCTTCATCGGCATCGGTGCCATGACCGACTTCGGCCCGCTGCTGGAAAACCCCCGCATGATGCTCCTTGGCGCCGCGGGGCAGTTCGGCATTTTCGGCACCTTGATCCTGGCCCTGCTGCTCGGCTTCGACCTCAACGAGGCCGCCTCCATCGGTATCATCGGTGCCATCGACGGCCCCACCTCCATTTATGTGAGCAACCTGCTGGCTCCGCACATGCTCGGGCCCATTGCGGTCACCGCCTACAGTTATATGTCGCTGGTTCCGATCATCCAGCCCCCTATCATGCGGGCGTTGACCTCGCGCAGAGAACGGATGATCCGCATGCCCTACACCTCCCGGCCCATCAGCCGCCGCACCCGCGTGATTTTTCCACTGGCCGTGACCATTGTGGTGGGCACCCTGGTGCCCATGGCCATCCCCCTCATCGGAACACTCATGCTCGGCAACCTGCTCAAAGAGTCAGGAGTGGTCGAACGGCTGACCGGCGCTTCGTCCAACGAAATCGCCAACATCGTGACCCTCTTCCTCGGTCTGGCCGTAGGTTCGACCATGCGCGCCGACACCTTTCTGCAGCTCCAGACACTGGCAATTCTGGCGCTCGGGATCATGGCCTTCGGTCTCGATACGGCGGCCGGATTGGGGTTTGCCAAGTTCCTGAATTTCATCAGCAAGGGACGCTTCAACCCACTCCTGGGCGCCGCCGGTATCAGTGCCTTCCCCATGGCCGCACGCGTGGTCCAGAAGGTGGGTCAGGAAGACGATTTTGAAAACTTCCTGCTCATGCACGCCATGGGGGCCAACACCGCCGGTCAGATCGCCAGTGTGGTGGCCGGCGGAGTACTGCTGGCTCTGCTGGGTGCCCATTGAGACTGCCGCAGAGACTTTCCGGTAAGCACAGGACAGCGCTGCTCGGTACCACACCGGAAAAGAAAGTGACCATTATTTGTGGCATGGACGACTTGCCCGGGTATTTCACAGGCTGGAAGCCTGTGCCACGCCATTAGCGGCCGGGCAGTTATTCTTGGGGCCGGGGATGCTTTGCTATCAGAAGGGATAGTCATCCTCAGCGTCATCTTCCGATCGTGCTTCGGCCATGGCGATAGCTTCGTAGACCGCATCGACGATATCCTCGTCGTCCGAATCCAGGAGGTCGCCCAGTACGTTTGCCGCTTCTCGGGGGCGGATCCCGGCTACCGCATCGATTGCCGCCAAGCGCCGAGGCTTGTCGGTGGTCGGTGATCTGACCAGCCTGGTGACGTACGGCCAGGCCCCCTCGATTCCCCAATTACCGGCGGCCCACAGCGCCTCGACACAAATACTGCGGTTCTTGCTCCGCAACGCTTCGAGAATCTGGTCATCGAACCCGGGCACAAAACGCATGCCAAAGACGGCGGTGAGTTTCCAGCGCTCGTCCTCACTGGCGTAAGCCGCATGAATGGCATCCCGGTGCCATCTTTGCGGCGCCCACACCGAGCTTTCCAGGATTCGCCGCCGCACCGCCTCGGGAACCTTGGCATCACGGTACAGCATGGCCAGTTGCTCCCGGATGCGCCGGAAGCTCTTTCCCGAAATCGGCGCATCATCAAGATCTTCAGAATCCTCATCCTCCAGATCCATGTACTCGAGGACCGCTCCCAGCGATAGAGCCGCTCGCCCACGCAGCTTGACCGATTCAGCGCCATTTCGCAGAATAGCCAGCAGCCTTTCGACCAGTTGGTCGTCAATCACCGCCAGCTCTCCGGCCAACTCCACGGCGAGCAGCCGCTCTGCATCGCTTGCCAGAGCATCGGAGAGGATCCCAAAGAGCAGCTCGTTACTGCCGTCCGGCCACTCCCAAGGCGGAATTTTTTTAAGGATCTGCAAGTCCATGGGACTCTCCTCCCAACAGCATCAACCCTGTTCGAGCTAAATGAGCTCCGCAGCCGATGCGGGAATCCAGCACCGGCGACCGTCTGCCAATTCAATGTGAAACCAGCCCTGACGCGCTTCGACCAGCTTGAATTCAAGCCCCATGTGCAGAGGTTCCTTGAACGAGGGTTCAAAGGTGGTACTGTCGCCTTTTCTACCGATGACCTCCCCTTCCAGAATCACGCCGGGATGGCTATAAGCCTGTTCGTGGGCATCCAAGGCCACGGACCCGGCGAGAAGCAGGCAGACCAGCGCCCAGAAAACGGTGAGGTACCGCAGCCAGTACCTTTTCACGAACAGCAGGATGCCCCCGGCCAGCCAGAAAAATGCGGCGGCGGCGGCCAGCATCCAGGCGCGAACGGTACCGCTCAGGTCGTAATGCCAGAAGAAGATGGTCCGGACCACCTGGGTTTCGGGCTTGGGCTCGATTCGATCGGCGAGCCGGCTTCGGGCATAGCTTAGATTCTGCTGCAGATTGAGATCGTGGGGAATGAATCGTTCTGCCCGCCGGTAGTTCAGGATGGCTTTACCCATATGACCGAGGCGGAAATAGACGTTACCGATATTGTAGAAAAGCCTTCCGTTTTCGATGCCACCCTCGCGATGGACCGCCTCAAAACATAGCGCAGCCCGCTCGAACTGGAGCCTGGCCCTTTCCGGATCGGTCTGAAGAAGGTCGTTTGCCTGCCGAAAGGAGGACTCGCCTTCCTGGTAGAGGTTCCAGAGCCTGCTGGCGGCCAGCGCCTTTGCCTCGGTGAGGCTCAGGATCGCAAGCAGGAGTATCGCGAACGCCGGAAGCAAACGGATCGTGGAATGATGAGCCTTCATGGCGTCAGACCACCCGATCCAGGGAGCGGATGACCGCCATCGCTTCCTTCACCAGTTCTTCAAAAGGCCGGTGCAGCCCCATACCGCCATAGCTCCCCTGTTCGCAGGCCGCAAACAGGCCCCGCAGCCGCTCCCGAAGTTCACCGGCAATACCTGTTGCCACCAGCCTTTCCTCGATGTCGGCGAAGGTCAGGGTGGTCCCGTTGAGCCTCAGTTTGTCCCCGAGGTAGACCCTGACAGCATCCAGGAGCAGACCACAGCTGTCGCTGCCTTGGGAACCTTCCGCCTCGAGCTCTCCAACTTTTTGTCTGAACCCCGCAAAAGCCTTCCGCGACCGCATCCGGTCAGGATCGGCGGTTTGTCGCCGGCGGACGCCGGTATAGAACAGAAGCGAAATGAAGGCAAGGAACGGGACCACCATCATGGCCAGCCAGGCGGGCGACGCCACGATCACTGAAATCCGGAAGATTTGCCTTTCCAGAACCTCGGGGCCCTCGTAGTTGTGCGCAATACCTTGAGACCAGGTTTCCAGTTCGCTTTGTCGGACACCGGTCTCTCCCGACTTGCCCTCCACATCCGCCGAGGTGAGAATGCGGGCGGTTTTTACCGTGAGGGGTATGGGTCTGCTTTCGGCAATTTCATAGCGACCGGACTCGGGATTGAAGAAGGGAAGCTTGATGGCCGGAACCGCCTTAACCTCGGCGCTCCTGGGCCGCAGGGTCTGCGTGAAATCCTTGACGGCTCCCCGCACCACACCTGCCGCCATCTCCTCGGGGACTTTGAAATCCCGGTCAATCGTGGCATCCCTGGCAAGCGGCGGGAGCTCCACCTTGTCGAGGTATTCGGAGCCGCTGACCGACAGGGTGAGGGTGATCGGGTCGCCAACGCTCACTTCCGTGGGGCTAGCCGAGGCTTCCACCTGGAAGCGCCCCACCCAGCCGGCAAAGTCGGGCGGTTTCCCTTCCTCCGGAAGGGGCAGCACCGTCAGCACAACGGGCTCCGCGCGGCTGAAAAAGGTCTTGTAAATCGCTCTCCGGCCCGGACTGAAAAGGTCATCGTCAAAGAACCCATCGAATGGATTGCGCCTCTGCTGCCGCCCCGAGTAGCCTGCCAGGGCCTTACTGGCAACCGTCGCCTCTGGTGTTTGGAAGCTGCCGGGTTTTCTGGCAAAGAGCACCTTGCGGAAAGAAAGAGTGGTATACTCGCGGCCACGGTATGAGCCAGTGCCTTTCTCGGCAAGAACACCTGCACCGCCTACCTGAAGCTGAAAATACTGTTTCCTTGGATCCTGGTCGCCCTTGGGGTCGACGAAGGTGAAAGCCTCATCCTGAAGGAACGGCACATTGAAGGTGACGCTCTCCACATCCTTTCGGAGATACCAGACTACGCTGAGGGCGACCGGCTCACCGACATAGAAGCTGGTCTTGGAGAATTTCAGTTCGAGATGAAAGTCGTCGCTGGCTTCGGGTGGCAACACCCGGATGGGAATTGGTTTGGTAACAACCACCCTTGATTTTGCCGGATCGAGGGGGACGGTTAGGGCCGGGATCTCATGCGTTCCTGTCTTCCGGGCCGTCAACCGGAAAGAATAGACGTACCCGTGGGTTTCAACCTTGCTCATCCTGCCGTTGACGATGGTGATGGACGAGCTGTTGTTGCTCTGCCCCCCGAGATACTCTACCGCAAACTCCTGCATTCCGCTCAGATTCGGCGGATCGGTCCCCGGGGCAAGGTCGCTTCCTTCGATGCGGATTTGGAGAAGGAAGGGCTCACCGACGGCAACGGTGTCCTTTTCCGCCAGTGCCTGAGCCGATAGCTCGCCCGTGGTTGCAGCCCAAGCGGCTCCCGAAATGGAGGCCCATCGTCCAGAATCGGAACCTGCCAGAAGAGACAATACCAGCACGAAGACAGCAATCGTAGCGACTGCTGTGAGCCTGCCCCTCATGATCCCGGAGCATGCCAGCGGATTGCTGCTCCCCCCTCGCTTCATGCTACCAATCCTTGTCCACCGGCTTGTAGACTCCCTGCTGTGCGCGCTGGAGCTGGAGCCGATGCTCTTTTTCCTCACGCAAGATGTTCTCGGGCGATTCACTGAAGGCAGCCGCGCTCTTGCCTTCCTTCTCGGGTTCCCCGCGCTTTTCCTGTCCGCCCTCAGGGTTCGGCCCTGTTGTCTGCTGTTGGTCTGGTTTCGATTCCTTTCCCGGGTCTTGGTTGGCACCACCCTGCGGCAAGGGTTGCTCTCGGCCTTTATCTTCCGCCTCCTCTTCCGGACCCTGACCACCCGCCTGCGGATTCGGGCACTGACCCTGGTTCTTCCCGGCATCGGTATCGTTCAAGGCTTTGAGGTGCCGCAAGGCTTTTTCCTGGTCGCTCCGGGCTGCTGTAAGGTCGGTTTCAGCCAGTTTTTCAACTGCTGCCTGCTGAGCTTTAAGGGCTTTCTCCAGATGCTCCGCTGGGGCTGACGGAGCCGGTTCGGATGACTGGGGGGCGGGTGGGGGCGATCCCGTTAACCCGTTCAGTTCTTCCGCAATGGATTCGGTTTTCCGGCGGGTTGCTTCCTGGTCGGCTGCCAGCGTTTGAACCTCCCCGCTCAAAGACTCACCGGGCTTTTGCGCTGCCTTTTCCTGCAGGATATCGTTTTCCCTGATTTCGGCCTCTTGCTCCTTAATGACCTCCTCCAGTTTCTTTTTGAGCTCCTCGCGCTGTTGTTGCTGTTCCCTGGCCGCTTCCTCCGCCTGCTTGAGCCGGTCTGCCAAGTCCTTGATAGCCAAACGCACCACCTCGATATTTTGAGCGGCTTCCTCACGCTGGGGATCGATCCGAAGAGCTTCTTGAAAGTGTTCCACACTCTGCCCCCACCGGGAAAGGGCTTTGTTGGGGTCGCTTTCGAGCTCCCGCTGACCTTCCGCAAAGACGACGTGACCCAGGTTGTATTGGGCTGACGCTGCCAGAGCGTTGTCCCGTGTGTGAAGGGCCGCGACCTGATAGGCCTCGCGCGCCTTTTCGAATTCGCCTTTCCGAAACAACGCGTTCCCTTTGTTGAACAGAATCTCACCCGCCTCGGGCTGCTCCGTCAGGGCCTTCTCATAGGCCTCGAGCGCCTTGTCAAACTCGCCCGCGACATAAAACGCATTGCCCGACTCAACCAGGCTCCCGGCATTCTCCGCACCCACCTGCAAAGGCCAGACGAGGAGGCTGAGAAACAGAATGATACTCGCCACCCGCACCATCCCTACCCTCCATTTCCCCTTCGGCGCTCACTCAGCA
>JAPXSS010000141.1:0-6812 GCA_033812955.1 Syntrophobacteraceae bacterium | reverse complement strand
TGAGAGTGAACTGAACCATGGTCGAAATCGCACCATTCCGCGGCTTGCGCTATAATCCCGAGAAAGTTGGATCGCTTGCTGATGTGGTGATTCCCCCCTACGACGTTATCTCGCCAACGGAGCAGGAACTTTTCCACCAGATCAGTCCCTACAATATGGTTCACTTGGAACTGGGGAAAACCACCCCCCGGGATACTCCCGACGATAATCCTCATATCCGCGCTGCCAAAGCGTTTCGGGATTGGCAATCTACCCATATCCTGATTCGTGATGAACAACCGGCCCTCTACTACTACGAATTGACCTTTGCCCTCACGCCCCATGTCCGGCAAACCCGCTATGGATTTATCTGTGCCTTGCGCCTGGAAGATTTCAGCGAGGGGTCGGTCCGTCCCCATGAAAAGACCTTTCAGGCCGTGAAAAACGAGCGGCTCGGCCTGATGCAGGCTTGCGAAGCCAACCTCAGCCCGATCTTTGCCCTTTATTCGGACCCGGCCATGGTGATCGATCATACCCTGCGGATCGGCAGGGAACGAACACCGATCATTGCCTTCACAGATCGGGAGGGCATGGAACACCGTCTCTGGCGGGTAGTGAGTCCGGAAATCGTGGACCGAGTGAATGCCCTGATGCTGGAGAAACCCATCTTCATTGCTGATGGCCACCATCGCTACGAAACCGCTCTCAATTATTGCGCCCTTCAGTGCCAGCACCTCGGCAATTCCCATCCCCAGGCTCCTCACCAGTTCACCATGATGTATTTATCCAATCTCGACCAGGGGGGATTGGTGATCCTTCCAACCCATCGCCTGCTCAGATTCATGGGACCTTGGGAACCTCGCGGGTTCCTGCGCGATGCCTCGGCCTATTTCGATATTGTCGAATACCCGCTGAGCGTTGAGGGGCAGCGTCGGTGGCGTGAGGACCTCGAAGGCGGGCAGAAGATCAAAGAAACGGTCGTCGGACTGTACTGGCGGCAGGGAGATGCCCTTTACCTGCTCAAGGCCAGGCATGATGTCACCTGCAGCTACCTTGTCGCGCGAGGGATCAACCCACTGCTGCACCGACTCGATGTGGTGATCCTGGATCGTTTGATACTTCGCCATCTGCTTGAGATCTCGGACGCCTTCCTGGCCAACGAGCGCAACATTCATTTCAAGCATGATCTGCTGGAAGCTCTTGCCGAGGTGAAGGCAGGTGACTACGAAGCCGGTTTCTTTGTCAACCCGACACGGATTGAACAGGTTCAGGAGGTGGCCAGTGCCGGCCTCATCATGCCTCACAAAGCGACCTACTTCTATCCGAAAGTCGGCAGCGGCCTCGTCATTTACTGCCTGGCCAATCCCTGATGGTGGTCTTTTTCAGGATGGGTGGTCGGTGCTGACGCGCGGTACGCTCTTTGAAGGAAAGCTGATCGTCTACCAGCCGAAGCGGGGGTATCGCTTCTCGCTTGATGCGATCCTGCTGGCAGGTCTTACGAAAGTTCACCGCCAAGATCGTGTAGTTGATCTGGGAACCGGCTGCGGGGTGATTCCGCTGATTCTGGCGCATCGCGGTCAGGCAAGGCAGATCGTGGGTCTCGAGATCCAGCCGGAATTGGCGACAGCGGCCCGGCAGAACATTCTTGCGAATGGTTTGGAAGACAAGATCACGATCCTGGAGGATGATTTCCGACAGCCTGGAAGCCTCCTCCGCGCGGAAAGTTTTGACCTGGTGGTGAGCAACCCGCCTTACCGGCGTCTTCACAGTGGCCGTCTCAACCCCGACACCCAGCGCGCCATTGCCCGTCATGAAGTGAAATCTTCGATCATGGACGTATGTCAGGCCGCGAGCTTCCTGCTCGGCTGCGGAGGACGGCTGTCGGTGATTTATCCGGCAGCGCGGCTGCCGTTTCTGCTGACGGCTGTGCAGGAATATGGGTTCAACCCGAAGCAGCTCACGGTGATCCATTCCAATGCCGGGTCGCAGGCCTGCCTGGTATGCCTGGAGGGCAGGAAAGGAGCTGGCGAAGAACTCAGGATCATGCCACCCTTCCTCATCCGCCGGGAAGACCAGTCCTATACGGAAGCCATGCGCCTGTTGTATGAGGAAGAAACTGAAACTAGAGACAAATCATGAGTGGCCCTTGCAGAAGGCTCTCAGGAGCGTACCGGGAACAGTCGTTTGGTTGCTGGCGACAGGAGTCGTACGCGTTCTTTCATTAAGCTGCGCGGGAATCTAAGGGAGGAAGTGATGGAATTGGGTTTGAAGGGCAGAGTGGCTTTGGTGGCAGGGGCAAGCCAGGGTCTGGGTAAGGCGGTGGCTCTGGAACTGAGCCGTGAAGGGGCAAAGGTTGCCGTTTGCGCCCTGGACGATTCCGAACTGCCGCTGGCGGTCGCGGAGATTCGGCAGGCAACTGGAGGAGAGGTCATTGGCATTCCGGTCGACCTGAGCAGAGCCGAAGACGCCAGGGGATTTGTGCGCAAAGGGGTGGAACATTTTGGCACGGTGGACATTCTGGTCAACAATGCCGGCGGACCACCGGATCGGACTTTTCTCGAAGTGGATGAGGAACAATGGCAACTGGGCATCAGGCTCAACCTCATGAGCACCATTTTGATGACTCGCGAGGCGGTTCCCATCATGAAGGAAAAGCGCTGGGGCCGCATCATCAATATGACTTCCATCTCGGTCAAACAGCCCATCGATGGACTCATCCTCTCCAACACCGTTCGCTCCGGGGTGATCGGTTTTGCCAAAACCCTTTCCAACGAGCTCGCCCCCTTCAATGTCACGGTGAACAATGTCTGCCCCGGTTACACCATGACCGAAAGAGTTCGCAAATTGGCCATCGATGTCGCTCAAAAAAAAGGCACCACGCCGGAAGCGATTGTCAAGGCCTGGACCGCTACGATTCCCATGGGACGGTTGGGAACTCCCGAGGATTTTGCGGCTCTCGTGACGTTTCTCGCTTCGGAGCGGTCGGGCTATATCACGGGAGCCTCCATCCAGATCGATGGTGGATACTATAAAGGTATCATGTAGGAGTGTGGTCATTTGAAGATCCCAAACAGACATGCTTACATCCGTTCGGTCGGGCGCTTCCTGCCTGAACGACGGCTCACCAACCAGGATTTGGAAAAGCTGGTGGACACCAGCAATGAATGGATTCTTTCTCGAACGGGGATCCGTGAGCGGCGCATTCTGGAACCCGGCCTGGGAAATTCCTACATGGCCATTCGTGCTGCTCTCGACTGCCTCGAGCGGGGCGAAACAGCTCCCAGCGAGGTGGACGCCATCATTGTGGGAACGGTCACCCCCGATATGTTTTACCCTGCCACTGCCTGCCTGGTGCAGCAGGGTATCGGTGCCACCCACGCCTGGGGCTTCGATCTTTCTGCCGGCTGTTCAGGATTCATCTTTTCGCTCACCACAGGGGTGCAGATGATCGAATCCGGACGTTATGAAAAGGTGCTGGTGATCGGCAGCGATGTCATGAGCAGCATTGTCGATTACGAGGATCGGAATACCTGCGTGCTGTTCGGGGATGCGGCGGGCGCGGTCCTTCTGGAACCCTGCCCCGAGGATGGCTACGGGATTCTCGACTTCATTCATCGGGTAGACGGCGCCGGGGGTAAGCACCTGCAGCAGAAAGCGGGAGGCAGCCGCCGCCCGGCAAGCTTCGAAACCGTTCGGAACAGGGAACACTATGTCTATCAGGAAGGGCAACAGGTGTTCAAATTCGCCGTAAAGGAAATGGCGAACGTGTCGGTCCAGATTCTGGGGAAAAATGGTCTGACCGGCAAGGACGTGGCGTTCTTTCTGCCGCACCAGGCAAACCTGCGCATCATCGATGCCAGTGCCAGCCGGATGGGCCTCGACCCCGGCCAGGTGGTCGTCAATATCGACCGGTACGCCAATACCACGGCGGGCACCATCCCGCTGTGTCTCTACGACGTGGTGGTGGAAGAGAAACAGGTGAACAAGGGAGACTACCTGGTAATGTCGGCTTTTGGCGCAGGCTTTACCTGGGGCAGCGTCCTGACGCGCTGGTGGGAATGATGACGGGCGACTTCTGGCTCTTGATTAGTGGATAGACTTTGGGAGGTGGGGGTTGGGTTACAACACCACCGCCCGGCATGATGATTCCCTGGGGACGTCGTTCCCGCAGGTTTCTGGCGGGAATCCAGCGTGAAAGCCTGGAGACCCGCCTGCGCACTCATGTCGAGTGATCTTTGGGCGTTCATCTTCCTCACGTTTCCGCCCTTTTCATGAACTCATCCCACCGTTCATCCACCTGGCGCTGGCGCTCGGCAATCTGCTGCGAACTCATCTTCTTGAACCGTCCCTGCAGCTGCAGGTATTCCTCAACAGGGCGCTTCCGTCCGCTGCGCGCCATGCTCAGGGTTTTTCCCGTCAGTCGGAAGACCCCTTTTTCAACCTCATAAAGAATGACCACTCCGGACTCGACCGCGAGCCGCCCGACCTTGATGGTATCCTTGCTGGGAAAGGCCCATCCGGCGGGACAGGGAACGGTAAGATGGACGAACCGGGTGCCGGTTATGCTCCGGGCCTTGAGAAACTTATGATAAATGTCCCCGGGATAGGAGGAGCAGGCGGAAGCGAGATAGGCCAGGTGATGGGCCTCCATTATCTGCAGGAAATCCTTCTTCGGCTGCTCCTTGGGAATGACGGCGGTGGTGGTGGTGATGGCACCTGCCGGAGTGGCGCTCGACCGCTGAACACCGGTATTCATATAGGCTTCATTGTCGTAGCACACATAGATGAAATTGGTCTCGCGCTCGGCAGCCCCGCTCAAGGCCTGAATGCCCATATCGAAGGTGCCTCCGTCGCCGGCCATGGCCAGGACGGTAAACTCGTCCTGGCCCGTTGCTTTGAGGCCCGCCACCAGTCCCGAGGCCGAGGCGGCAGTGCTGGCAAAGGTGTTGTTCACCGCATTGATGGCAACGGGGGTCTTGGGATAGATGCCATGCAGGATGGTGAGACAGCAGGCTGGGTGGGTCATGATGGTCTTCGGACCCAGTGCCTTGAGCATATAGCGATAAGCGATCGGTAACCCGCAGCCGGCACAGGTTCGCGTACCAGGCTGGATGTATTCTTGTTCGGGGAGATCCAGAAGCGCGGTTGTCCTTGTCATAGTCCCTGGTATATTCCTTCAAATGTAGATGGTTTGAATCATACTCCGGAGCCGATCCAGCGCGGATTCGCCTGATGTCTGCCGTGTTCGACCCCCAGCAGGCAGTCATCGGCTGCTTCCATCAGGTCGACCGGGTTTACATCCTTGCCGCCCAATCCCAGGATGTAATTGTAGACCGCAGGCCGATGCCCGTTGTGGCTGAAAAGAGCGCCCTTCAATTCGGTAGCCAATGCTCCCTCATGCCCATAGCTGATGGCTTTCTCGAGAACAATGAGCGCTTCCGCCCGGGCTGTGGCCTCAGCCAGCGCGGAACCTGGAAAGGGACGGAAGAGGCGGGTGCCGATGACCCCAACGGGCGTCCCCCGTTCACGCAGCAGGTCCACCGCTTCACTGGCTTCGCTGGCCAGCGAGCCCATGGTGACGAACAGAAACCGGGCGTCTTCAGCGCGATAGCGGTAGAGTGGGTCTTCGTAGGCGCGGCCAAAGACCGCTTCAAAGTCCCGGCCAACCGCAGCGATGGTTTCGGGCGAGGCCTCGAAGGCCTCCTGAAGGCGCCGTCGAAAGCCCATATAGCTGGGACAAAGGGTACCGTTTGCGCCGGGCAGCGAATCGGTCATCACCACCGGATTGATGTTGAGCGGAACCTCCGCATCCAGGCGATACGGCAACCGGAAGGGAGGCAGGAAAGCGTCGACTTCCTCCTGGGACGGGACGGTCACGGGCATCATGGTATGAGACAACCGGAAGCCGTCGAAACAGACCATGATCGGGATCATCACCTGCTCGGCAACCTTGTAAGCCAGGATGATCTGATCGAGGATTTCTTGGTTGCTCATACAGTAGAACTGCATCCATCCGGTGTCGCGCTGTGAGACCGTGTCCTGCATATCATTGAGGATCGTCCAGGGAGCCCCCAGGCCGCGGTTGGTCACCGGCATCACGATGGGAAGTCGCGCACCCGCCGCCCAGTGGAGCTGTTCGTGCATGTAGGCCAAACCGTTGGCGGCGGTTGCGGTGAAAACCCGAGCACCGACCAGAGACGCCGAAATGCACACGCCCATGGCGGAATGTTCGCTCTCGACGCAAACGAATTCGGCCTTCAGATCCCCCCGTTCGACGTCCTGCGACAACACTTCCGGGATACTTGACTGTGGGGTGATGGGGTAGGCGGCAACCACCTGAACCCGACAGAGCTTCGCAGCCAGTGCTGCTGTCTGATTGCCAGTGAGAATGAATGTTTGTGCCACGATTGTACGTCCCTTTTGTAACCGACCAATCGGCGGTCGGCAGTCAATGACCAACGATCAAAATAACCTCAAAAGCAGGAGATACCCCGCGCTGACGGGACCGGCCCAAAGCCCCCGCGAAGCAGTTATCCCATAACGAGCGAACGGAAAGAAGTCAAATGAAAAGGGCTCCCATGATTTACCTTTGAACCATCCGCTCAGTGCTGCTATAAGATTTGCCGTCCCTGGCTGCGTTCTGTGATACTAATCCTGAGTTTCTTGTTTTTTTGCCAAGATTTTCCTTCATACTGCGGATTTAATTTGTAAATCCGAGCTGGCATTTAGAGATGCAAGGAGGGCTGTGATGGCTTTTGATCCATGAGCAGTGAGAAGGTAGCGGTTGGTTTTTGCGACCTTCTTGATCAAGCCATGAGCCCTCAACAAACGTA
>JAPXSS010000140.1:0-6829 GCA_033812955.1 Syntrophobacteraceae bacterium | reverse complement strand
CAAGTTTCACCTCCCGAGTGAGTTTCCGTGAGGTGAATATATACTACAATTAACAAAGGATTACAAGCATTTAAGTGAATTATGTCAGCAAAATAATATTTGTTCGCTCACGGATTTAGGTAGTCTTCCTGGCAGTGGAAGGAGTGAAGACCGTCAAGCAGTTGAAAAAGCGAGCTCGCACCGCTCATCATTCAGAGCACCCAGGCAGCCAGAGGTAATAGAAGCCGCTGCGCAGGGGGGGTATGGCTTCTGTCAGCCCGAGATCCACCAGATGGATGGCGGGCATTGTCAACCTGCCGCTGACGGGATTGTAGAGGTTGTCATCCGGATAGTCGGCGCGACGGTAGACGACGACCCGGGCGTTATCCGCCAGCCCGGCCAGTTTGATGGCCTGCTGAAGCGCGTCATCCAGGTAGCCGATCCGGTCGATGAGTCCCAGGCGCAAGGCTTCATCGGCGCTGTAGATCCCGGCGGCGGCGATTTCAGCGCTGGCTTCAGCGCTGAGCGTTCGGTGCCGGGCCACCAGCGTCAGGAACCGGGCAGCCAGATCGTCTATGAGGTGCTGCATGATCTGCTGTTCCTCCTCGGTGGCCTGCCGAAATGGAGATCCGATATCCTTGTTTCGCCCGGATTTGTTGACCGAGACCGCCAACCCGACTTTCTCCATCAGCCCCGCTACATTGGGCCGCAGGAAGAGCACCCCGATGGAACCGGTAACCGTCGTGGGATGGGCAACAAGATAGTCGGCGGGGAGCGCCACGTAATACCCACCCGAAGCCGCCGTGCCCATCATGACCGCCAGAAGCTTTACCCCGCTGCGTTCCTTGTAGCGACTGAGCTCATGATAGAGCATATCGCTGGCGGTGACCGAACCGCCGGCGGAATCGATTTTGAGAAGAACCGCCTTAACCGCCGGGTCTTTTTCCGCCTTCTTCAGGTGGGAAACGATCTCCTGCACCATGCTCGGCCTGCGATACAGTGGCAGTTCCCGATGACTGTCGGATATGAAGCCATTGATCGAAATGATCAGGATTTTCTCCTCGCCTTCGCCCTGCAGGGTATACTCTTCAAGCGGTTCCGTATCTCCCGGGAAAAGCGTGATCCTGGGCTTGATACAGCCACTGCCGAGCAGCAAGCCAACCACCAGCGATGCGATCCAACAGGTTCGGACGACCCGCGCGCTCCTATTCATGATTGTTTCCCCGGACATCAACGATTAGCTGGCCAGCCGGCATGCCGCCGCCGGCCATTGCCTTGCAGCATTTCACCAGCCGTTACTGTACCACCAAACGGGGACCGGCGAAATGAGGGGCTTCAGAGAAAACCAGGAGCCCTGTCAATTCCTCAGAGTCCCGATGGTGCACCGGCTTCAGCGGGGAAATCGGCCTATAAAGTGGGAAAGAAACGGGAATTCGCTGGGTTGTCAGGAATCCCGAGGCAGTCAACAACCTTGCCGGGATCAATCCTCACCTCCAGTGAACGGAGCGTCGAACCGACACCAATCGGAGAGAATCGTGCGACAGCCATCAGCCGTCCCCACGAAACGCCGTCCAACCAAGACCGGCAAGAGCGAGCAGACAGAATACCGCGCCCGCGTAGAAGGTGAATGCCGCGCCGAGACGATCCCAAAGCAGTCCCGCCATCGCGCTTGCCAGGAGCATCGCCAGCCCGCTCACCAGGTTGAAGAAGCCATACGCTGTGCCGCGCAAGTCCGCGGGTGCGCTATGTGCGATCATGGTTGCGAGCAACCCCTGGGTCATGCCCATGTGGACGCCCCAAAGGCCGAACCCTGCAAGCATGACCTCCCACTGATCGCATATCGCCAACACCAGGTCGGCCCCGATCAAAACGACCAATCCGAGTGCCAACAGTTTTCTATGGCTTACCTGATCGGAGAGCCTGCCGAATGGGTACGCAGACAACGAATAGATGACATTCATCACCACCATTACCAAAGGCACCAAAGCGACCGGTACGCCGCCCTGCTGAGCACGCAGGACGAGGAAGGCCTCGCTGAAGCGGGCCAGGGTGAACACCGCGCCAACGCCTACCACCCACCAGTAAGGGCCGCCAAGACGCCCCAGGTTCTCCCTGCAGATCGGATTGCCGCGCTTCTCGCCCTGATGACCGCCCGGCTCGCGAAGGCCCAGGCCAAGAAGTGCGACCGCCATCAGCCCCGGAATCGCTGCCACCCAGAACACGGCGCGAAAATCGTTTGCCCATAAAAGCATCAAGCCGACCGCCAATAACGGGCCAAGAAACGCCCCCACGGTGTCGAGCGACTGGCGCAGACCAAACGCTGCACCGCGTAGATGCGGTGGGGTGATATCGGCAACCAGCGCATCGCGCGGGGCACCGCGCACCCCTTTGCCGACCCGATCCAGCATCCGCGCGGTGAACACCAGCTCAATCCCGGAGGCAATCGCGAACAGCGGCTTGGTCAGTGCGCCAAGCCCGTAACCCACCAGGGCCAAGCCCTTGCGCTTGCCAAGGTAGTCGCTCAACGTCCCCGAGAATACCTTGAGGATCAGCGCGGTAGACTCGGCCACCCCTTCGATCAAGCCGACCGCGAAAGCGCCGACGCCGAGGGTTGTGATCATGAACAGCGGCAGCAGGCTATGGATCATTTCCGACGAGATGTCCATCAGCATGCTCACGAAACCGAGTACCCAAACCCCCGCAGGGATTTGCCTTGAAGTGATATTGGCCGTAGAGGTGACTTGCATGCCGGCAGCTCCGTTAGAACCCGACGATACGAAACGAACGCCGGCTCCTGTAAAGATTATGGAACAATGGGCCTTTCTTGCTACCGATCTGCGAACCGGCATCAAGGTCGCGACGATTTGCAACCATTTCTTCTAGAGCTTCCTGCGCTTTACCTCAACCAAAATCACCACCGTTGCGTCGAGAAAACGTAACCGTTCAGGCCCCTGGGACAATCAGTGGATGAGGGAAGGCCGAGGCATTCCTTTCTCGGACTGGTTGCCAAAGCAGAGCTTTCTCCACTGGACTGATTGTTGGTGGGCTCTGCTCCCTCATGGGTGAGGAAGGTAAAGGGTGGCAGCAAGGAGTTGGTCTCGGATGAAGATTTTAGATGTCTTTGCCTGGTGCCGAATCAGCCGGATAAATCGGAGATGATCAAAGATTGACGAGAAATCGGAGCGGTGGTTGGCCATGATCATCACGGGCTGAAAGCCCGTACTCCAGAAAGGATATGCTATAATGGTTGGGCTGGGGCTGCAATTCCTCGCTCGGCACGACCGTAGACCCGATCAGGGGGAGCGTGAAGCCTCCCGACCGGAAAGGAGATGACTATGGCAACCGTCAAGGATTTCAATAAGATATCGGATACCGTCTGGGAGCTGCCGTCGGACTACAAGGAGGGGATGCGGGTGCCGGCGCGCATTTACGCCACCCAGAAGCTCCTGGAAGACATGGATGCGGGAGTCGTCGAACAGGTGACCAATGTAGCTACCCTGCCGGGGATCGTCGAGTATGCCTTTTGTATGCCCGACGGCCATTGGGGCTACGGCTTCCCCATCGGCGGGGTTGCGGCCATGGATGCCAAGACCGGGGTCATTTCGCCGGGAGGGATCGGCTTTGACATCAACTGCGGGATGCGGCTGGTGCGGACCGGCCTGACCCATGACGAAGTGAAGCCTCATCTGCGCACACTCATCGACCGGCTGTTTGCAAGGGTTCCCGCCGGGGTGGGCAGCACCGGTTTCATCAAGCTCTCCCAGAGTGAATTCCGCCACGCAGTGGAAGCGGGGGCGCGCTGGTCCGTGAAGAACGGGCACGGCTGGGAAGAGGACCTCGAACTGACCGAGGACCGGGGTTGCATCGCCGGGGCCGACGCCACGAAGGTCAGCAGCAAGGCGGTAGAACGAGGCTTCAAACAGATCGGAACACTCGGTTCGGGCAACCACTACCTGGAGATCCAGGTGGCCAAACCGGAGAATGTGTTCGACGCCGACCTGGCCAGGGCTTTCGGCTTCACCCTGCCCAACCAGGTGGTGGTGATGTTCCATTGCGGCAGCCGGGGCTTCGGCCACCAGGTCGCAACGGATTACCTCCAGATCTTTCTCAAGGTGATGGATAAGAAATACGGCCTCCGGACCCCGGACCGCGAACTGGCGTGTGCGCCGTTCAACTCGCCCGAAGGCCAGGACTACTTCGCGGCCATGAAGTGCGCCATCAACATGTCCTTCGCCAATCGTCAGGTGATTCTCCACCGCATCCGGGAAGTCTTTTCCGACGTCTTTCACAAGGACCCGGCCGACCTCGGCTTACACCAAGTGTATGATATCGCACACAACACTGCCCGCCTGGAAAGGCATGTGGTGGGCGGCGTCGAGCAGCAGGTGCTGGTGCACCGCAAGGGCGCCACCAGGGCTCTCGGGCCCGGGCACCCGGACTTGCCGGACACTTACCGGGCCACCGGCCAGCCGGTGATCGTCGGCGGCAGCATGGAGACGGGTTCCTACCTGCTGGCCGGGGTGACAGGGGGAGCTCAGACCTTTAACAGTACCGCTCACGGGAGCGGGCGGACCATGAGCCGCGCTCAGGCCAAGAAGCGCTTTCAGGGCAAGAAGCTGCAACAGGAGATGGCAGGTCGAGGCATTTACGTGCGCACGGCCTCTTTTGCCGGTCTTGCCGAGGAAGCCGGGCCCGCCTACAAGAACATCGACGACGTGGTGGCGGCCACGGAGCAGGCAGGCATCAGCAAACGGGTGGTGCGCCTGGTACCCATGGGAGTGGTGAAGGGGTAAGGCGTGAAGCGTCAGGAGTGAGGCGTGAGGGAGTACAGGGGAGAGGTGAGGTACCGGTATCGTGATGATATCGCCACGGCCGATGTGGCCTTCGAGGCGTGGGGGGAGTCCCTCGAGGCGCTGTTTGCCGCCGCCGCCGATGCGACCGTTAACGTCATGGTGACGGACCTCGAAACCATCAGTCCAGTCGTGCAGCGAAGGATGGAGGCTGGGCCCGAGGCCGTCGATATGCTCCTTTTCGCTCTGCTGCAGGAACTCATCTTCTACAAGGACGCCGAACAGCTGCTGCTGCGCGTGGGCAGGGTCCAGATCAGCAGCTCGGATGCCCTGCAAACCCCTCCGGGCTCTGAAAGGGGCCGGGGGGAATCTGCAGCCTGTAGCCCACAACTCGCCACATCTCCAAGCTTTGGTCAGGAGGACACTCTCCGGTTGACGGCCGAGCTCTGCGGTGAGCTGATCAATCCCGCAAAACACGACCTGATCGTGGATCTCAAGGCCGTCACGCTTCACCGCTTCAAGGTGGAACATACCGCCCGCGGCTGGGAAGCCCTGGTGGTTCTGGATATCTGAGGGAAATGGCTGCTCTTAGGTGCCTTTGCCGAAATCGACACGGGGCGCACCGAGCCGTTTGGGGAAATCGAAACAGACCCTGGTGATTTCTGGTTGGAATGAGGCCATCTGAAAGATGTTATTCAGGACCGGCCGTCGACCATTCGGAGGGCATCTTGAGAAGCTGTTCGAAATGACCGGTCTCGATCCCTGACATATACTGCACGATGTTGAGGCTGCTCAGGATCCCGATCGGGCGCCGGGGCCCGGCATGCGGGTCAACGATGATGAGGTGTTCGTGGCGGGTCTTTTTCATGAGTTCGATGGCCGTTTCAATGGGCCATTGCGGATCGATTTCAATCCGGTAGGGACGCATGACATCCTCGGCCCGAATGCGACTCAGGTCTTGCCCGTAAAAGCGGATCACCGCCAGCCTCGAGACCAGGCCCCAGACTTCGCCCCATTCGTGCACCACTACCACCGGGCGAAACTGATTCGCTTTCATCATCAGGACGACATCAGCAACGCTGTCATCAGGCAAGCAAAACACCACATCGCGATCCATGAGGTCGTAAACTCTCATCGTGATTCCCGCCCCTTTTAGCCCTCGGCCATTCGGTCCACAATGTCCTCCACATGGAGCAGCCCCAGGATGGCCTTACTCCCGGGACGATCCGAAACCACGATCAGGTGCTCGATCTTTTTCCGGTCCATGAGCTGGATGGCCTCTTTGAGCGGGGTGCTGGGGGTGATGGTGAAGGTGTAAGGGACAAGAATGTCGCCCGCCCGAGTACGATCGAGATCACTCCCAAAGGCCTTGAGGATGCTGCGGGAGGAAATGATCCCCACCACCTCGCGTTGCTGGTTGATCACGACACAGTAATGCGTCGCATTCACCATCATGATCTGCGCCACTTCCCTGATGCTGGTTTCTTCACCGCAAGTAATGGCCCCTTTGCGCATCAGGCGCATAACTCTCTCTTCCATTGCCTGCCTTCTCTGGTCCTAGAACACTGCTTCGAGCCTTTAAGAAAACATTTCTTCGGTCAAAATCAACCTAATTATCACCCAAAAAGCAAAAAGACTTCGCCAGGTGCAGGGAACAGGAGGCGAACCAAAGCCAGCCTTCATGGGGAGGAAGGTGGGACACCCTCACTTTACCGTGAAGGAGCACGAACGTCCATGGGAATTACAGACCATCGCTGAACCATCTGTTTCCAGTGGATTTCGGTGAAACCGCAATAAACTTGTTGACAGACCAGGGGGCCAGAATCTACAAATAGCCACGGGTTTGATCGAGCATCAGAGGAAAGGGTGGATTCATGATCAGCAAGGGTTATTTTCGCTATTATTTCTACGCCGGTGTCGGGGAGAAGATGCTGCCGACCTGCCTCTGAGTCTTATCACAGCGCGGCAAAGCCGCAACCAAAGTGAAGAATTGAAGGCGTTTTCCAACTGTTGTAAGTTTCGAGTTAGCCGCTCAGAAACTACATCACCAGGAGGAAAAC
>JAPXSS010000139.1:0-7128 GCA_033812955.1 Syntrophobacteraceae bacterium | reverse complement strand
CGCCATCAACCTGAGAACATCAGCCCTAATCGGTTTCGATCCCCCGGTGGACACCCTGGGAGCTGCAGACGAGATCTTTAAGGAGATCGTCAATCCGTGACTTGAAGCAGGGCTTTCGTTGTCCTCCGGCAACCCCCGAGATGTTGGGGGATCCTCATCGGTGAGTGCCCGGTTCGTCCCTTCAGTCGAGCTGGTATCATCTGATCACGACCTTTCCTTCGAACAGGGCGGAACAGGCATTCGCCAGCTCCCTCCGCCAGTTGGCCATGCACAATTCAGGCGGAACAGCGTCGGGAACCGTCTCATACAGACCGGCCAGATGGGCCCTGGAAACTGTCAGCGAGCCCATTGTCGCGACGTCGTCGGAAGTCAGGCCGCCCCCTGCGATGATTTCCAGCAGTCCTGCGGGAATCAGGCCACCATCCGCGGTGCGGCTCATCACCGCTGCCATGCCGTCGAGATAGAGGTCTGTCGGTACCCGGAGAATTGAGCGGGCGACATCACCGTATCCAGCCGTCCCCCTGAGCGCAGCCGCCAGGCCGCGCTGCATTGCAGGCAGGTATTCTCCCTGGTAGTAGCCGCCGATGCAGGAAACGCCACGCGCCAGGGCCAGCACCAAAAAGGAAGTGAAAAGCGAAGGGTACAGCCGGCAAGCTTGGAGAGAGTCGGCAAACGTTTGCGGAGACCATGGGATTTCCGTGATCCTGCCGCTGTCGTCTCTGCCGCGCAGGACGGTTTTCCCTGATCCCGAGGGGTGCAGGTCGAGAGGAATGCGCCGGCCGGTGGTGTCCAGCCCCCAGAAGAAGACCGTCCCGCAGGGCACAGCCGCTCCACCAGCCAGGCCTTCCCGAGGCTCAGCAGCAAACCTTCGGCCGAGCGCCTCCCGGTTCCAGCAACCCCTGATGCCATCCAATGCTGCCAGCACTCCCTCCCGCAACTCCTTGTCAAAGAAGACTCCATGGGCAAGGCTGTGCTGATCGACCAAGTCCTGCCGAAGGAGTTCGGAGGCAAGGTGCTCGAGTTCAAGATAGACCATTTCGGGAGGATTCAGCCCACGGGCAAAAAGCCTCTGCCAGACGAGACGGTTGACTACCGTTGCCTGCAGGGGATAGCTCGGCAGGGCAGGCCCCATGACGGAGCGATAGTCTTCGGCGAGCACCATTTGAGCGGCAAGGGCGGTATCGGGAGCCAGCCTTCCCTGGTGAGCCAAACCACGGAGCTGCGCACGGGCCTGGGAGAGCTGGGCGGCATCCCAAGCCGGCGCGGTAGCAACCATAGTCCGCTTCAGCCGATCCGGAAAGAGTGGGAAGCGGTAAGGTCCTTGCAATTCCTTGCCGGCAGGCGGGCGATAGAATAACAGGCCGCGCGGGTAGGTCAGATTATTCAAAGGGATATTGCCGCAGGCGAATACCGGAAGCGTCCTCGCCGGGCACAGCCCGCTGAGGTTGCGCAGAGCCAGGATGAGGCGGCTTTGCAGGGTCTGAGCGTAATAGTCCACCCCGTGATGATTGGCAGTCAGGACGATCGGTTGCGAGGCCAGGTCGTCCGCCGCCCGCCTGGCGACGGCGGTTCCCAGCAGCGGTTCCGCGCACCGGTATACGGTGTGGAAGAGTGGCTCACGGCTCTGCAGGGCTGGTTCGACCGTGGCGGAGAACTGTCCGAGATAGTCGAGGAGCGAAAGTTGTCCATAGTGGGCCAGGACCCGATCGAGGATGGGGAGGCTTGTCCGCACCCGGTCAAGCAGGGAGTCCAGGAATTCGGCGGCCCTTTGATTCGGGTCGAGATGCTGCATCTTAGCCATTCCATGGATGCGCGGCGGTGTAGACTGCCGAAGAGGTCATTTTGTCTCCTGCCTTCGAAAAGTTGCGAGTTGCCGGTCAACCGCGGTCCTCTTCATGGGTCTTCGGGTGTTCCGGGGCCATGAGCAGCTGATGTTCTGATGTGGAATGACTCCTCACTCATGATGACCGGCCCTCAGCTCCCTGCGCAGCACCACGACCAGGATACCGTCCCCGGGGCGCGCTCCCAGCGCCAGAGCAAGGACGTCCTTTCGCCCTCTCTGAGCCCACGGGAGGCTATCATAGCGTTTGCCATAAACCCCTTTCCTGACCAGCAGGGGCGAGAGGCTGGCCACGGCCCGGTCGACCTGCTCCATCGCCCCGCCGGCGACTCCCAGATAGAGCCTGCGAAAAGCGCCCACGGCAAGCTCGAAGAGGGTGGGCGGGAGAGGCTGGAGCGCCTCCTGTTCCCAGTGGGGGAAGGCTTCGAAAGTCCCTGCAAAGGCCTGCCGAACGACGCGAATCCAGGAATGGAGCGAGGCGGACTGGGTGCAAGTGGTCATGAGGATATCCGGCTGAAACTGAACGAGGATTTCCGCCGCCATGGCGCGCCCCAGGCCGCATCCCTGATATGCCGGGGCGACCGCTCGGTCAACAATGTAGATGCCCTGCAGGGTCTTGCCGCCGCCTTCGAGTGGGCCGCAATCGAAAAGGGTGGTGGCAGCGAGCTGATCGGCGTCATTGGCGAGCAGGAGAGCGTGCCGCTGCAAACCCCGGGCAGGTGCTGTGAAATAGTCCCCAACCCAGTCCTGAAGCTCGCCCATGGGCATCCGCACGAAGGCTTCTCGAAACAGCCTCTTCAGTTCCAGCCTGAGCCTCTGGCGGTCTTCGTCCGGCCAGCGAAGGATCTCCGTAACCGGCACCGCCGCCACTGCTCGAAATGCTCTCCCATTGCGTGATAATGCGCGGTCAAACAGTCGTTTTGCCATCATTGCGAGCTACCAGTAGAAAAAGGACAGTCAACACAAGATAGGCAACGCCAAAATAGCCGACCCCTGCATTGATGCCGGTTGCCACCATCAACCAGCCGAAAGTTATCGGTCCAAGCACCTGGCCAAGCCGGTTGGTGGAGGAATAGATACTCAAAGCCCGGCCCTTTCCGAGTTCCTGACTCACCTCCAGCCGCAATACATAGGCGCTCTGGGACGCGAACCCAAAGCTGCTGGAAAGTCCCAGCAACAATACGGATAAGGCAATGCTCCACACTCCCTCCAGAAAGGAGAAGATGATGATGGCCACTCCTCCAAGAGCACCGCTGGCGACGATAAACGGTTTGCGGCTCGACCGGGCGTCTATCTGCCGGCTGAGCAACGGCGCCACGTAGATCAGGCAAATTCCGTAGACCATGAGGACCCGTCCGATGTTGGACTGGGTGGTGCTGATCCGGTTCAGGTAGATGGGGATGAAGTAATTGAGAAACCCCACCAGAGCGACAGCGGTAGGGAAGCTGCTGAAAAGAATGAGACTCAAGAGGCTGCGGTCGGATACGAACGCAAAAAGCTGACGTCCGGTATAGGCTCGAGGTTCGGGTTCGCGCGCCCCGGCTGGGGTCCTGCCGGTGGCTCCCCGTAAGAATATCAGCGCATAAGGCACGATCATGAAAAGAATGAGGGCGCCCACCAGGAAAATCGGGCCGTACCCGATCCTCTCGGCAAGCATGGCGCCCGCGGCACCGCCGCAGATACTTCCTGCATAGACTCCCGCCCACAATTGGGCAAAACCGCGCGCCCGGTTCGTTTCATTGGTGGAGGCGATGATAAACCCCTGCGAAGCCATCAGCGAAGCGCCGTAACCCAGCCCGAAAAGCGCCTGGGAGGCGATAAAATGCAGCGCGCCGGGCACCAGCCAGGCGTAGAGGAAGCCGATCCCGGCCAGCACGAGCCCGCTCACAAACGGCTCATGCCATCCGCGACGGTCGCACCAGGCTCCGGCAGCCAGCATCGAGATTCCCGTAAAAAGCATGCGTGCGGAGATGGGAAGCCCGAGAACGATCTCTTTCGACAGGCCGGGAAGCGGTGTGTACAGTTGCTCCATATATAGCGGCAGAAAGGAAATGCAGATATCGACGCCAAAGAGAAACAGGAACGCTGCTGGCCGCATGGTTTGATAATGAACTGCTGCAGACGCGTCATCAGCGATCTGCCGCTTGATAAAGGGGAGCAGGAGGACCAACATTTCCACCAAAAAGAGCAGTGAAATGACGAGAACCGTTGCCGAGTCCAGGAGCAGTTCCCGGATTTTGGTAGTGATGGCCTCCTTCGAGATCGTGCCCACGATGCGGCCTTCAGGGCCCGCGTCGCCCACCAGCTCAACCTCCAGTTGATGGGCGACGGTTCCGGCAGAGCCGGTTGCCGGGAGTGTTATGGCAGGCGCTTCCAGCGTCTTCTGAGGATCGAGCATCCCTTCGCGGGTGGCACGGTAGAGAGGTTTTCCCGTCTGATCGAAAATTGTCAGATCATCAAGTTCCGGCGATGCCGCCAGGATCTCACCCATCACCACATCCATCTTGACCAGGCGCTCGATTTGAATACCCTTACCGAAGAGGTATTCGACGTCCTGTTTGAGAAACACGATCAGGGTGTGGACTTGTTCGCGGGTGATCTGGAGGAGGTAGGTGCGGTAATCGTTCATATTGAAAGCAGAGAAGAAGATCTGGGCGGAGCCGACAATGACCATGAGGACCGTGTAAAGCTTGATCCTCGAGTACCTTCGGCCATTGAGAAGAGCCGAATCTCTCAGCAGGAAACCGAGCGCCGGCAGCAGCATGATGGTGCAGAAGGCGGCGATGATCGCTATGATTCGGAGATCCCGGGCCACCAGTTGACGAAGGAGGGATTCCACCTGTTCTTCGTTGAAGCCCATGATGATGTTTGCCACCCACTTTTTTTCACGGTCCCGAATCGGCAGGTTGATGAAGTATGAGTGTCCGTGTTGGGTATAAACCGCGGCCTGTTGGTCGAGCACTGGGCCGGGGGAATCGTGGGAGAGCCAGACCTTCGGTGGGATGCTCGTGCCTACGAGGTCTTCGTCAGCGCTGTATAGGATGGTTGCATCGGGCAGAGCCACCGAAACCGCAGTCTGGTGTCGTACAGGTTCCTGCTGGGTTTGCAGACCCGCAAAGGTGGCATCTCGGGCCTCGATTCTGGCGGAAAGACGGTTTCTGGTCTCTTCGAGCAGACTGTTCATCCCGATAAAGTTCTGGATACTCTTGCCGAAGTGTAAGGATTGCTCGATCTTTCGCTGGAGATCCTTACCCACGACCTGATAGCTTGAAATGATGGAAGCGACGTAGAGTTTTTCGAGCGATCCGTAGCTGAGCAGGGCATTAAAACTGAGGGCCAGGACGAGCAGGGCGAAACCACCTGCAAAAAGTCTCATCCCAGCAGCTCGCATCCGCGGCATATGCCTGTCTCCCGGTGTTATCGGCAATCCCTGACCGTGTTCTATTCGTAATCTCTGGCGGCGTATTCTACCATGGTCACCAGCCGCCGGCAGATGGATTTCCCTGGGCGTTGTGGCGCTGCCGCCATCCGGCTGTCAGCCGGCTGCGGTTTTTTCCCTCCACGGCGCAAAATGGGGCAGAAGCAGGATCCCGGGAAGGGCTCCGAGGATGCTCACGGCAAAGAACATTGGCCAGCCCAGGGAGTTGACCATGAAGCCGGTCGGGGCCCCGGCCAGTACACGGGTAACGGCCATGAAACTGGTGAGCAGGGCATATTGGGTGGCGGTGAAGCGTTTGTCGCAGAGGCGCATCATGAAAGCGACAAAAGCTGCCGTGCCCATGCCTCCGAACAGATTCTCGAGGCCGATGGCCGTTACCATCACCGCATAGTTCTTGCCAACCAGCGCCAGGGCCGTGAAGGCAAAATTGGAAAGGGCCTGAAGAAAGGCGAATATCCATAACGATCGATTGATCCCGATCTTGGCGATGATGCCGCCGCCGGCCAGCGTTCCCAAAACCGTGCTCGCCAGGCCGAACGCCTTGTTCACCGTACCGACATCGGTGCGGCTGAAGCCAACCTCGAGCAGGAACGGGGTCGTCATGGCCCCGGCAATGACATCACTCAACTTGTAGACCATGATGAACACGAGCATGGCGACCGCGCCCGAGCGTTGGAAATAGGTCAAGAGCGGTTCCCATACGGCATCTTTGAGCGTTTTCGGCGGGATTGCCCGGTCGGTGGGTTCCGGAGCCGCTACGGTGAAGAGGATATTGGCGAGCATCAGGCCTGCCATGGCGAGGTAGATCTGGCGCCAGGGCAGGTAATCGGAGATGATCAGGGCAATGGCGCCCGAGGTCAGCATGGCCAGGCGATAGCCCACCACCGT
Source organism: Syntrophobacteraceae bacterium (assembly GCA_033812955.1). GTDB lineage: Bacteria > Desulfobacterota > Syntrophobacteria > Syntrophobacterales > Syntrophobacteraceae > JADGQM01. Next base: position 961 of record JAPXSS010000139.1, on the reverse strand, counting down.
GGTCGCAGCGCCGGCGCCCAGTTCCTTTTCATACAGCACATCCGCTCGATAAGCGTCGATCACGATGTCCTGGCTCGCACTGGCAAAGGCGATGGTCAGCGCCAGGGCTGCAACCAGCCATGGCATGAGGCTGGGAGACGAGAGCCCGAGGGCGAAGATGGCTACCGCCAGAACCAGCTGGGTGAGGACGATCCAACCCCGGCGTCGTCCCAGCCAAGGAAGCGTGAAGCGGTCCATGACCGGAGCCCACAGCACTTTGAGGGTGTACGGCAAGCCCACCAGGGAGAAGATGCCGATCACTCGGAGGTCAACGTTTTCGACCGTCATCCAGGCCTGCAGGGTGGTGCCGATGAGCGCCAAGGGGAGTCCCGAGGAGAAACCCAAGCCGAGCAGAGCGAGCACTCGCCGGTTTCCATAGACGGTCAGCCAATCGTGCATGGTGACTCCCTGGAGCAGGTGAACCATTGTGGAGCGCTGCCGTCGCACCAAGGCCCGGGCGCGGTGAGCGATCAATACAGCCGAAGGAAAGGGAATCTAGCCCATCCCGGTGAGGGTTACAAACGAAAAGGGATGTGTTAGGATGCCGCACTTTCCGGGGAAGGCATGCGGGACCAGGGTATTATGGGAACATCCGAGTCGTCGCTGAAAGAATTTCTACGCGGCTGGCACGTCGGGGCTGAGCTTCTTGACGGGGTGGAGCGGCGCTATCCCTTCCGTTCGACCCGCTATTACACCGGGCTCATTGGCGCCCCGGGTGATCCCATCTGGCGCCAGGTGGTGCCGGATGCCGTGGAACTGGAAGATCGGACGGGCTGGGAAGATCCTCTCAATGAGGAAAACCTCTCGCCGGTTCCGAATCTCGTGCATCGCTACCGCAACCGGGTGCTCTGGCTGGTGTCGTCGGAGTGTGCCGTTCACTGCCGCTTCTGTACCCGCAAGCGCCGCTGGCAAAACCCGCAGC
>JAPXSS010000138.1:0-7243 GCA_033812955.1 Syntrophobacteraceae bacterium | reverse complement strand
CATCAGAATGCATATCACCGTGGACGGCACCACCGATCCCAACTGGAAATACAACATCGGCTTTGTACCGGCGATCACCAAGCAGAAGGCGCCCTCCGCGGAGAATGCCTATGCCATCATTTGCGGACCGCCGATCATGATCAAGTTCACCCTGCCGGTGCTGACCGAGCTGGGATTTCCTCCGGAACGGATCATCTCGAGCCTCGAGATGCGGATGAAATGCGGCATTGGCATCTGCGGCCGGTGCAACATCGGCACCGAGTATGTGTGCAAGGATGGGCCGGTGTTCACCCTCGAACAGCTGTCCCGCTTGCCCAATGAATATTAAGGATGGAACCGGACGGATCCGGTTCTTCTGAAGAACCTTTAATGGCAGAAAGGGTTGTGCTATAGGTTACCGGGTGAGCGTTGACGAAGGCGCACCAGCCAGATCGTTTCAACATGCGGCATCCTGCTCAGGCTCTTATCCCCAGACCGCAAATCCCGGTGTTTTCCCTGGTCGCTTTGAGGTTGCATCAAATCGTTAAGCAGTAACGTTTTGGCTGGGTATTTGGAGAGAGTCAAGTTAACGGGAGAGAATCATGGAACCAGTGTTAATCTCTAAACGCGAAAAGCGCCGGCTGGCCAGCCAGTATGCCGACCTGTGCCTGACCTGCGGCACCTGCGCCGGTGGCTGCCCGGTTTCCGGCGTGGACGGCCTGGATGTCAGGAAGGTGGTGCGGTTGGCCTTGCTTGGAATGGATCAGGAAGTGATCGATTCCAAATTCCCATGGGTCTGCACCCAGTGCGGGCGGTGCGAGCATGCCTGTCCGATGAATATCGACCTTCTGGCGTTGCTGCGCTCAGCCCGTACTCATCGGGAGCGGGACAAGGTGCCCGGTGTACTCCATAAGGGCGTGCTGATGTGCCTCAAGAGCGGCAATAACGTGGGCATCCCCACCGAGGATTTTATCGGTCTGCTCGAGGATCTGGGCATGGAATTGGCGGAGGAACTGCCCGGCTTTAAGGTCCCCATCGACCAGAAGGGCGCCAAGTATCTCTTTACCATCAATTCCAAGGAGCCCTTCGCCGAACCCGAGGACATGTTCTTCTGGTGGCGTATCCTTTACGCCGCCAAGGAATCCTGGACGGTCACTTCCAAGAACTGGGAAGGAGTCAACTGGGGTCTGTTCACGGGCGATGACGAGTCCATGAAAGAGATTGTCGGGAGGGTCGTCCAGAACTACAAGGAGATGGAGGCTGAATACCTTGTCTTGCCCGAATGAGGGCACGCTTACTATGCGACCAGGCTTGGTCTGCAAAAATGGTATGCCAATGAAAACGTCAAGTTTCTGAGTGTGCACGATTTACTGAAACAATACATTGAAGAGGGGCGCATCAAGGTCGACAAGTCGATTCACCACGAACTGACGACCTATCACGATCCCTGCAACTATGGCCGCAAGAGTGAGCGGACGTTCGGCCATGGTTACTTTGAGGAACCTCGGTGGGTGGTCCAGCAGTGCTGTGAGAATTTTGTCGACATGTATCCCAACCGGGCCAACAACTTCTGCTGCGGGGCTGGCGGCGGCGCCTGGGCGGCACCGTACGTCGAGGAGCGGACTTTCTATGGCCGAACCAAGGCCAAACAGATCAAAGATACCGGTGCCAAGATGCTCATTGCCCCCTGCCACAACTGCCGCGACATGATCATGAAGAGCATTCGCAAGGAATACGACATGATGGATCTCGAGGTGAAGTATCTCTGGGAATTGGTGGCGGATTCCCTGGTGCTTGAACCGCCGGAGGGTGAAGAAGAGTAGAACATTTGATCCAAATGTGATAAAGCCCCACCATCGCGGTCAGGAACGCGATGGTGGGGCTTTTCTTTGTACATTTCAGGTGGCTACGGTTGGGACACAGGCGAAAATGAGCAGGAAGCTGGAGCTGAAGAAGACCAGGAAGACCGAGCTGACCTTGAGTCCGGAACAGCTCGGAGAACTGGAAATGATCGTGGATCGCCTCTCGGTTCAGAACCCCGAGGGCGCTACCCTCCATAATTATCTCAATTCCCTGGTGAGGACCCTGAGCAGTCAGGAAGACCTCGCAGCGGCCCTCGTCGCAGAACTCAGCCGGAAACCCTCACAGGTGGGCTTTCAAACTTTTCTGGCGGTAAGGGATGTCGTCCGCGATAAAAAGCTGGCGAAAATAGTCAGGCAGGCCGCTTATCGGTTTTCTCAGCGAGGCTATGCCACCGAACCAGACCTGCCGACAACCGAGAATGTGGTCCTGGTCCAGAAAGAAGGAGCCAGAAAACCGCTTGCCCATGTGCTGCCGGTGGACGGGACCTTCGGGCTTTTCGCCGCTCTGGTTCCCGAACCCAATTACCCCGCACCGATGCTGGTTACTGCTTTAATGGAGCGGGATTTTGAAGAAATCTACATCAGAGTCACCGAAGGTTCTCAGAAAGTCTACCGTGAGTATCTGCAGAAGGTGGGAGAACACCACCCTGATCGGAAACCCTGTGAAGTCCCCATGTACCATGCCGCTCGGCTCTTTTTTGAACTCCTGGATTTCTGTCACAGCAAACAAGCTTCCGCCGAACGGGACCATGCCACCAGACTCCTTAATCCATTCCACGATCCGGCGAAACCGCCCTATGTCCATGAGCTGATGCCGCAACTGGAGGATGTCGGGGGATGCCTCGAGGAGGTCGATACCGGCAGCCTGCTGAATAGCGTCGACTGGTCCTGGCTGGTTTTTCCCAGGGGCGCGCTCACGCCCTACTGGCAGCGAGTGCAGGCTCTGGAGAAGCCGGTGCTGGTAATCCCCAAAGAGATCCAGGAAGAGCGAACCATAGACACTCTGAAACAGGCCGCTAATGAGCTCTGCGTGGGAAAGACCCGGCTTCTGTACCGGCGGTTTTTCGAAGAACAGGCCCTGTGGCTGAAGCTCTGCTCCCGTGAGCAGCTGGCAGAATCGGCCTGGACTGTTGCTCAGCAACTGTTGAGTGACGCACCGGCGAGTGACAATCCGGCTGTCAGGGAACTGGTCAAGCTCTCCTTGCATTATCATTGGCCGAAGGAGTTCGAGGCCGCTGACCAACAGCCACGCCGAACCGAGCCGTTCCAGCGCACGGAATCGGGGCTGATTATCCCGTCGTGAGTCGCTGCGCCAAGAATGCCAGTGCCGGGTCATGGGGCGGATTGCTGAAGGACTCAAGAGTCATGGAGCAATGTGACTGTCCCAACCCGATCATTGAGTCCGGGACAAGGAAGGGCAAGCAAGAGCAAGCTCTCTGCCTCCTCGACCGGAAAGAAACCATCGCGCAACTGACCGGTCGCCAGTTCGACATCCTGGTCATCGGCGGGGGTATAACCGACACCGGAATCGCGCTCGATGCCGCCTCGCACGGTCTGAAAAGCGCTCTCATCGAAGAGCAGGATTTTGCAGCCGGCATCAGCAGTCGCTCCACCAAACTGATCCATGGTGGCCTGCACTATCTCGACCATCTCGAACTGGGGTTGCTCCATAAGGCCGGCCGGGAACGCGAAATCCTGCACCAAAACTCCCCGCACCGGTAATCCCCGAAAAGATGCTTCTCCCTATCATTAGGGATGGAACGCTCGGAGAATTCACCTGAAGCGACACTCAAACCGTCTTGCCCCAGGCCGCATGATGGCCGGGAAAGGAGGGCTCGATGCTCGAAACCATTGAAATCCGGACACCGGCCCGCAGTGCCATGGTGGACGTGACCGACCGCATTACTCGCAAGGTCGTGGAGAGTGGCATCAAGAGCGGGTTCTGCCTCCTCCATGTGCCGCACACCACGGCTGGCATCCTGATCAACGAAGGCGCCGATCCGGCGGTCATGGAAGATATCCTGGACTTTCTGGACCGGACCGTTCCCTGGCGGGCCGGCTATAAGCACAACGAGGGAAATTCCGCGGCTCACATCAAAGCCACCCTCACCGGGGCCAGGACTTTTCTCATGATTGACCACGGGCAACTCATCCTCGGGACGTGGGAGCGTGTTTTCTTCTGCGAGTTCGATGGCCCACGAACACGCAGAATATACTTGCAGATCTTCGCTACCTCCTGATTGCTTCCCTCGTCAGAGCCTGTGTGCTGGCCTTCCAACGGCGCTTATGGCGGCAGCTGAGCCTTGATTGAACTTGGTCGTTCGGCAGCTGATGTGTATACTCCTCAGGAATAGATGCAGCTGTCCTGCAAGGAGAACGTATGAAATGGCACATCATTGCCTTGCTCATTGGAATACTGGCATGGGGACCTGAGAGGGTGATCCTCGCTGGCGAACCGGACCCAGACGGTTATGCCGAGGAACGGGCGGCCATGCTCGCCGAAATCAAAGATGACCTCAAACTCACCCGCAACCGCATCGGCAAAAAGGGCCTCAGTCCGTGCGTGCTGGACGCCCTGGGCGGTGTTCCTCGTCATGAATTTGTTCCCGAACCCCTGAGGCGTTACGCCTACGAAAACCGACCACTTCCCATCGGTCAGGGCCAGACCATCTCTCAGCCGTACATTGTGGGGATTATGACGGAGCTGCTCGAGCTCGACCACGCGAGCATCGTCCTGGAGGTGGGTACCGGCAGCGGTTATCAGGCTGCCGTGCTCGCTCATTGTGCAAAGCAGGTCTATACGATCGAAATCATCCCCGAGCTTGCGGAAGAGTCCCGGGAAAAGCTCAAGCGCCTGGGCTGCACGAATGTCGCGGTGCGCACCGGCGATGGCTTCTACGGCTGGCCGGAGCATGCGCCATATGACGCCATCATCGTTACTGCCGCTGCTCCCGACGTTCCGGCGCCGCTGATCGAACAGTTGAAACCCGGAGGCAGAATGATCATTCCCGTAGGCCAGCCCCGCACCACCCAGTATCTGACCTTGGTGGAAAAGGATCAGAAGGGTGAGGCCAAACTCCGGCAACTCCTGCCAGTTGCCTTCGTCCCGCTGACCGGACGGCACTAGCGGCATGCGCACGGGGGAGAGCGATGAATGCTACAGATGAAAACCTTGTCATCGTGATCATGGCAGGCGGAGCGGGAACCCGCTTTTGGCCGCTCAGTACGGAAGCCAGGCCGAAGCAGTTCTTGCGTCTGTTCGATGATCGCAGCCTGTTGCAGAAAAGCTTCGACCGTATTGCCGAAATGGTGCCACTGCAACGCATCCTGGTCCTCACCAACAATACCTCGGTCGCCCTGGTGCGCGAAGATTTGCCGCAGATTCCGCCGGAAAACGTTATCGGTGAACCGATGAGGCGCGACACCGCAGCGGCGGTGGCGCTCGGAGCCGCTCTTTGCTGCAGGCGCTTTGGCAATCCGGTAATTGCTACTCTGACTGCGGATCACCTAATTGAGCCGGTCGTACTCTTCCAGCAAACCCTCTGGTCGGCCGTGCGCTTCGCCCGTTCGAGCGGAGCGCTCTACACTTTCGGCATCCAACCCTCTTACCCGGCAACCGGTTATGGTTATCTGGAACTCGGCGAACAGCTGGCGGATGACCAGGGCATCAATCATTTCCGCCTGGTCCGGTTCAAGGAAAAACCGGATCTTGAAACCGCCCGGTACTATCTGACATCCAAACGTTTTTACTGGAATTCCGGTATGTTTGTCTGGACCGCCGAGGCAATTCTGAAGGAACTGGCAAAAAACCTGCCGCCGCATTTCCATTCCCTTTCGCAGGCCTGTGAGTTTGATGGAACACCCTGCTGGGCAGAGGCTCTGCGAGCGGGCTTTGCTTCCCTCGAGGCGATTTCGATCGACTACGCGGTCATGGAAAAGGCCGCCGACGTGCGCTGTGTGGTTGCGACCTTCTCTTGGAGCGACGTCGGCGGCTGGCTGGGACTGCGTGAGTTCCTTCCCCGTGATGCCGATGGCAATTCCCACCGCGGCCGGCTTGCCGTCCTGAATGCGGCCGATAATCTGGTTTTCTGTGAAAATTCCCAGGAACAGGTTATGCTTATAGGGGTGAAGGACCTGGTCGTGGTGCGGGCAGGTCCAAAAACCCTCGTTGTTCACAAGGACCAGCTCCAGGAGATTAAGGCTCTGCTTCGGAAGCGGGAAAATCTGAGGTAAACAAGGGGGGAGGTGCGCTATGAGTGCAGGGCTTATCCTGAAATTCCCCGAACCCGGCAGGCTTGGAGACTGCCCGAAATGCGGACGCAATGACGGGTATTTGAATGTAGGCCGATCTCATTGGTTCATCTGCCGTCGGCATCGCCTGAAGTGGTATGCAGGCTATGATCTATTTCCAACCTGGCAGCACGAAACCGAAGAAGACTGGCAGCAGAATCTCAGGATTCTCTCCCAATACCAGGAAGTCCGCCCGAAGTTCCGCAGATTGCTGGCCAGCGCTTAGTTTTGAACCTGATCACAATGTAACCTTGGTCCCGGATTTCATCCCCGTCTGCATTTGGCGGAAATGCGGGTTGTATGCTGGGGGTTGCGAACGGGTATCGGAATAGCCTGCCGGTGGATTCCGGTGAAATGGCCACACTTCCAGCCGCGGTGCGCGCGTTCCACGAGAGCGAGGCCTATTGGCTTTTCTGCATGGTGCTTCCGCAAATCTTGACAAATCGTCGCCTGTCAACTAATTATCGTTCCAAGGTCGTACCCGGGCACAAAGGTTGTTGCTGTGACTCGAAAGGTGACTGACTGCTATGACCAGAATCCAGATGACGCGCGTTGGTTCCGTTTCAGCCGTTTTGTTCTACCTTTTCGCTCCGTGCCTGATTCTTGCGGCAACCGGGTGCATTCCCGTTAAACAGGTCCGGGTGGCTGCCGTTGCCCTGACGCTGCAGGACGTGGCTCAGGCAGCCAGCAAGCAGACGGATACTGGCCTCATCCGCGAGGGCACTCCGGCATATCTCATGCTCGTGGATGGGCTCATCGAAGCTTACCCCGACAACCCCGAACTGCTCCTGGCAGGCTGCCGCGCCTATAGTTCCTATGCTTCCATGGTTGCCGACGAAGCCCCTCCCAGGAAGGCTGAAGCCCTCTATCTCACCGCCAAACGCTATGGCTTTCGCGCTCTGTCAGGACGGACTGATTTTGGCCAGGCGGCTGCGGGCAATCTCAACGAGTTCAGAGAATTCCTCCAACGGTATCAAAAAGAAGATGTGCCCGCCCTGTTCTGGACAGCCGGCGCCTGGGCCGGATGGATCAGCAGTAACCTCGGCAATGTCGAAGCGGTAGGGGATTTGCCCGCTCTTGAAGCCACGCTCGAAAGGACCTTGCAACTGGAT
>JAPXSS010000137.1:0-7247 GCA_033812955.1 Syntrophobacteraceae bacterium | reverse complement strand
TGCCCAAGATGACCGGGCTGGATCTCCTCAAATTCGTGCGTTCGAATGAACCGACCAAAGATCTTCCTTTTCTGATGGTTACGGCGGAAGCGCAAAAGGAAAACATTGTGGAGGCGGTGAAAGCGAGGGTGAGCAATTACATCATCAAGCCCTTCACAGCCGTAACGCTTTCAGAGAAGCTGGCGAAAATCCTGCCCAATTGACGGTATGCATTGTGACCGCACACCAGCAACGTGGCGAGCATCGGGGTAGATGATGGTGAAAGAGATCGTCGAGCAACTGAGAAACGGAATCATTGCCGGGCCGGATGATCTTGCAGGAATCGGTGAGTGTATCAACCTGATTGAGGCCTTGGAAAACGAAGGCATTGATCCGGCTGGCGCCGAGATCACGAAACAAGTCAAAGAGCTTTTACGGCGGATCATTCTTGAGGATAGTTCTGATCCAGACCAGGACTGGGCTGAGGTTCAGAGACTTATCGATGGCCTTGGCAGCCAACTCCTTGAAGGTGTAACGCCTCCTCCGGTTCTGACCAACCTGGAGGCGGTCGGGGATGCTCCCCCTTCCACTGTTGATGCCGCTGATCCCTCCGAAGGCCAGGAGGAGGGCGATTCAGTCGAGGGTCAGGATCCGGAGTTGCTGAAGGATTTCATTGAAGAAGCAAAGGAGCATCTGGCCAGTATCGAGTTGAACATGATCACGCTCGAGACCGATCCCGGTGATGTTGGGGTGATTAATGACATTTTCCGACCCTTCCACAGCATCAAGGGGGTGGCCGGTTTCCTCAATTTTAAGCAAATCCATGAACTGGCCCATGAAGTTGAAAACTACCTCGACCAGGCCCGTTCCGGGAAACTCTTCATCACCAACACCGCTATCGATGTGGTGCTGTCGGCGGTGGACGTCCTGAAATCGCTGCTGATGGACCTCGAACGGCCCCCAGGCAGCCCTCCTGAGACGTCACCCACTCAGCTCAAACAACTCCGGGAGCGTGTCAAGCTCATTCAGCAGGGTGAGGTGGAAATCGTAGCGGCGCCGCCCGTCGACAAGCTTGGCGAAATACTGGTGGAACGGGGAGTTGTTGCTACGGAAGTGGTGGACGCAGCCCTGGAGCAGAGTCGAGAGAGCGGGACAAAACTGGGTGAGCAGCTGCTCAAGGAAGGGGTGGTAGAACCGCGCGAGGTTGGTAGTGCCCTGCGGGAACAACGCCAGATGAAGGAGAACGCCGCGGTTGTCCGGATCGATACCCAGAAGCTGGACAACCTGGTGGATATGGTGGGGGAGCTGGTCATTGCCCAGTCCATGGTCATCAACAATCCGACCATTGAAATGATCAAAGACCAGAAGCTGCAGAAGGACAGCGCGCAGTTGCGGCGCATCACCACGGAGCTGCAGCGGATCAGTATGTCCATGCGGATGGTGCCGATCAAGAATACCTTCCAGAAGATGATTCGGCTGGTGCGGGATCTCTCGAAGAAATCCGGCAAGGAGGTCACCCTGGAGATGAAGGGTGAAGAGACGGAGATCGACCGGAATATGGTGGAAGAGATCTACGATCCGCTGGTGCACATGATCCGGAATGCTCTGGATCATGGGATCGAAATGCCCGCAGAACGCGTCAAGGCAGGTAAGGAAGCCCGTGGGACCATCACTCTTAGCGCTCAGCAAAAGGGTGGCAATATCGTCATCGAGATCCAGGATAACGGACGCGGGCTCGATGCAGCCAAGATCCGAGAGAAAGCGGTGAAAGTCGGACTTATCGCGCCTTCGGACACGATTGAGGAGGGCGCGCTCTATCAGATGATCTTCGAGCCTGGTTTTTCCACCAAGGAGGTAGTGACCGAAGTCTCCGGGCGAGGGGTCGGGATGGATGTGGTTAAGAAAAGCATTGATCGGCTGCGGGGCAAGATCGACATAGCTACCACTGCCGGCAAGGGCTCGGTCTTCACCTTCAAATTGCCCCTTACCATGGCCATCATTGATGGCATGGTCATTCGAGTTGGCAAGGAGCGCTACATTGTGCCCACGGTCGCGCTGACGGAGTCGCTGCGGCCGCTGCGGGAATCCTATGTGACGGTTCAGGGCCAGGGGGAGCTTATCAACGTTCGCAATCGCTTGATGCCGCTCATTCGTCTCCACGAAATCTTTGGCGTTGAACCACGCTATCGCGACCCGTGGGATGCCCTGGTGCTGGTCGTCGGTGAAAACAACAGTGCATTCTGTCTGCTGGCCGACGAGATCGTGGGACGTCAAGAGGTGGTGATCAAGAGCCTGGGCGAGTCCATGAGCCATGTGGTAGGGATTTCCGGGGGCGCGATTTTGGGTGATGGCAAGGTGGCACTGATTGTCGATGTGAAGGGTGTGGTGGGGCTGCACGAGGGGAACAGGAAATGATGACGCACTATGAAAAAGAGGATCTTGCAGAGTTGGTCAAACTCCTGGAGAAGGTGAGCCACTCTGCCAGCTTTCTGACTGATGAAAACAACCGTGGGGATAAGCTTGAAGCGGTGCGTCTGGGACTGCAGTCTTTCCATACCACTGCGGCGATGCTGAACATGAAAGCCGTCGAAGAGTCGGGGCTGGCCCTGATGGATTTCTTCACCAGTAACATCGCGGAGGTCGACTCGATTGATCCCAGCCTGCTGTTTCCGTTTGTCTCGACCATCAAGGCGATTGTGGTAGAGCTGAAGAACATGCTTAATGGCGATGGTGAAGCCGGCTTCGAGGTCAAGCCGATCATCGATATTCTCCATTCGATTCCCGGCACCATGTCTCAGGAGGAGGTGGCCGGGGAGTTGTCGGCGGAGGACTTCCCGGCCGACATATCCCCGTCTGACGTCGACACTGCGGCAAAAGTTGAGATGGAAACGACGGGGATGGTCTTCGAACAGAGCGAGGAGACTGAAGACAGCGCTGGCCCAGGCGGTCTGCCCGACCTGAAACGCATCACGGAAAGCCTGGGGGGAGAATTTCTGTGCGAGTCCGGCAATGAAAGTCCCGCTTCGTTTCAGATGACGTTTCCAGCGTCACCGGTGATCATCAATAAAGTCCTCTCTCTGCTTGGTGCCTCCGACCTGAAGACTACCTTTTCGGCAAGGTTGAGCCAGGATGAAGGGCAGCAGGACAGCCGGGTTGAAAAGGTCCTCCAGGTTTTCGAGGAGTTTGTGGAAGCCTTCAGCAGCGGGGAGGTGAAGCAGGCCCAGGATATCCTCCTGTCGCTGGCGGAACAACAACAGCAGGCAGGGCTTTACAAGCAGGTTGGCGTCATGGCCCGGCAGCTTCATGATTCGTTGAAGGGATTCACGGAATCGCTCGACCCGACGCTCATCGATATTGTCGAGGATAAAATCCCCGATTCAGGGAGTCGGCTCGAACATATTCTCAAACTGACCGAAAATGCTGCCAACACCACGCTCGACCATGTGGAACTCATGCAGAAGCGGAATCAGGCACAACAGGCCCGTCTCGCTGAGCTCACCGCCATGCTGAGTGGAATGAAAGCCTTGGGAGAGACGGCACAGAAGCTGCTGGGAGATTCACAGTTGTCGGTGAACGAACTGCAGGTTTCGTTGAATCAGACCAGCGAGGACCTCATCACCATTCTGACCGCTCAGGACTACCAGGACCTGACAGGTCAGATCATTCAGAAGATCATTGTCCTTCTCAAGAACCTCGAATCCAACCTGGTCAACGTCATTCGTACCTTTGGCGTTCGTCTCGACGGCGTGAAGGAAGATGTCGGAGAGGAGCTCTACGGCCCCGCGCACGAGGGCCGGGTCAGTGCCATGCATTCACAGGACGACGTGGATTCACTGTTGGCCGAGTTCGGCTTCTGAGGGATGAGTTGCGTCAAGCTTGCCAGGCTAGCACCGGCAGGTTTGGTTCCGGCCTTCCTTCTTTGCCTGGTACATGGCGGTGTCGACGCGCCTGAAAAGCGCTTCCGTGTCCCGGTCGGTCGGTAGCGCCTGGGTCAGGCCGACGCTGATGGTCACCGGCACGTCTGCTCCCTGATATAGAAAGCGCGTCTTTTCAATCAAGTTGCGGACCTTTTCGGCCACCCGATGGGCATCCTCTTCAATCGTGCCTGGCAAAATGATGGTAAATTCCTCACCGCCATAGCGCGCCAGGAAATCGCAGTGGCGCAAAGACGGTCGGATTCGTGCCGTGATTTCCCGCAGGCATTTGTCCCCGGCCTGATGACCGAATTGATCGTTGATCTTCTTGAAGTGATCGATATCAAAAAGAATCAATGAAAATGGCTGCTTATACCGTTGAAAGCGAGACAACTCCTCATTTATGCGCATTTCATAGGCACGCCGATTGTAGATTCCGGTAAGGCTGTCGAGCAGGATTTCCTGTTCCAGGATGCGAGTCTTCTTTTGAACCTGGCCGATTTCCTGCTTCATTCGTTCAAGGCCCTCCTGCAGATTGCCCATTTTCTCGTGAGCATGCTGCAGGTAGCTTTCGTCCTGCTTTCGTTTACTCTCGAGAGCCGATTTGATCGTTCTCAACTTGCTCAGAACAAAGCTCCGAGCCTCCTCCAGACTCCTGCTGATGCTGAAGGACTCCCTGATATCGTCCAACTGGCCGGTTAGAGAACGGTTGAAGGCTTCATTGAACTCATAGGTTTCTTCCGAGTGAGTGAGAGAAGTGATCAGCTGACTCTCCATCTCGAGCAGGCCGGCTCCCAATTCTGTCACGAAGCTGGCCACTTCGTTGCGCTGCTGGGTCAGGTCGCGCATGTAGCCCTGGATCAGGCCAATGAACTCTTCGGTTGGCTCCAGGAGTGTCGTCACATCTCGAGAGGACTCGAACCGAGCCTTGATGTCTCTGAAACGCTGGTGATATTCATTACCCAGGCCGAGTTGAAGCTCATCGATGATGGCCAGGAGGAGATGCTGCAGATGTTGGAACTCAAAGTGAGGCTCTCCGGGCGGTCCTTCAGGCTTCGACCGCCTCTGCCAGAAGCTCCAGAAGGATGAACTGCGCTGGGATTTGGAGCTGGGAGTATCCAGGGCTTCTTTGATGATGAGGTTCTTAATTTGCTGAAGACCCCTGTCGAGGATTTCGAGGTCGGTGCTGTTACTAAGAATTAAAGACCGCATGTGGTCGAGGGATGTCGCCAGATTCTGGTTCTCTGTTTCTTGAACGAGGTTAAGTAGGGCCAGGATAGATTTGCGGTAAAACTCGGAAAGGCCTGGAACATCGTCCTGGGCAGGCCAGGGGGCCCCCGGCACAGCTCCCGGGTCGCTACCGACGATGGTCACCGGGGCGGATGACGAAGCGGGCAGGGGAGGCCCGTTCTGGGTGGTGTCGGCTGAGTCCCCACTCTCTTTACCGTTTCCCGGAAGCGTCTGCCAGAAGTCCTGTCGCCCTCTGAGAGCCTCTGAAAGCGACTCGGGGGTGAGGTTCTGCTGTTGGGTTGAAAGAAGCTTGAGGGCATCGATGATGACTTCAGAAAGTCGTTCGAGGCGCTTGGTCGACATTTTTACGGGTGCTGCTGGGCGAGGGTCCATGATGCTCTTGTCTGCTCCTGGCGATTCGCATGTGCCCCTTCAGTCCGGGTTCCAAATCTGCTGTGTTGTTTTCTATCCTTCCTGGTTTTCCAAATCCTGAGCCAACCACATCCAACCAGCCTTAAAAAGTTGACGTGAAGTCTCTAAGGCATATCGATGCCTAACGGAGGCGGTGCCCGCCCCAACTCTATTCAAGATTAGTGCCAATGTTGGCAGAAGGCTCCTGGATGACAGGTGGGAAGGGCAATTGGAGCAGTCCTTTGGATGCTCATGGAAAAAAGGACCCCTTCGACATTTTTTTCTAAAGTTCAGGGCTCGGCAGGCCGAAAGGGTGTATGAAGGGGTAAGAGCATCATGGAGATCACAGCACAACATGTGGAAAGCGTGCTTCGAACCTACAGTCGTCAGCTGCAGCGGTCCCGGCTGACAGCTCCCATAGCGGGTGAAAAACGGCCTCTGCCGTCGGAACGAATGACGATTTCGGCGGAGGCAAGACAATTTCCGCTGATGGAGCGAATCAAGTCTCAGGCGCTGCAACAGGTTAATTACAGCGAGGCGAAGGATCTGGCGAGAGAGTTGCTGCCCTGAAACAGGTTTTCGGATAAACTGCCACTCTACTGAACGAGAACACTTCAACGGGTGCGTGATGGACATCAAAAAAGTATCAGGATACAGTGACCAAAAGCTGCCCATGGTGCAGGAGACCGAACTCAAAACGGCCGAGCAGACCAGGGCTCAAACCTCGAAACCGAATACCGTGGGGGAGAAATCCGATCGTGTGGAGCTCTCTAAGGGATATCAGGAAATTGACAAGATCAGGAAAGTGGTCATGGAGATGTCGGATGTTCGGATGGAGCGCGTAGACCATATCCGCAACATGATCCAGAGCGGTACCTATCAAGTTGATCCGGACAAGGTCGCCGGGAAGATTTTAGACGATCTGGCGTAAGGTTCTGAACGGTTTCTCCGCTCAGCTGCCGTCAGGGTAAACGCCATCCGCGTCAGTGCCCTGACGGTGGCCCTCCCTATCTCCGCTCCATTCATCATCCATGCACCAAGAAAAGTGCACTGCCCATGGAGTCGAATCTCTGGAAAGGCTGCTGGCTGGGCATGGCTGGCGAATAAAAGAGAGCCGCGAGGGTCACAGCGCATTGCTCTCCTCAGCGACGTGGCAGAAGCATGTCAGAGAATTGACGATCGTTCTGGTGGCAGGGATGCAGACTCATTAGCTCTTTTCTTCAAGATCGAGAGGTGTTTTCCTGGCGGTCAGACCGGGTTCCAGTTCATGGTAGAGAAGCTTTGCCAGCCCGAGTCCCTGGTTCTGACTGAGCTGACCTGCCACGGCTTCCACCATCATCCCTTCGTAGAGATCCCGGCCGGAGCCGAAGGCCTCGCTTTCGGCTCGCAGTACCGTGTCGTTCATTGACTTTAGGAGGTAGGTGGTCATGATCGCCTCGAAGTCTTCACAGGCTTTCTTCAGTTTCTGTTTTTGAAGCGCCAGTGCTGTTTGACCATCGACGTGACCGGCTGGGATCAATTTCATGGGTCTGAGCCTTCACTGAAATAACCGGTTAGATGATTTCCAATTCTGCCTGCAAGGCCCCCGCTGCCTTGATTGCCTGAAGAATGGTGATGAGGTCTCGAGGCGTTACCCCGATGGAGTTCAATCCCTTTACGAGTTGCGCAATATTGGTGTTCCCGCCAACCACACTGAGCGCTCCCTTGCCTTCC
>JAPXSS010000136.1:0-7430 GCA_033812955.1 Syntrophobacteraceae bacterium | reverse complement strand
CTCCCGATCTGTAGAAACAAGGCTTTCTCTGTGCCATACATCCTCACCTATCTCAAACTGACAGGCCTCAAGGTTGGGCTTCTCATCAACTTTAATGTGCCCACCCTCAAGGGAGGAATAAAACGCCTGGCCAATTGACTATGTGTCATCCGAAGACGGAGCGCTTTTGACCGGCTGTCGTCTCCCAGCCGGGCAAAAAAGGAATCTCCTCTGTGCCTCCGTGTCTCCGTGGTTCGGTCTGGTTGCAGCTCTCCCCCGCTGTGGGAATTTCATGCGATTGCCCTGCGACGTTGCTCATTCAATCTTGACAACCGGGGGCGAATACGGTTAGTGAAGAACAATTTTGGAATCGAAACGGGCTCCCATCCGGGGGGTAGGGACTACAAGGGACAGCAGTTGGTTCCAACCTATCGGCTCAAAAGGCTGGAGCCATCACCCAGGGCCACCTTGGCCACCACTGAACAACCGCACTGGTTAGACTGCGGCTTGTCGCTCGCGTAACTACTTCGGCTATCCCGGGGAGCATTCTGTTGATGATCAGGATGCAGCACCAAGAGCGTTGACACGAGGGCTTCAATGTCCCGGGGCGGGCCCGGGAGTTCACCTTTAATCATTCAAAATCACAGGAGGAAGCTCATGAAAAGAGGTTGGTCATTGGCAGTAGTGGCATTGTTTCTGGCCACCGTGGCCTGGCAGCCGCTGTGGGCGGCGGAGCCGAAAGCCAAGGCAGCGAAGAAGCAGGCCGCTGAACCGGGGGCGTTGGTGGTGGCCGCGGCCGAGCTGACGGCAACGGTGGACGCCATCGACGCGGCGAACCGTACCGTGACCCTTAAAGCTCCTGATGGACAGACGAGGACCCTGAAAGCGGGGCCGGAAGTCAGAAACTTCGACCAAATCAAGGTGGGGGATCTGGTCAAGGCCACCTTCCTGGAAGAACTTGCGGTATTTGTCAAGAAATCCGATGCCCCACCCAGCGGGGAGGAAACCACCACCGTTACCCTGGCACCCAAGGGAGCCAAGCCCGGTGTTGTGGTGACAGACACCAAGGTGGTTACGGCCAAGCTCAAATCCGTCAACCAAAGGAAGCGGACCGTGACCTTCGAAGGACCAGACGGCAAGAAGAAGACCCTGAAGGTCGGCAAAAACGTTCCCAACTTCCATGAGGTGAAGAAGGGCGACGAGGTTTACATTCGTTCTACCGAGGCTCTCGCCATTCTCGTCGAAAAACCGTAGACACCTTTGCGGAAGGTGGGCAGAGGACATTCCCTCGCCCACCTGGAAAAATGGCTTCACCCTGCCGGTGGGCAAGAAACCGCTCTTGCCCACTTCAC
This sequence comes from Syntrophobacteraceae bacterium, assembly GCA_033812955.1. Taxonomy (GTDB): domain Bacteria; phylum Desulfobacterota; class Syntrophobacteria; order Syntrophobacterales; family Syntrophobacteraceae; genus JADGQM01. The sequence continues at coordinate 6,099 of JAPXSS010000136.1, read as the reverse complement.
CAAGGGAATGCCTGCCGCGTTCGGCTTTCGTCCTGCTGCTGGGGCGCTTTTCCGGAATCAGGCGCCATTTCTCACCACGACAGACGACCTGTTTCACGACCGAAGTACGTCCCTTGAGCGTTTGTAAGACCCTCGAACCCGCCCTCGCCAAAACCGTCTCCATGCAGCAAATTCTTGGCAAGAGCAAAAAAACCGGCTAAAGAGATGATGCCTGTTATTCGCGTTAGGACTCACGGCCTGGTGAGAGGGCTTCCATACCTTCTGTTGACTGATAAACCATACAATTTGGAGCTGGCGCCTTGACTATTCCCAAATTGACCATCAAAGATCTGGTTGCGAAGATTCCCATTATCCAGGGAGGGATGGGGATCGGCATCTCCTTGTCCGGATTGGCTTCAGCCGTTGCCAACGAGGGGGGGGTTGGTGTGATTGCGACTGCGGGGATCGGCTTCCACGAACCCGATGCCCGTTCCAACTTCAGGGAGGCTAACCTCCGGGTTTTGCGACGGGAAATCAGGAAGGCCAGAGAGGCCACCAAAGGAATCCTGGGCGTCAATATCATGGTCGCCCTGACGGATTTTGCGGAAATGGTGAAGACCTCCATCGAGGAAGGGATCGACGTTATCTTTTCCGGGGCCGGTCTGCCGCTCGATTTGCCCAAGTACCTCAAAGAGGGTTTCAACACCAAGCTGGTGCCGATCATCTCGTCGGCAAGGGCCGCCAAGGCAATCTGCAAGCGATGGTTGCAACGGTTCAACACGCTCCCGGACGCCTTTGTCGTGGAAGGGCCCCTGGCGGGCGGACATCTGGGCTTTAGCCCCGATCAACTCGAACTTCCCGAATACCGGCTGGAAAATCTCGTACCCCAAGTTGTGGCGGCGGTCGCTCTCTTTTGCGAAGAGCATAAGGTCGAAATCCCCATAATCGCCGCCGGTGGTGTGTACACCGGGGCTGATATTCACAATTTCATGCAACTGGGTGCGGCCGGGGTCCAGATGGCCACCCGGTTTGTGGCCACCCACGAGTGTGACGCCAGCATCGGTTTCAAGCAATCCTACGTTGATGCCCGGAAGGAAGACCTGGTGATCATCAAGAGTCCGGTGGGACTTCCCGGACGCGCCATCATGAACCAGTTTATCAAGGATGTGGAGGAGGGGAAAAGAAAGCCCTTTACCTGCCCCTACCACTGCATCAGTTCCTGCAACTGTACGGACAGTCCCTATTGTATCGCTCTGGCGCTGCTCAATGCCAAGAGAGGCCAGCTCAAGAAAGGCTTCGCCTTTGCGGGCGACAATGCCTATAAGGTTGATCGGATCATGTCGGTCAAGGAGCTGATCTCATCCCTGCTGGAAGAGTATCTAAGAGTCTCCGGCAATCCCCATGCCGAGTGGCCGAGTGCCCGGCCCACACGATGAGGGGGGATCAGATCAGCGCATGATCCCGAGTTGGGAGAGCCGGAAGGTTTGGAACCTCCCACCGGGTGTGGCCGAATATCTTCGCCTGCTACCAGTGCGGGAATGACGCAAAGAGCGCCTCACCGTCATTCCCGCATGGTATTCGAGATTCATTCCCAGTCGTATCGCCGGCAACCGGCACCGGCAATCATCGGTCCTGGAACAGTCGCACCTTTCCATCCTCAAGATCATACTTGGCGCCTACAATCTTGAGCTTACCGGCGTCCACCAGGTGTTTGATGATCCCGGACTGAGCAACCAACGCCTGGCAAACCAGGTTGACGTTGTGGTCCGTAGCCGCCTCGATGATGGCTTCCTTGCCTTTATCCTTGAGCTCATTTTTTGCCAGGTCGACGGCGGGAAAGATCGTTTCCAGAATCGTGCCGATATTGCCCTCCGCCTCACCTTCGGCGCCCACGGCCGCAGTCACGGCTCCGCACTTGCTGTGGCCCAGAACCATCATGAGCGGAGAGCCAAGATGTTCGGCGGCGTATTCAATGCTACCCAGTACGACGGGGTCGGCGACGTTGCCAGCCACCCTGATCACAAAAATTTCGCCCAGGCCCTGGTCAAAGATGATCTCGGGGGGCACCCTCGAGTCCGAACAGCACAGAATGATCGCATAAGGGCTTTGCCCTTTGAGCAGGGCCTGGCGGGTGGGCAGGTTGCAGAGCTCTTGCCCCTTCATCTGATAGACCACGAACCGTTGATTTCCTTCCATCAGTTTCTGCAGTGCTTGGTCAGCAGTAATCATCATTCCTCCTCAGGATCCAAAAGCTGGAGCGCAGGTCAACAACGTCAACTAAACACCCGGAACCGCTTCTCTCACACTCTCTTCGGTCATCACGACGATGCTCTGTCACAGCAAGCAGCCCGTATTCGTTGCAAGGGCTTCGCTCATCCAATGCCAAGGCTATGTTAGTTGCATGAGGATGAGTTCGTCAAGCGACCTTTTGGGCACATGGTGAGTCCCTTTCCGGTCTCGCCAGTATTCGAAATTCCCGTCCGCACCCAATGGTTCAATGACCACTTCTTCTGCCGGCTGGCCAAGGGCCATCACCAGCAGGATCTCCAGGTGTTCCGGCAGAGCGAGGGCGGTCCTGAGTCCTTTGCGGTTGACCGACTCAATGAGGCAGCCGCCGAGGCCCTTTTCAACTGCTCCCAGAAGGATGCTCTGGGCTGCGATTCCGGCATCGTATTCAAAGGAGGATGCAAGGGTCTGATCGCCCAGCAGGATGATGTAGGCCGTCGGCCGCTCCCCCTCAGCCGGACCGGGCCAGGATTTGAGATAGGCCGCCCAGGCGAGGTGGCGAAAGATCAGCGCATTGGACGAGGTGCGGCTCGAGAGCACGTATTTCAACGGCTGCCGGTTCCCGCCCGATGGGGTCAGGCGGGCCAGGTCGATCAGCTCTCGCAAGGTCTCGTCGCTGATGGGAACGCTCTGGCGAAATCTTCGATAGCTTCGGTTTCGGCGGATCAACTCTTCCAGCATCCTTCAACCCTCCTTCCCCGGGGACGTCCGCCCCGATCCGGGAGCGGCCACGGTGCCCTCCAGCTCGGCAATGTTCCTGCGCATTTCCTCCGGCAAGGGCACTTTCCGGTTCTCGCGATAATTGTACGACACCAGGACTGACTCACCTCTGGCCACAACTCTTTGAAGCCGCTCACTTGCCAGGCAGTCCTCCAAAACGAAGCGATCCATGCCCAGTTCAGTCACCCTGGTGCCCACCAACACCCGGTCCGGGTATGTCAAGGGGGCCAGGAAGCGGCATTTGGTCGATGCCATGATGGGCCCGATCCCGGTTTTTTCCATGAGCTCCCAGAACTTCAGCCTTTCCAGGTAAGCGACGCGGGCGTTTTCGAGATAGCGAAAATAGGCGACATTGTTCACATGCCTTAGAGCGTCCATCTCACCCCAAGCCACCGTTATTTGGACGACTACCGGATAACCCTCCAGCAGTTGTTCCACCGAGCCTGCTTCTACAGTCATGATACCCCCTGATGTTGGCAAGCCTGACACCTCAGCAGGCGCGGCCCAAAGCAGCACCACCGGGTGGGTACAGCTCACCCTGCGAAATGACATGTCAATTTTAGGGCGGTCCCTGGACGACTCCAGACGCCACATGCGGTCGGTACTTTGCACTTTGCGATGGCTCGCAAGTGATAAGGGGAGATACCTCTGGATGGCGGCATTATTTAGTTATATCAGCAGGTTGATAAAACCAATCAGCATGGCTCAGGAGTTCCCATGATGGCTTCGCGGTGCTCAGTTTGCCCACTTGCCGCGCCGCTCATAGAAATCCTTATCGAACGTCATCACAATGGTCAGGCCGTTCGTCTGGAGGATATGAACCACCAGCGGCCGCCCCGTATCGTCATCCTGCCCCACAAGGCGAAAGGCATCGCCTTGTTGATCAGTGAGGGTGAATCCGATTTCCTGCAACCGGTCCACCGTTTGCTTGCCCAACTCTCCTTCTAGAACAAAAGACTGTCCTACCAGGCGTTCGTCATGTCCGAAGATACAGCCGGCCCCCAGCATTGGCTCCAGGCTCGCCGACCGGTATAAGCTCGCTTCGAGCCCATCTTCGACCTCGCTCACCTGATCCGGTCGGCCAAGGATTGCATGCACTTCCGTCTGCGCCATCCGGACGGTCACCCGATCCACCGCCGGAAGGTCAAAGGCCTGAGCGATACGGCACGTTCCCAAGATCATGATCATTCCCAAAACTACTGCTGTGATGTTCTTCATAATCAGACTCCCTGCCTCACTTGAACAGCGCATCGAGGTGCGCCGGAAGCGCCTCCGCATTGACCCTGACGCCGACCGCAGGCCTGGAATGTTCCGTAACCATGGTACCGTCCGGTTGGACACAAGATTAGCTGGAGGAGGATGTCTCCCAGGTCTTCCGGATCGGTTTCGCCTTGTCGGCCATGGCAGCGGACCTGGCAACCAGGCCGGCTTTTGCCACGTGCCCGGTCGTGAATCTGGCCTCCGCTGACGGCAGCTCAGCACTCACCGAGCGATCCTCGAAGGTGGTCCCATCCGCTTGTGAGAAATCGGTTGACGGCTCGATCACAGTCGCTGCCACGCCGGCGAGGGGAGTGAGCTCCACCTGTGCACCACCGAAGAAACCAGGATGTAGGCTTCGCCCAACGCCTCCTGCTCGGAAACAGCGTTGAAACCGCGATGGAGTCCCCTTCGCACGTCATGAAAGAGGGGGAACTCACCTGTGACGCCTACCACATGTTATGACAAGCGTCAATCCACTTTGCCAACTCATGGAGAAACGCCTTTCGGCATCAAAGATCGTGGCAGAAACGCCTTCCGCTTTTGCCGATCTGCCCAACTTCCTTGCGGATGTGCTTTCCGGGTTTGTGACGGCGCCGGGAAGGATGGCCGCTGGCGCGATTGCTTCGGGGTCGGTCAAGGCCGGAAGCAAAGCGCTAGGAAAGGAGATTGCCGAGCAGGCCATAACAGGCGGACTTGGGTCGTCCTTCCTGACGGCCATGGAGGGAGCGGGGGCCGAACCGATCATCCAGGAGCTTTCAGGCATTCTGGGGCCGATGGCCACTGCGGCTTTGATGCAGATGCCGAGGAGCGCCATTGCTACCTACTTCAAGCGGTTGGAGACAGGGAATCCGCAGATCTTCGAGCGGCTAAAGGCCGGGCTTGAAGGGTTGAAGGACAATCCGGCTGCACAGGTGCTTTTGAATGAAAGTGGAGCTCTCAAGATATCGCTACGGCGTGGCGACATCGAAGACCCTGCCTCACTATTAAAATCAAGGGAAAGCATCAGGGAATATCTGGCAGGAATTGACCCAGAGCAAGTCAAAGCCTTGAAATTGAAGGCCCCGGAAGAGTACAGGGCATTCCTGGAAAAGATGGTTGCAGATCTGTTCCCGGATGGTGGTGATATTGAATTTAGGAAAATGGCGGACGGGAAGACTGTTGATCTTGACCACTTTTTGACGGATCGGACTAGACAGGATTACATTCACACGCTACCCGACACACTAAAAAAGGAAGATGTTCGAGTTGAGTTCAAAAATGGTGATGCCGACAAGGCGTATTTCATTAAGAAGTATTTTGACCCTGATATTCAGAAGGACGTGTGGGATGTTCTGGTTGTTCGGAACGGTCAATTAAGGACAAAGATCGCTAGAAAAGATACGCGTGGGAGGGGGTACGTTGAAAGCATTTTAATGAGGGATGGATTCCAGGCGTCTGTCCCATCCACCCCGGGTGAGGCTAAGGAGATCGCCTCCACTCACACCGAGTTACCGGTAAGAAATTTACCTTTAGGGGCTCAAAATGTCAAGTCCAAACTCAAGGACGAATCCGGCTTCATCACCACTGAGCCGCTCAAAGCCATTGTCCCAAAGATTCAAAAAATCCGAGATTATGTAACCATTGACCCGCTTCCTGCCATGACTCGCCATGCGCCCAGGGCGTCGGATGCGGCGGTTGAACACGCTGCGGCGAGAATTGCCGTGCCGCACATGGTCAAGGACCTGCTGGCGAAAGTCTTTCCCGATTCGTACCGAGATCCAAAGGCTATGGCGCGCACCATCGATATCCTGAACAAGGACAACGTGCTGGCCGGGTGGGATGCGTTCAGGAAGCGCACAATTGAAGCGCTCGAGG
>JAPXSS010000135.1:0-7610 GCA_033812955.1 Syntrophobacteraceae bacterium | reverse complement strand
CCACATTGTCCATGGGAACGGCAAACATGCCGTAAGGATAATTGTCCCGCAGATCCTGTTTGGTGGTGAAGGGCAGCCGCTGCAGATCTTTCAGACTCTTGAGGTCGCCGGGGCGGATTCCCGCTTCGTCGAATTTCTTTCGATAGAATGGCACCGTCGCATAGACCCGCTGGGCGGTTACCTGTAGACGGCGCAGTTGAATCGCTTCGAGCGCTTCGCGGGGCAGGGTTTCGAACTCGATGTTATAGATCATGCCGTTTGAGCCTCCTTTCAATGATCCACGAAGTCACACGAAGAGACACGAAGTCTTGAAACCATGGTGGTCTCCGCCCTGCAGCGCAGGTCGGTGTGAACTCACCAGTCCTCTCCGTCAAGTGCATTGCTCCCCACTTCTCTCGCCGCAGTGGCGGGGCCAGTTTCCGATAGCTTCTTCGTGTGACTTCGTGGATTATTCATAAAAAAAACCGTGGACTCCTGGAATCCACGGTCTCACAAAAAGCAAAAACCATGGGTTCCGCGCTTTGCCTACCCATGGTTTCAGTCGGTGTCCGATCCGGTTCGCCTACTTCGCCCCACAGGCAGGCTTGTTGAAATAAAAGCCGCCCCAAAAACCAAAAAAGCAAAAGCAATGGAACCGAAAAGTCATGTGACCCTCATGAACGTGAACAGATCTTGATTCAAGATAAGCGGATATCGGCTTTCCAGGGCGCTGTCAATAGAAAAGAACCGGCACCGCCCCGCAGTCGTCACCCGGCAATGATCGTCGGAACTCACTCACCGCTGCCCGTTGGCCCGCCGGTCGCCTGGCTGCTCTTGCCTTTGAGCGATGCCAGTTCAGTTCGAATGATGGCGCGATCAGGATAAGCCCCGTCAGCTTTCAGAGCCAGCTCACCGTATTCCTCGGCTTTGGCGGAATCGCCCTTGCCGGCATACAACCGCGCTATATTCCATAAGGCTTCCCGGCTGAGCCCTGAGGCTTCGTTGGCAGAAAGGGCCTGCCACTGTGCCAGGGCTTCGTCGCTTTGCTGGAGTGCCTCATAGATAAATGCGAGCTGGTATTGGGCCAAAAATCTGAGGTTCGGGTCGCGGGTGCGTTGGTCGAAGACATTCCTGGTGGCTTTCAGTGCCTTCTCATACTGCCCCGTTTGAAAATATGCACGCGCCAGGTCAAGTTCGGCGTTGGCCGCCGGAGCCCTGCCGGCATGGTCGGTGAGGTATTTTTCCAGCGCGCTGATCACCTGGTGCCAGGCCTGCGGGTCCGCAGTCTGTTCTCCCGGCCAGGTCTGCAGAGCATTGGCATATTCCAGGCGGGCCTGCTGGTCCTGGGAATCACGGTAAGCGTCGAACCCCCAAAAAGCCCCGACCAGCAGCAACAGGATCCCCAGGCCGGTCAGGATCTTGGTCGAGTGCTCTTCGATCCACTCTTTGGATAGTACCGGTACCTTGGCCAGCTCTTCTGCCTTCAGAGCCTTCTGCACTTCCTTCTTGGAAATCTTGATCTTTTTTGCTCCCAAACCTTCTTCTCCCAAATGATGGATTGACGCCCTAACCTCAGGCCTACCTCGTTTCGCCCTTTTCGCGGAACCTGTCAAGGATTCTTTCGATGATCCCGGTCGTCGAGGCGCCATCGGTAAGAGGGATATGGACCACCTCACCCCCCGCCCGCATGACTTCCTCGGCACCTATCGTCTCGGTGAGCGCCCAGTCGGCACCCTTGACGAGGATATCGGGCATCAGCAGGCTGATCAGCGGGAGTGGGTCGGGAGTATCGAAGAGGCATACATAGTCGACGCAGTGGAGGGCGGCTACCACTTCGCACCGTTCGCTTTCGGCAACGATGGGCCGGAGCGGGCCTTTGATAAGATTGACCGAACGGTCGCTGTTGACGGCAACCGCCAGGAGATCCCCCAACCGCCGGGCAGCTTCCAGATATCTTACATGACCGATGTGCAGGAGATCGAAACAACCATTGGTGAACACCAGCCGCTGGCGACGTTCGCGGGCTTGGCGGCGGACCCGCGCGAGCTCTTCGAGAGACAGGATTTTATCGCGGGCTTGCATCGGCGTCGGCCACTTCCCCGGCAGAATCGAGAATCTTCCTGATCTGCCCTTCGCAGCGATGCAGCTCGAACTCACCCATTTCCGGATAAAGGCAGAACATCCCGCACTCCAGACCGTCGATCAGGCCTTCTCGAAACATTCTGACCCAGAAAGGCAAGCTCCCCCGTCGAGCCTCCTCTTCCACTGAAAGCTCGGGGTATTCAACGAACAAGCTACCCTTGAAGGCCTGTTTCAGCCACTGGAGGGTGTCGCGCCCCTGGCCCTGCCGCTTCTCGCCAAAAACTTCCAGGTCGTGGATGGTAATTTCTTTTGAGCCTTCCTCAAATTGACACAGACTGATCTGCCCCCGGCAAGTTCCCTCTCTCTTGAATTCAAGAACCTCCATAGGGCCGAAGCCTTTGAGGATCGTCAGCAAATCCTTGACCGACAGGTCACCATAGGCGGCTTTCCAAATGGCGCCTTTCCACTCGATCTCGGCCACGTGGGGAGTCTCCTCTTCTCTGCAAGGAAGATCTACGCGCTGCCGGTTTCAGCTTGAGGTTGAAACTCAGGTTCTTCTTGGCCTCTTGGACCGCGTGACGTAAATCAAGCTCCCAGACCGGTGCCGCCGAGGGCAACTCTTTGTCGATGTCTTTATGACAGATTCGGAAGGAGCTGAGGGGAGGTCTATTCTGTGAGCCGTCCCGGCTCTCATAGAGGACCACTCAATACCGACTGCCCTTGTGGAGGACGACGGGACAGATATTCAGTTCTTTGATTTCGGGGCACAGCTCGTGGAGCCTGGACAGGATCAATTCACTACCGGGAGTTTGCATGGGATGTTCCGCAGTATCGTGAGAGTGGACGCCAATTCACATGGAATCTTGATCTGCAGGTTCGACAATGCAAGTTACAGGTTGCTGGTCTTGACGCGGTTACCGCCTTGGAGGACTTGCTTCCCTACGAGAACGGCCTCCAAGTGTGAACGAATCTGAGAAAACCGGTGCTTGATGCGTGATACTGAGCTGACGCAAGGCTTCAAAGAGAACAACCCCGACGCTCGTGGCCAAGTTTAGACTGCGCACCCGCGATCTGTCAATGGGGATTTTTATCATTCGGTCGGGCTCGCCTTCGAGCATCGCCCAAGGCAGTCCGCTGGTTTCAGAACCAAACACCAGGCAGTCGCCGGGCAGAAACTGGAAGTCGTAATAGGGACGTGAAGCTTGGGCCGACACATAGAGCATGCGAACCGGTCCCAGGGACTGGTGCAGGTCTTCGAACCGGGCATGCACTTTCATGGTGACACAAGGCCAGTAATCGAGGCCGGCCCGCTTCAGGTAGCGATCCGAGAGACGAAAGCCGAGGGGTTCGACCAGGTGCAGCGGGGTGTGGGTGGCAGCGCAGGTCCTCGCAATATTGCCGGTATTCTGAGGAATTTCAGGCTGATAGAGCACGATCTGCAGAAGCGGTTGGTCATCGTAGACCAACTCCCAGCTGTCGTCGCAGCAGCGGTCAAGAGTTATCTGCTCCTCGCGGTTGCGTGGGGTTTGTGCGGACATACCGGTCAGCCCTGTCTCCATCACCCGCAAGCGGGATCTTCCGCGCTGGGCGCGGCCTGCATCACGGGAATACTCAAAAACCCAATAACCTGCTATAGTCTAGCAGTCAAAGGGGGAGCTGGAAACTAGAGATTCGGGCCTCGACTGTTGGAACTGACAACAGCACATCACGAGCCGCCAAATCCGACATCCGAGGGAGATCCTGATGCCGTTCTGCCGATGCCAGGAGGTCACGCTCTATTATGAAACCCATGGTGAAGGGCCGGCGCTGCTGCTTGTCTCCGGCCTCGGCGGCGGTTCCTGGTCATGGTACGGGCAAGTGCCGTTCTTTGCCAAACGTTATCGGACAATCATTTTCGACAACCGGGGGGCGGGACGTTCAACCATGCCCAAGGGACCCTATCGGATGTCGAAGCTGGCTGACGAGGCACGTTTTCTCTTGGATCATCTCGAGGTCGACAAGACCTTTGTGCTGGGGCTTTCCATGGGGGGGATGATTGCGCAGCAACTGGCCCTGCAGATCCCCCGGCGCCTCCGGGCCATGTTCCTGGGCTGCACCCACGCCGGAGGTGCTTCCCTCATCCCGCCAACGCGGGCGGTCATGGACCTCCTGATCAACAATGCAGGGCTGACTCAGCGGCAAATCCTGGAAAAGAATATCCCCCTTTTCTTCAGTGAAAGATGTCGGCAAACCCAGCCCGAGGTTATTGCCGCCTATTGCGCGGCTCAGCTCGCGGCGCCGCCGCAGCCGCCCGAGGCCTTTCACGCTCAGCTGGCGGCGATCCGGGCGTTTGACGTCAGCGACCGCCTCGGCCAGCTGGATATTCCGATCTTGCTCGTTACCGGCAGTGAAGACGTCCTGATCCCACCGGCAAATACCGAAATGCTGGCCAAAAAACTCCCCCATGGGGAAACGGTAATCCTCACCGGTGTTGGCCATGCGTTCCACGCCGAATGCTGTGACCGGCTGAACCACCTGGCCGATGACTTTTTCCAGCGCCATCTCTGTTAGGGCAGGGCCTTGCAGTCATGCCGGGATGCTCCCCGGAAACGCCGAGATTATCTCTCCCAACTGCTTCTCGAAGCCTGCATAAAAATGGTCACAGCCCGGCAGAAGCTTCAGCCGCACCCCTTCTTCGGCCCTGACAAAGGGACTGATCCAGCTTCTAACGGAAGCGAGCGAGCAGAACTCATCCCGGTCGCCGACGGTGATGAGGCAGGGACAGGGTGGGGGCGCGAGGCCTTTGAAGTCCAGGAAGTCGAGCGGGGGGGATACGAGGATGGCCAGGGTCGGATCGATAACGCTCTGCATGGCGCGCAGGCCGATCCAGGCACCGTATGAGTAACCGGCAAAACATGGCACCGTGGCGCCTTGCTGCTGGAGGTGGTCAAACACAGCAAGCAGGCTTTCCACATCCCCCTGGGCGCCGCGATGCTGGCCGGTGCTGTGGCCCACCCCGCGAAAGTTGAACCGCAGGGTTCCCAGCCCTGCCGCCCGCAGTGAGCGCTGAAGGGCAATGACCACGTTGTTGTCCATGCTGCCGCCGAAGAGCGGGTGGGGATGGCAGATCACGGCCGTGGCAGCGCTGTCTTGCGGTTCGAAGCGGGCTTCCAGGAGAAGATTGCCGCAAGGTATCATCAATGGTGATTCCGCCATGGTTGCCTCCATAAAAAACTTCATACCGACCTGCCGCCGACCGACTATAATGACAAAACATATCACATGAACCTCGATTCGATGAGGAGAAAACGATGGCACAACACCAGGACGACAGCATTGGCACGGAATCGCTGAAGATCGGGAATAGCCCTACAACGACATTTAGTGATTGACCTGGACAGTAATGGCATTCATAATCTACCCCACAACCCACTACGATAGAAAGGGAGGTAGACTATGCTGGCAGCATCCAGATGTGGAGGCGATTTGTATTCGATTCCGAAGTTTTCTTTGGATTGTGGCGATGTCGAAGGTTTCCGGGATGAACTTCATGGGTTCCATGATCAGTTTGCAGATTGTTTCATGAGAAGTGAGTCCAGGGAAAACTTCATTCTGTACATGACTGGTCAGTTTAGCCCGCTGGAGCTGATTTCCTGGCCGCTGCCAATAATCCATCTACGGGGGCTCCGGGAATTGCTGCATGGGCGTCTTCGAACCATTTTTGCGGAACATAGAGACGCTTGTCCAAAAAGGCATAGCCATGACGAGAGGCATAGGCAGCGAAGACTCCTACCTGACAGTTGTCAACCTTCCCGGTGCTACCACAGTATTGCCTGGAAACTCCAACCGAGTCGTCACCTTTCTTGGCAAATCCCGATTCGTCAAAAATCAGGATCCCCTCAGGGTCTCCCATGTCTTCATTAACAAGACTGTGGTACTGTCTCAGCATTGCCTTTTCGTTCCATACAGCGTCACTTACAAAACGCTGCATCGCACGAACATTCCCGTCCTCGACTTGAAGAGCGATCGGTTCAATGGATTTCCTTTCAGCAGGCTAAACTGACCAGTCATGTACAGAATGAAGTTTTCCCTGGACTCACTTCTCATGAAACAATCTGCAAACTGATCATGGAACCCATGAAGTTCATCCCGGAAACCTTCGACATCGCCATAATCCAAAGAAAACTTCGGAATCGAATACAAATCGCCTCCACATCTGGATACTGCCAGCATAGTCTACCTCCCTTTCTATCGTAGTGGTAGATTATGAATGCCATTACTGTCCAGGTCAATCACTAAATGTCGTTGTAGGGCTAAGGCGCAAGATGCTTCGGAAGACTGCAAATTCAGAGTTGTTTCAGATCGCTATTCCAGATACTATATATACTCGTTTAGGATAGAAAATGGTCTTCATGGTTGTGAATTTGCGGGACATGGCGGCTCTTCTTTGGTAGGGTCACAAAGGATTCCTTTCTGTTTTCGGAAACTTTGTGCCCATAAAGAGGAGCCCCACAATGAGACGCATCCCATTTACGGAAGACGAGGTCCGACAGCTCAATGAAGGCCGTATCCATCATGAACATCCGATTGTACGCCGACGCATGACGGCTCTCTATCTGAAGGCCATCGGACGGCAGCATAAAGACATCTGCGATGAACTTAACATTAGCGGTCAGTGCCTGCGGAATTATCTGGATAAGTACATGAATGAAGGGCTCGAAGGCCTCAAAAACCTTGGCTACCGAGGAAAACGCAATCTGCTTGACGAAAACCGTGACATCATCATCGCTCACTTCGAGGCACAGCCCCCTGGCACTTTGAAAGAGGCCCGGGCGAGAATCGAGGAACTTACGGGAATCAGCAGGTCGTTGCCCCAAATTCGAGCCTTTTTAAAAAAAACGCCTCTTGCGGCGGAAAGTCAAACAAGTTCCTGAAAAGGCTAACATTACTGCACAGGAGCTTTTTCGTGCTGAAACACTGGAGCCCTTGGTCGAGAAGGCACAACATGGAAACATCGAGCTTTTCTTCATGGACGCTGCTCACTTCGTGCTGCTGCCCTTTCTTGGATATCTGTATTCCCTTGCCACAAGATTCATCAAGAGCTGGAGCGGACGCAAGCGCTTCAGTGTTTTGGGTACAATCAACGCTGTGAGCAAAGAGCTGATCATGGTGACGGAAGCCACTTACGTGGACTCAATGACAGTCTGTGCTTTGCTCAAGGAGTTGGCAATCTGGTACTGGGATCGCCACATCGTGATAGTCTTGGACAACGCACGCTACCAGCGTTGTCGGTTGGTATTGCGGACAGCGGAGAGTCTCCATATCCAGCTGCTCTTTCTTCCCCCGTATTCACCGAATCTCAATCTCATTGAGCGCTTATGGAAATTCGTGAAGAAAAAGGTCCTCTATAACCACTTCTATTCGGACTTCCAGCTCTTTTGCTCCGCAATCACAGACTGTCTGAACAAGACGCACACGGAGTACCGAAGTGAACTTGACACACTTCTCAGACCGAAATTTCAGTCATTCAAAACCGCAACATTCAATCCTTAACGAGTATAGTAGAAGCC
>JAPXSS010000134.1:0-7720 GCA_033812955.1 Syntrophobacteraceae bacterium | reverse complement strand
CCCCGCTTCTATGAAGTCTCCCGGGGCGCCATCCTCATCGACGGAACAGACCTCCGCGACGTCACCATCGCCTCGCTGCGGGCCCAGATCGGCATCGTCACCCAGCAGACCATCCTCTTTGACGATACCGTGCGCAACAACATCGCCTACGGCGACATTCAGAAGAGCGAGCAGGAAATCATCGAGGCGGCCCGTGCGGCCAATGCCCTCGAGTTCATCAACAAGCTGCCGCACAGTTTCGACACGGTCATCGGTGAGCAGGGCACGATCCTTTCCGGAGGCGAGCGGCAGCGTCTTTGCATTGCCCGGGCGCTCCTCAAGAATGCCCCCATCCTGATCCTGGACGAAGCCACCTCGTCCCTGGACAGTGAATCGGAACTGGAAGTCCAGAAAGCGCTCGAAAACCTGATGGCCGGACGCACCACCCTGGTCATTGCCCACCGCCTCTCCACCATCAAGAATGCCGATCGCATTGTAGTCCTGGCCCAGGGGCGGATCGTCGAAGAAGGGCAGCACGAGGAGCTCCTGAAAATCAACAGCGAATACCGGCGGCTCTATGAACTGCAGTTCTCTCAGTTCGAGACGGCCGCCCCATGAGCCTTCCGGAGACGCGATGCTGATGGGACAAGTGGTACGAGACGATCAGGCCCTGCCCGAACGGCCGTCCCTCGGGCGCCTGAGGGGACTCATCGCCGCTCTTGGCGATCAGGACGGGATGCTGCGGTTGCTGCGCCAGTTCTTTTCCTTTGCCGGAGTCGGCTTGTGCGGCACGGCTCTGCACTACGCCGTGTTGATCGCGCTGGTCAACCTGGCGCGGCTCGATCCCCTGGTCGGCTCAGCGGCCGGCGCCGTTGCCGGCGCGTTCTTCAACTACCGGATGAACTACACCTTCACCTTCAAGAGCAGGCAGAAGCACCGCGTGGCCATGACCCGGTTCTTCATCCTGGTCACCATCGGCCTGTTCCTCAACATCGCCTTCATGGCTATCGGCCTCGAAATCCTCCATCTCCACTATCTGCTGGCTCAGGCGGTGGCAACGGTTTTGGTGCTGTTCTGGAATTTTGGGTGGAGCAGGTTTTGGGCCTTCTAGCGTCAGTCGGCCGGTAACCGATATCCTGCAGAGGGAGTCAAGCCAGCGTGACGGAAATGCATAACGCCAGCCGTGCGGGGCCTTTCATTTCGTTGGTGGTGCCCGTTTTCAACGAACAGGAATGCATTCTGCCCTTCTACCAACGGACCTCACCGGTCCTGCAGGCCATCACCGAGGACCATGAAATCATCTTCGTCGATGACGGCAGCCGCGACGCTACCTGCGACCGAATCATGGCGCTGCGCGCCCGGGATCCCCGGATCAAGCTGCTCGCGCTCAGCCGCAATTTCGGAAAGGAAACCGCCATGACAGCCGGGCTTGATTTCGCCGACGGCGACGCGGTGGTGATCATCGATGTGGACCTGCAGATCCCTCCCGAGCTGATCCCCAGGATGGTGGAAAAATGGCAGGAGGGCTACGACAACGTCTATGGAACCCGCACCAGCCGCGAGGGTGAAAGCACTCTCCGGAAATTGACGGCCAAAGCGTTCTATCGAACCATGCGGCATCTCTCGCGGGTGGAGGTTCCCGAGAACAGCGGCGACTTCCGGCTGCTCAGTCGGCGGGCGGTGAAGGCTCTGAGGCTCCTGCGGGAACAGCATCGGTTCATGAAGGGCCTGTTCGCCTGGGTCGGCTACCGGCAGATCGGTCTCGAGTACCAGCAGGAACCCAGGGTTGCCGGCCGCACCTCGTGGAACTATCGGCGCCTGTGGACGCTTGCCCTGGACGGGATTACGTCCTTTTCCTATGTGCCCCTGCAGTTGAGCATCTACCTGGGATGTGTGACGGCGACCCTCTCGTTCGCCTATTCGGTGTTCCTGGTCCTTCGCACGCTCCTGTTCGGCCGGGACCTGCCCGGCTATGCTTCGACCATGGTGGCCATTCTCTTCCTCGGGGCTGTGCAGTTGATCTTCCTGGGCGTCATCGGCGAATATCTCGGCAGGATGTACAACGAAACCAAGCAGCGGCCGCTTTACCTGATTCGGGACCTCGAAGGTCTCGATGGTCCGCCCGACCCGACCGCAGCGCCGGGGGGGCGCGCGCGAGGAACTACCGATGGCATCCCTGGCTCGTAAGACCTGGCTCATCTGGGTTGTTTTTGCGGTCGTCATCGCCGTGATGGTCCTCCTCGCGTCCTCTCCGCGGACCGTCACCGGGGCCTATCGGTCGGGTTCGCTCAACTGGCTTGCCGGCGAAAACATCTACGGCGAAGGGATTCACGGCTATCTCTACCTCCCCCAGGCCGGGATCCTGTTCCTGCCATTTGCCCTGCTTCCGCACCAATTGGGTGAAATTCTGTGGCGCGCCTTCGGGATCGCCCTGCTCGCCGTGGCGGTCTGGCGGCTGGCAAGGCTTCAGGGCGAACAGCAGGCTCCCCGCTTCTTTCTGGTAATGACCCTGTTCGCCATCCCCCTGGCCATGAACAGTGCCCGGAACGGCCAGATGAATATCGTCCTGGCGGCACTCATGGCGCACACCGGCATCGACTTGGTGCACCGGCAGTGGACCCCGGCCACTCTGTGGCTCACCCTGGGCGTCGCCCTGAAACCATTGATGATCAGCATGTTCCTCCTCTGTGCGGTGCTCTATCATCCGCTCCGCAAACGGCTCCTGCCGGCCTTCGCCCTGCTGCTGCTGGCGCCGTTTCTCACTCAGAACCCGGCCTACGTCAGCACTCAGTACCTGCTCTTCTTCGAAAAAATGCAGCTTGCCGGAAATCCCGGCAATGAACCCTACAGCGATCTTTTCGGGATCACCCGATCCCTCGGGCTCCATGTCCCGGTGTCGTGGCAGACCGTGCTGCGCGCCGCCGCCGCGGTGCTGACGCTGGCGATGTGCTGGTTCGGGTTGAGACGGTGGGGCCATCGGGCAGGCAGTCTGCTGCTGCTGACCTATACCGCCGGCTATATCCTGCTCTTCAATCCGCGAACGGAAAACAACACCTACGTGCTGCTCGCCATCCCACTGGGGTTCTTCGCCGCCCACGCGTTCCTGGTAGCTCGCCGGCTGCCGCTCGGCGCGCTGCTGGCAGCGTTAACGGTTTTCATGAGCGCCAGCTATGAACTCACGCGGGGCCACAACTACTGGCTGAATCCGGCCTCCTGCCTGCTGTTCCTGGCCTGCGCAACCTTCCTGGTGAGCAGAAAACCGGCCAGCCCTGGGGATCAATATTGTTGAATCAGGCGATGTGATTCCCGTTTTATCCACCAAGTCCTGAGAAGACCGCTTCACCGCTTCACCGTCCACAAATACCCCGCAAGGGTGGCGAAGATGAAATCTCCGGCCCACACGCCAAGGAACACGGGGAGGATGCCGGCCGCGGCGAGGGCTGATCCGAGGTGCACGATCATGAAGTAGAGCGCGGCAACGATGAGAGCAAGCCCCACGCCCACGGCGATTCCTCCGTGCAGTCCCTGCTTCAGCGCGATGGTCGCGCCCAGCAGGGCGAGAATGAAAGTGGTCAGCGGCAGGGCCAGGCGCATGTGCAGTTCCACTTCATAGGGGGTGGGATTGTAGCCTTCCTGCCGGATCTTACGGGTGTAGGAAAAGAGATCCAGCCAGTTCAATTCTTCAGGGATGGTCTCGAGCTGGGAAAAGTCACGGGGGGTTTCCGCGAGTCTGAGTTCCCGCGCAGCAAACCATTCCTGCTCGATCCGAGACCCATCGATCTTCAAAATCAGCCCATCTTCAGCCACCCAATGCGGGTCCTGCCAGCGAAGGCGGCGAGCATCCAACCGTTCCGTCAATTCAAACTGCGAATTCAGGAAAAAGAGGGAAACCTTCTCGAGGCTTTGGGCTTCCTTGTCGTACAACCGAATCTGATAGATCACACTCCGCCCCCGGTACCAGAAGTTCTCATGAGTCCAGGAGAGCGACCCTTTCCGGTCGAGCACCTCTCTTTCCCAGATTTGCTGGGCCTTTTGATTCATGGAGCGGGACAGGGTTTCATCGATGAAAAAATGGCAGAGCGACAGTGCCAGAGCAGTGACCAGGATGGGACTGACGTAGTAGATGGCCCTGACCCCGGCGGTTTCGAGGGCAATCAGTTCGCGGTTCCGTTTGAGCATCCCGAGGGCGATCAGTGATGCAAGCAGCGCCGCCATGGGAATGCCCTGAGTTACCACGAACGGTATTTTTAGAATGAAATAGGCAAAGATCTCAGCCGCCGGGACCTGCTTTTCCAAAAAATTGTCGACCTTTTCAAAGAAGTCGATGACCAGGTAGAGGCCGACGATAGCGGCAAGCGCCAAACCGAGAATCGGAAAGAAATGCCGCAGGATGTAGCGGGGGATGATTTTCATGTCAGGCTTTCCGGGTTGCATGCGGGTTGGGTGTTACGGGTTGCCATTTTCCATGAGTCCATTTTGTGGGTCTTGGGGTGTCCCCCGGCGGACACCAGCGCGAGTGGTTTCACCGGCTTTTTCATCCCTCGTACTGTAGCGGATAGCCGGGGTTGGGGTCAAACCGAAAACATGGCGGCCGTTGGCTTGCCTGTCTTTCCCGCCGATGACCGGGAGCGGGAAAAAGCCCTTCCCAGTTCCTGCCGAAAAGGATAGGATGGCTTCCCTTTTGGCAGCAAAGAACCGCTGGAATGTAGCGGGAGAAGGATCGAGTTGACCTGATGGCCAGATATTTCCGATGGAAGCTTGCACAACTGCTTGGTACCCTGTGGTTCCGACTCGATGCCAGGCACCGGGAGATCACCCGGAACAATCTGAGGATAGCCTTTGGACCCGAATTGACCGATGCTCAGCGGGAGATCATCAGCCGGAACACCTTCATCCATCTGGCGTGTGTTCTTCTCGAATTGCCCAGCCTGCTCAAGCTCAACCGCAGCAACCTGCCCCGATACATCGAGTTTTCCGGCCTGGAGAATCTTTATGCGGTCAAGGCGAAAGGCACGGGAGTGCTGGTCATGGCTTCCCATTTCGGCAACTGGGAATTGATGTCGCTGGCCGTTTCGCTCCGATTCTGGCCTTTCAACGTGGTCGTTCGGCCGTTGGACAATCCCACGCTGGACCGCTGGATCGACCGGATTCGCTCACGGGGCGGCAACCGGACCATTCCCAAGAGCAACTCGGCCATGAGCATCCTCCGCCTGCTGCGCCAGGGGAAGGCGGTTGCCTTCCTGATCGACCAGAATGCGGACTGGTATGAAGGGGTCTATGTGCCCTTCTTCCGGGAAATCGCCTGCACCAACAAGGCCCTGGCCACCCTCGCCCTGCGGACCGGCCTGCCGGTTTTGCCGGTCTACAACTACCGGCGCCCGGACGGACGCTACCAGATGGTGTTTGAACCGGAAGTGCAACTCATCCGCTCCGGCAGCACCCTTGCCGATATTGAAGAAAACACGGCTCTCTTCAACCGTATCATTGAAGGCTATGTGCGTGACCATCCCGACCAGTACTTCTGGCTGCACCAGCGCTGGAAGACTCGCCCCTGGCAACCCTGGCCACGACCGGAGGGATAACGACAATGCTGTTTGTCTGAAAAGTAATCCGGGTCAAAATTGAGGGATGACCGAATGGGCGCTGGCGTTTCTGCTGAACAACTCTCTGACAACCGGACCAATGGCATGAACCCGCCCGGCTTGAGCGTGGTGATCGTTGCCAAGAACGAGGCGGACCGCATCGAACGGCTGCTGCAGAGTGTTGCCTTCGCCGACGAAATCGTGGTGGTGGATTCGGGCAGCACCGACGGCACTCAGGCCCTCTGCCGCCGCTGTGGGGCCGCGGTCGTCGATCACCCGTGGCTGGGCTATGCGGCCCAGAAACAGCTCGCGCTGGAACAGGCACAGGGCGATTGGGTGCTCAGCCTCGACGCCGATGAAGCCCTCTCCGAAGGGCTGCAGGCCGAGATCCGGACGGCGCTCGAAGCCGCACCGCCCGCGGTGGCGGGCTTTTCCATGCCCCGGCTGTCCTTCTATCTCGGGCGTTGGATTCGCCACGGCGGCTGGTATCCCGACCGCAAGATCCGGCTGGTCCGTCGGGGACGGGGACGCTGGGGCGGAGTTGAACCTCACGACAAGTTGGAAGTGGACGGCCGGGTGGTAGAACTCTCTCAGCCGATCCTCCACGCCGTCTATCGGAACATCTCCGACCAGCTGGCCACCATCGACCGCTTTTCCGACATCGCGGCCAGGGAGAAAGGCCGCGCCTCGGGTCTTTACGTGCTTGCCGGCCTGGGCCATGCGGTCGGCAAGTTGATTGAATGCTATTTCTGGAAACTGGGTCTGCTCGATGGCTGGGCCGGCCTCGTGATCGCCATGAACTCGGCTTGGTACGTCTTCCTGAAGCACGCCAAGGCCTGGGAAATGAGCCTGGATGAAGACGATCGCGCTAGCCCTTGAACACTTCAGCCGGTTTGCCGGCGGGGCGGAGTCCTATGCGGTAGCCCTGGCTCACACCCTGGTTGAGGCCGGCTGGGAAGTGCATCTGTTCGGGGAGTCCTGGGACGGAGAACCCGCCGGGGCCGTCTTTCATCAGATGCACATCCCCCACTGGTGGCCCCGCTGGGGGCGGATGCTCGGTTTCGCCCTGGAACATCACCGCCGCACCGGTTCCCGGCCGTTCGAGGTGGTGCTGGGGTTTGGCAATACAATCGCCATGAATGTTTATCAGAGCCACGGTGGCGTGCACTGGTGTTCGACCGAACGGCAGCTTTACGCTGAACCCCGGCCGCTCCTCCGGTTGCTCAAAAGGTTGATCGTAGTGTTCTCCGCCAAGCAGTGGATGCGCCACTGGATTGAATCCGCACCCTTCCGCAGGCCCCCCCTGCCGCGCATCATCGCCATCTCGCAGATGGTTGCGGACGATATGGTCCACTCGTTTGGCGTGGCCCGCCACCAGATCGACCTGGTCTACAACGGGGTGGATCCCGCCCGCTATCATCCCGAACTGCGGGAACGGCTCTGCGGGCCGTTTCGGCGGATGCTCGGGCTGGCCCCCGACGAGGTGATCTTCCTCTTCGCCGCTTACGATCTCAAGAAGAAGGGCCTTATCCCCCTCATGGAAGCGACCGCGATGCTCAAGCAACGCGTCGGCGACAGCTTTCGGGTGGTGGCGGCCGGAAGCTGCCCCTCCCTGCGGCAAGCCCGGCACCTGGCCAAACTCGGGTTGAAGGAAACGGTTGTTTTTGCCGGGCGGATTCGCAATATGGCGGAATGCTATGCCAACAGCGACGTGCTGGTGCACCCAACCTATTACGACGCTTGCAGCTTGGTCGTCATCGAAGCCATGGCCAGCGGCTTGCCCTGCATCACCACGCGGGCCAACGGTTCGGCCGGAATCATCACCGACGGAGTGGACGGCTTCATCCTGGACCATCCGCCCCAGGCGGCGGCGCTGGCGGACCGGATGGCCCTGCTCCTGGACCCGGGGCAACGGGCCGCCATGAGTGCCGCCGCTGCCGCCCGCGCCCGCACCTGCACCATCCAGCAAAACCACCGGGAGCTGCTGCGCATCCTGGATGAGGTGGCGGGCAGGGCTGACCGCAGATGACCGCTGACACCATTTTCAATCTGTCTTCATCCGTGGTATCCGTGTAATCCGTGGATAAGCCGCCTTCGGCGGCTTATCGGCAGCGGCGGCTAAAGGATTCACACTGACAGTCCGCCTCCGGCGGCCTATC
>JAPXSS010000133.1:0-7768 GCA_033812955.1 Syntrophobacteraceae bacterium | reverse complement strand
GGTTTGGGTCGTGGAGATTCATTATAACGGTAAGCCGCTTGTCGCCGACCAGAGTTCTGATGCTGGAGAGCACCACCACCTGGTTGCGAAAATCGAGGTGTGAAGTCGGTTCATCCAGCAGTATGGTGGATGCTTCCTGAGCGAGGCAACGGGCGATCAGGACCATTTGCCGTTCGCCGCCGCTGATTTGAGTGTAAGGCCGATCCGCCAGTCCCTCCACACCCATGGTGGCCAGAGCCTGGCGGGCCACCGACCGATCGTGCCTGGAGGGAGAAGAAAAGAGGCCGATATGGGCGGCCCGGCCCGTCAGCACCACATCCATAACGGAATAGGCAAAGGGTGGCTGATGCTCCTGGGGAACCACGGCCACCCGCTTCGCCACCTCACTTCGGGGCATGGACCTGGGTGAAGCACCGTCCAGGAGCACCTCGCCGCAGTCCGGCTGCCACAAGCCGGTCAGGCATTGGAAGAGGGTGGTCTTACCCGAGCCGTTCGGGCCGAGCACGGTCATGATCTGGCCCGGATGGACCTCAAAGTCAAGGTTGTGAAACACCGGGGTTTTCATACCCTGGTAGGTGAACGAAAGGTGTCTCACTTGAATCATCTTCCCCAACTTTCCCGGCTCCCTTTGTTCATCAAATAAATGAAGAAGGGAGCGCCGCTCAAAGCGGTGATGATGCCAACCGGAAGATCGAAGGAAGTGAGGTTTCTGGCCAGGGTATCGGCAAAGACCATGAAGGTGGCTCCCGCCGCCATGGCATAGGGCATGAGCTGTCGATGGTCCGGGCCGATGATCATGCGCACCAGGTGCGGCACCATGAGTCCAACCCAGCCGATGATGCCGCTGACGGAGACCGCCGAACCCACCGCCAGCGAGGCTGCTGCAATGAGCAGCAGCCGGTCGCGTTCCACATTGATTCCCAGCGCACGGGCTTCCTCATCACCCATGGAGAGCGCGTTGAGGCGCCAGCGGGTGAGGAAGAGCACCAGGCCGCCGGCACCGACGCCCAGCGAAGCGGCGAGAACGGCGGACCAATCGGCGAGCGAAAAACTGCCCAGGAGCCAGTAGACGATGCTCGCCAGTTTATGGGGATCGACGAGGAACTTGAGAATCGAGACCAGGGCGGTGAAGAAGGCGGATACGACCACTCCCGAAAGCACCAGGGGCAGGCGGGACACTTCTCCCTGGTGTTTTGCCAGTCCGTAGGCGATGAATGACGCGACAATGCTGAAGAGGAAAGCGGAAACCTGGACCGGCAGTGCTGGCAGGAAGGCCACCGAGAGGGCGCAGCCGAACGCCGCTCCCGCCGAGAGCCCGAGAATGAAGGGATCCACCAGCGGGTTACGAAAAACCCCCTGGAGGGTTACTCCGGCTGCCGAGAGTGCGGCCCCGACCAGGCTCGCCAGCACGATGCGGGGCAACCTGATGTTCCAGACGATTGCCAGCTCGGGCAGGTCTCCGCCGACTGCTCCCACCCCCAGGATCTTGGACGCCATGATCTGGGCGACCAGTAAGGGCTGAACGCTGTATGCCCCCCAGAAGAGCGCCACTACACCCACACCGAGCGGAGACAGGGCGATCAGGAGGGGAATTGCCTTACGCTTCAACATTTGCCGGACCGTTTCTGCCTTGGAAAGTTGTGAGTTGCGGGTCACCAGTGGCGCTTGCCTGCCATCCGCGGTCATTTTCATGTGTCTTCGGGTGTCCCGAAGGGTCATGAGCAACTGCTATAAAGAGCTTCGAGTTATGGGTTGGAGGTTCCCATTATTCCGCCATCCTACTCAAAGATGCCCTCGGCCAGCGGTATGCCAAAACAATCCAGGTGAAACTTCCGGGCCTCCGCCGCCAGATCCTGCTCCCGGAATGCTTCGGGATAGATCTTTCGGACCATCCAGAGTGCCATTACAGCCGTTGAAGGTGACCAGGAGTCGGCCAGGGGGGCTTTGTAGATGCGCCCTTCCTTGACCGCTGCCACCGACTGCCACTGACGTCCCTCAGTCAGAGTTTCGGGACCGTAGCCGGCATGCCCCCAGATGAAAACCACCTCCGGATTCCAGGCCAGGATCTGTTCGAGGGAAACCTCGGCATGGGCCATATCGACGTGTTGCGCCGGATTGACGGCCCCAACCATGGCAAGCAGGTCCTGTTGGAGCCCATAGCGGCCCGTCACTCGCGTGGGCTTCTGCCAGAGCCACAGGACCCTCCGTCGCTGTTCGGGTGGTATCTGGGAAACCCTTGACCGAATAATGGTAAACAGGTCCTCCATGAGCTGCCGAACCTCTCTTGCCCGCTTCTCTCTATCAAAGAGCTGGCCGCATAGCTCGATCACGCCGTAGAGTTCGTCGAGGTGCTCCGGATAAACCGCAAGGACGCGCAGGCCCTTTCTTGCCAGAAACTCAACCACCTCCGGCCGATAGCTCCAGGTGATCACCAAGTCCGGATGGCACGCCAGAATGGCCTCGGCGTTGACCTCGATGCCGGTGCCCACCGCCGGGATGGTTTCCATCCGGGAAAAGCGTTTGAGAAGCTTGTTATCGAGCGCCCATCGGTTGACCCCAACGACCCTGTCCCACAGGTCGAGGACGGGGATGAGTTCGTATAACGACAACAGGACCACCCGCCGGACCGGCAGCGGAATCTCGACCTGCCTTCCCAGCTTGTCCGTCACTGCCACCCGTGCGGTAGCCCCGTCCTCACCCCATCCCACCGTTACCAATGCTCCGATGAGCATCAGGAGCACCAACCCTGTCAGGGTCTTATTCCTCATTGTCGTCGA
Organism: Syntrophobacteraceae bacterium; assembly: GCA_033812955.1. GTDB lineage: Bacteria > Desulfobacterota > Syntrophobacteria > Syntrophobacterales > Syntrophobacteraceae > JADGQM01. The sequence goes on along the minus strand of JAPXSS010000133.1, from coordinate 4,991 downwards.
CGGTTCCCTCCACGATGCCCATTCTTCGGTCGCAAGTCTCACCTTTCAAAACTTGAAGGTCAGGCTCCCGTAGAACTTTCTTCCCGGTGCCTGGTAGTACGAAAAATAGTCCTCATCAAAGAGATTATCGATGGCGAAAGCCAGAATGGCATTCTTGGTTACGGCGTAACGAAGGTTCAGATCGGCCACAAAATATGGATCATGGGAACCATAAACCGAATTGACATCATCCAGGTTCTGATCGTCAGCGAACCGCTTGCTCGCGTAACGGCCGGTAAGCGTCAACGACGCCGGTCCATAGGTGACCTCTCCGCCAAGGTTGAACATATTCTTCGGAATCCCCGTGAGCTGTTTCCCGACGCTCTCGGGGTTGGTTGGATTATCGAGCATTTTACTGTGGGTGTAAGTATAGTTGGCAAAATACCGGAACCAAGGGGTGAGCCTGTGGTCCCATTCCACCTCAATGCCGTCGGTCTCTGCAGAGGCTGCGTTGTCCCACAGTTCGATGGTTTTTCCGTCGGCACCGACTCCCATAGTGCGCCGATAAATGAGATCATGGAGCCGGTTATAGAAGTAGCTCACACGGAAGGCGGCCGACTTGAAGAGCCGCTGTTCTATCCCGACATCTCCAGAAATGCTGGTTTCCGGGTCGAGCATGGGATTGGCAGCGTAGGTTGTAGAAGTCCCTGCCCAGGTTCGGTATAGTTCATAGACGTTGGGCGGACGAAAGGCTTTGCCGATGGATCCCCTGAGCGTCGTGTTCTCGAAAGGCGTGTACACCAGCGAGCCTTTGGGGCTCAAATCGAAGGCCGTGCGGGAATCATAATCCGTAGGGACTCCCGCATCTCCTTTGGAATTCACCATCCCGTCATAGGTCCGCCACCAATCGCCGCGAAGCCCGAGGTAGGCTTTCAGGTTTTCCAACAGGGCAATCTCGACCTGAGAATATAGCGAATAGATATTGTCTTTGCCGCCGGCTTCGTAGGTGAGGCTTCCCTTAGAGCCTGTATCCTGCCAGTTGGTGAGGTTGTGAACCTCGGTATTGGCATGATCGTAGCGATATCCGCCGCCAACGATAAGCAGGTGCTTATCGAGAATGGGCACCGAGAATTGCAGGTCTGAAGTGAAAGCTTGTGAAGGGGTTTCGTTGAGAGTACCGGGGCCGCCCGACAGCCTGGCGTTGGAACTGGCGGAAGTATACCAATTGCTCGTATTGTCGATAAGGCCGCAGGAGATCTTCATTATGGCCTTACCGAAGAGACCGGTCTCGAACCCTGCGTTGTAGATGTTTTGAGTCACCGAACCCTCACCCGAAAGAAAATTGGATTCGGCAACGGTGAACCTTTGGCCGTTAAAGAGCGCACTTCCTGACCAGAAGGGATTCCCGCCGGAAGTTTGCAGGAAGTTGTTGGGGTCTTTGTAGCCGTAGCCGTAATGGTTTCTATTGAACGAGAAGGTGGCCTTGGAATCATCGGTCAGGTCGTAAGACAGTTTGAAGATGCCGGAATCTCGATACCAGTTGTTGTCTCCGGTATCGCCAATGACAAGCGTCGGAGCCCCTCTGCTGGTGGTCGACGGTTGCGCCCCAGTGACAGGAGTACCAGTGGTACCGGGGGTGGTGGTCTTGACCACCGAGTTGCTGGCATAGCCGTTGCTGCCCTGATAGCCGTAGCTGGCAAACAGGCCGAGACGCTTGAACAGCTTATCACCATAGGACGCGTACACGGTCATTAAGCCGTCGCTTCCCGCACCACCTGACACGTTGATTTCCCTCTTGGTCGGCATTTTGGTGAGAATATTAATAACGCCTCCCATGGCATTGCCGCCGTAGAGCGATGAGAATGGACCGCGCGCCACTTCCACCCGATCGAGATTTTCCGGCAGCATGCCGTTCCAGTTGACGACGCCGGTATAGGCATCGTTCATCGGCTGTCCATCCAGCAGAACTAAAGTACGTTTTTGTTCAGGCATGCCTCGGAGGACGACGGCTGAGGTCGTGTCCAGAGGTTTTGCGTGTTTGTTGAAGAGTCCTGGAACGAGGTCCAGAGCGGTGTCAACCGACTGCACATGGCGCTTTTCGATATCCTCCTTGGTCACCACCGAGACCGAGGCGGGAACATCCGAGAGCGGCGTAGCGGTACGCGTGGCAGTCACGACAATTTCGTCAAAGGTGTGATCCAACGAAGCCTTCTGGTCTGTTACCTCCTGGTATTTTCCCTGTTCTCCGGCGGCCGAAGGGGATTTCACCGGTTCCTGGGCACGCCCCACCACGGGAAACAAAAGAGAGAGGATCAGCCCCAGCATTGCCAACTGCCCCAGAAGCTTCTTTGCTCTCTCACCACCTGCCGCTTTCCTCCTGACTCCTGACTCCCGGATCTTGTCTCCCCTCTTCCTTTTCCTTTCTTCCGCTTCCTCTTCCGCTATCGCTCCAAAACCCTTGAAATGTTGCATGGCCATACTGGTTTCCTTCCTTGGCGTTCCTTCCCCGGCATGTTACACAGGAAAGGGGATTTGCATGGTGAGGCGACTCCCTGGGGGCGGGTCTTTTACCTTGGCTGGGGAAGACCTGCCCTTCCCGTTCCTTCAAAGTCTGCTCTGGTTACCACCTCCCTTCAGTCCGAACCCCTCAGCTCAAAGCGGATGGGCACAATCGCCCGGCAGATGACCGGCTTCCCGTTTCTTTGCGCCGGGTGAAAGAGGGACCCTCGAATGGCTTTGATGGCTTCTTCATCAAAACCGGCCCCGGCCGTTTTAACGCTTTCCACCGCCATCGGACGGCCGTACTCATCAATCGTTACCCGGAGCACCACCGTTCCTTCCTTTCCCAACTGTCGGGCGAGTCGCGGATATTGGGGCAAGAGCCGTCGGGCGAACCGGGGACCGTTGGCGGCCCCAAATTCCGCATCTACGATGCCGCCGCCATGACCACCTCCCTGATGTCCTTTGGCGGTACCACCCCCGGCTGCACCAGACCCCGCCTCCCTCGATTCCCCTAAATCCGGCAGAGGATCGGCACTCGTGCCTCCATTCGCGTCGGTTGGCTGAGGGGGGGCGAGGGGGGCAGGTTTCGCCTCAAAGGGATGCTGACGGCGAGGCGCGGTTCTTGGAAGCTCCTTCGGTTTGCTCTCCGGACGGGAAGGGGCAACGGCCGGGTTGGCCGTGGCTTTGGCCTGCTTTGGGGGAACTGCTTCAGCCAGCAGCGGCGGTGGCTCTGGAGCCGGAAGCGCAGTAGCTGGCTGTTTGTCGGCTTTGGACAACGGCCCCATGGTGAGGCTTGTGGTTATTCCATCTTCCTTTCCCGATCCCTGAGCAGGCGCTTTGGCTTCCAGCGATACCAGCTGCACCGAGACCGAGGGAGTCATCACATGGTCCGCATGCCCTGGGATAAACAGCAGGATGCTGCAGAGAGCAAGGTGGACAAAAAGGGAAAGCGCTGCGCTCTGGAAGATGGCAACCCGGCACCACTGACTCTTCCGGTGGAACCAGCCATGATCCTGTTCTTCCATTGCGTCGCCGAGGTCAGTAAGGTCCGGCCCATCATTAGCACATGCCCATTGCATCCCGCCAACACTCTCCAAATGATCGTTCTGCCTCACGTTTTTACGTTCAATGAGCGCCTCTTGCAGCGGCATGAAATAAAAAAAGGCCACGATCCCAGCTCCGGCCTTCATCCGGATACAAGGCATCCATGGCCTTATTGACAATCGAAAGCGGTCTGACAAAATGCGACGAGCACGGTACACTCGCCGCATGGGGTAATGCCCTCAGTACAGCCCCACCCGAATAGGCTTCCGCCCTCCTTTCGTCATACCGGCGGGAGCCGGTATCCCGAGGATTTGCGGATTCCGGCCGGAAGCGTGCCGGAATGAGCCGCGGATAACGGTCACCTTAATCTGTGGCAGCGTCCTTAGCCAGGGTTTCGCACTTCAACACCTTCTTTGTGTCATTGAGCAGTCCCTAAGCCTGGCCCGTGTCTATCTATCTTCGTCTGCCCCTTGCCGTCAAGAAGTATCTTGCCAGCTCCTGCCCCCGTCGTGAACTTTTCGATCAAATCCTCCAAGTCTGTTAACCCCCTTACTCACGACCCTTCAGAACATTCGGAGACCCATGAAAAGGTCCAAGGGGATCTGTGAATCCACAACTTTTCAGGTCAGAGCCTTGGCGGCTTTCAAGGCGGCATCGTAGTCGGGTTCATGCGTGATTTCCTTGAGCAGTTCCACGTACCGGACTTCCCCTTTCCGGTCGAGTACGAAAACCGCCCGCGCCAGGAGTCGCAGTTCTTTGATGAGAACCCCGTAGGCTTCGCCGAAGCTGGCGTCCCTGTGGTCTGAAAGAGTGGTCACGTGACTGACCCCGGCGGCACCGCACCACCGAGCCTGAGCGAAGGGCAGGTCCATGCTGACCGTCAGGACTATGACGTCTGGACCCAGAGCGGCCGCTTCTTCATTGAAACGACGGGTTTCGAGGTCACAGACCGGAGTGTCCAGGGAAGGGACCGAGGAGATGATAACCACCTTCCCCTGATACCTGTCCAGACTCACAGGCGATAGGCTGTTATCCAGCACCTGAAAAGCGGGGGCCTTATCACCCGCCTTCACTTCCTTGCCCACCAGCGTTAGGGGATTTCCTTGAAACGTAACGGCACCAGGGTGCTCTACCATGTTTTCCTCCTTGGTTAAGTCAATCGACAAATCAACAAGCCTGCTACGGTCACCATGTAAATTACCTGTCGTACTGACGTGCTGGCTTAGAATATTGGACAGCAGCGATCGATAGTCAACTGGCAGCTCCAAAAAAGCACGTGCCACTCCGTTTCCATCTCACCGCCGCCTGCTTTGCCGCAGGCCTCTAAAAAACCTGAGGTGGTTGCAGTTTGTCCCGAAAAGTCATGAGTTTCGGGTTGCGGGTTGTCCGTAATGAGGGAATCAAGCCGCACGGACCAATAACATTAACGAGGAGGGACGTTGTGATGATCCTGTTTGCCCATGGCT
>JAPXSS010000132.1:0-7842 GCA_033812955.1 Syntrophobacteraceae bacterium | reverse complement strand
ATGAGAGGCGTGGCGGTCCCTCCCGGGCAAATCGGGTCAGAAGTGACTGGAGGGTTCTGCGAACAGCAGCCTGTGCAGCCCCCGCAGGCGGAACCCTCGGTGCGGTAAGCACGCACGAAATAACGCACCAGATAAATGGACACCCCCAGCAAAATCAAAAAAACGAGAACAGTCTGCAACATACTCAACCCTTACCAGTTTCCTGAGCCCAGCCAGCTTCCGCCCAGAGAAATGAGCACGGCAGCGAGGAAGGCCACGGTGGTGTTGAAAGCTAATGAAAAAAGCCCCCATTTCCAGGCGCCTGCTTCCTTGACGATACAGACCACGGTGGGCAGGCAGGGTGCATAGAGCATGATGAAGACGATGAGGGCCAACGCCTTGGTTCGATTCCAGCGTGAATCCTGGGCCAGTTGTTCACTCAACGGCAGGTCTTCAGCCTGGCGTGATCTTCCCAGGGAATAAGCCGTACCCATGGTGGAAAGGATCAGCTCCTTGGCGGCAAACCCGGAGAGCAGGGCCAAGTTGGTACGCCAGTCAAAGCCGGACCACCGGGTGATGGTTTCGAGCGCCAGGCCGAGGCGGCCTGCTATGGAATACTGCAACGCCGCCTCGGCTTCTTCCTGGTCGAGGGCGTACAGCGCGGCAAGAGCCTGTTCGAAGCCCTCCGGCAGGGTTGGGTCGGGTTCGGGAGCCTGGGCCAGGGCCTCCCGCAATTCCTTGGGAAGCTGGGAGAGGATCTCCTGGCGGCTTTCTCGAAAACGCTCCTGCTGCTCGGCGGGCAGTTCAGGATAGGCCATGAGCGCCCAGAATAGGATGGATATGGCAAGGATGATCGTTCCCGCTTTCTGAATGTACTGCCAGGTTCGCTCCCAAGTGTGAATCAGGAGTCCTTTGAAGGTCGGGAGGTGGTAGGGCGGCAATTCCAGCAGAAACGGGGTGCTCGGCCCACGCAGAATGGTTGAACGAAGCAGCTTCGCCAGCAGGAGCGCCATGGACCACGAGAGCAGGGTCAACAGGAACATCAGCTGTGCATGCCGGGCCGGGAAAAAAGCGGCGATGAGCATGGCGAAGACCGGTAGTTTCGCGCCGCAGTTCATGAAGGGCGCCGTCAGCAGGGTAGCCAGGCGTTCTCGAGAACTGCGGAGGGTCCTGGTGGCCATGACTCCCGGAACAGCACAGCCGCCGGCGATCCCCCCCGAGATGATGTAGGCCATGACCGAACTACCGTGCAGCCCAAAGGTTCGGAAGACGCGGTCCAGCATGTACGCGACCCGGGCAAGATAGCCCGTATCCTCGAGGATAGCGATGGCAAAAAACATCAGCAGTACCAGCGGCACAAACCCGAGGATTCCTCCCACCCCGTCAATGATTCCCGACAATACCAGGGACTTGAAAGGCCCCTCCGGCAGAGTCGCCTCGCCCAGCCGACCGAGAGCCGAAAAAGCCGACGCCATCAGGCTGACCGGCAATTCACTGAAAGTGAAGGTGAATTGATAAACCACATAAAGAATCGCCAGCATGATGAAGGGACCGAAGAGACGGTTGGTCAGGATGCGATCTAGCTGGTCGGAGAAGTGGAGGCGATCGGCTCTCTCGGTCTTGGTTACGACGCCGCCTTTGAGCAGGGCGGTGATGAAGCCGTAGCGGTGGTCGGCGATAATTGCCTCGGGATAGCTTTCCAGGGTTTTCTGCAAATGGTCGGTGACCGCATCGGCAAGGCCCTCCAGGTTCTTGGAAAGCTCGGCATTGACTTCCCGGCCTTTGGTCATGACCTGTTCATCGGCTTCGAGGTACTTGAGAGCGGTCCAGCGAGCCGGCAGCTCCGGCAGCAGCCGGGCTTCCGTAATGGCTGCCTCCATCTTATCCAGCACGGGATCAATATCGGGACCGTAAGAAATGTGCAGGGGAGACCACAAGGGCTGCTCCTCGGCACGCTTGAGGGTGAGCCTCAGAAGCTCTTCCTTGCCCTTGCCGCTTTTGGCCACCGTTGGGATGACCGGTACCTGCAGGCGCCGGGAGAGTTCCTCGGAATCGATCTGGACGCCCCGCCCGGCCGCTGCATCGATCATGTTGAGCGCTATTACCAGAGGAATGCCCAGTTCGAGGAGCTGGATGGTCAAGTAGAGGTTCCGTTCCAGATTGGAGGCATCCACAATGTTGATGACGACTGCGGGCCGATCATAGATGAGGAAATCGCGAGCCACCAGTTCTTCCAGCGAGTAAGCCGTCAGCGAGTAGGTGCCGGGCAGGTCCACCACCCGAATCTGATGGCCATTCAGGTCGCAGACCGTTTCCTTCTTTTCCACCGTGATGCCGGGATAGTTCCCCACATGCTGGCGGGCACCGGTGATTTCGTTAAAGAGGGTGGTCTTGCCACAGTTGGGATTGCCGGCCAGAGCGGCCAGATACTGCGTTCCTGGGCCGTTCATGGCGATTCGTCGACCTGCACCAGGATATGGTCGGCCTCATTGTTGCGCAGGGTCAGGATAAAGTCCCGCACGCGAATCGCCACCGGGTCTCTTAAAGGAGCCCGTCCCTGAATTTCCACCGGCGTCCCGGGGACCAGTCCCATGTCTCGAATCCGGCGTCCCAACTCGCCGTTGGCCTTCACTTTCGCGATCACCCCGCGTTGCCGGGAGCACATGCGCCTCATCGGAATGACATCCATTTTCCATCCTCAGGCGAGTGAATTAGGGTAACCTAACTTTTGCCGCTCAAAGAAAGCGGCCCAGCATTGCCGCTTGCCATCCCGCCTCGATGTTATCAGTCAGTTCGGGGTCGGTGCTACCAGTATATTATGGGACATACCCGCCCCCAGACTCAAGGTGCAGCCATGAACACGCACCATGCAGGGGCAGTTGGAGCCAGCGCAAACGACTTCCATTTCCACTCCAGGGTAGATTCCCATGGCCGCCATCCGACCGCACATATGGCGTCCTCCCTGAATTCCCGTGACCCTGCAGCGCTGCCCGGCCGCGGTACAGGCAAGGGGTACCGTTGAGGAGTCGGGAACGGGGCTGCACCTGCAGCCACATCGTCCAGTCTGGTGACACTGCTTTAACACCTCACACCTCCCTCGTTTGCGCGTGCCACAATTAGTTAAAGCAAACTTGTTATAGAGTCAATACCTTTTTCAGGTCTTTCCACCTTGACATTAGTCAGAATTCAGGTTTTTTCTCGTGCCCAGATCGAGACCCGCCGAGTCTTTGAAGTCCGTCGGTGATCTTCAGCGCATCGGTCTTTCCTGGCCAAGGAGAGTCATTCAGACCCTGTTGGAGGACGCGTGGCATGCCCCAGTGTGATGATCCGGAAATCGCTCTGGAAGATATCAGGAGCCACCTCCTGGGTGATGGTCTCCTTTCGGTAGAGCAGACTCGACTCTTGCTCGCGCTCTCTTCTCATCCCACCAGCAGCTTCCGAGAACGGGCGCTTGCCCTGCTGCTCCACCCGCCGGTAACCGACCTGCTCGCCAACTATCGGCATCTTCTGAGGTTCCTGGCAACCGGAGGGCAAGACCTGCGCGACCTCCCGCCTGCGCTCTGGGAATTGCTGTGCGAGGTCGTCGCGGTTTTCGGAGGAAATTTCCGGGAGCCGGCGGTTGCGCGCTTGGTCGGACGAGTCTTGCGGCACTTCCCCCCGCGCCTCATGCGAGCGCTCCTGAGCCAATCGCTTCCCGTCAAGCCATTTCTGGCCAACATTTGCCTTTCGTCCTTGGGGATCCCTGCCAGGTCTCAGACGCCTGCCGTGAAGCGCCGATGGCGACACCTGCGCATCCGGCTGCTTGCTGAACCGGCTGTACCTTCCTGGTCTGAGTCGACCCTCGCGGATCTTGGGCGCTTGGTCAGACAGAAGCGCTCCGGCGGTCGTTTGCGCTATCCTGCGGGGGCCTGGCGGGGTCAGAGCCGTCCACTAATCATTGCTCCGGCTGATCCGTTCAGTCGCCCCCCCGCCGTGCCGCTCCCGCACTGCTCCTGGGGTTGGGTGGATGGCGGTGGACGGCGCTACCTGAATCGGTTGCTGAGCGCTCATTGCGAGGAACTGCGAGAGGTTCGGGCACTTGCGGAAACGGTCAGCTACCGCACCCGGCGGGTGGTGTTGAGCTGGCACAATGCCAGCCTGGCGGCTTCAAGCGGCTGGGCCTTTGCCGGGCTTGGCGCGCAATTCCCCTCGACCACCCTGTGGCATTCTTTCAAAGAGGCAGTGCAGAAGCGTCTTCGTCATTTGCAGGCTGTCTGGCCTGATGAGCGGAGAGCCTCACAAGCGCTTGGCGCCCAACGGCGACAGCGGCTGGTGGTGCCGAAGATTTATCATGCGCTGTGGGAAAGGCGCTTGCTCGCGAGACTCGACCCGGCCCGGGAGCCCGAGTGGCGCAAGGCGCTCGAACTGGCAGGGAGGGTTCCGGGATTTTCTGAGCAGGGCTTTGCTGAGGTCTGCAAAGGTTTTGGCTGGATCAGTCCGGTCAGTCCTCATCAGCGTCTGGACCTTCCCGCCCTCCTCGACTGGGCCACCAGGTCCGACGAGGACTGGCACAACGGTCTGGTTCGACTTGCGGTGCTGATTCAGGAAGGACAACGGTTGCTCGATGAAGGTCGGCTGCCTCACCTGGTGCTTCCCTGGATTGACAAGTTTTTCATTTCATCTCGCCGGGAAGCAGACCGGGAATACCTCGTTGATCTCATAGGCTGGCTGGCCGGAGCGGGGCTACACCCTCTGATCCTTTTGTGGGAAGACACGCCTCACCCCCTGGAACCCACCCTGAAGCTCGTGCTGAAGCGGCTTCACGACCAGGGTCAGCCAGTCCGCGGCATTGGGGTGTTTGACTGGCAAGGTTCGTCCCGCGCTCAGGCGCTTGACATCATCTGCCGGGAACACCAAGCGATCATCCTCTTTGCACTGCGCCCCTACCGCGACTGCCATAACCCTCACTCCTTCCAACAACTGCTGGAGGAACGTCCTTACCGGTTCTTTCGGAATTATGATTCCTCGTGGAAAGATGGGGTCTATTTTCTCTATGTTGGCACGCAGGTCTTCCCCCTGCTGGCAGTGCCCACCGATCGGGAAAACGTTCCCCCCTGGATTGCGGGACCGGGAGGCAAGTATCCCTTTGGTGCTTACTGGAGAAGCCGGCTGCAAGCGGTCGTTGGGGGAGAGCTGGAGGGAAGCTGTGACACCTTGTCCCTTCTCTATGCCAGGTGGGCGAATCTGTGCTAAGATTTCAAAGCTGGCAAATAGACTCCGGCAGGGTGAAAAAGCGATTGACATTAAATGTGCTTTATCTTTAAGTTTCTGGCGGAAAACGAAGTTCGGCCGGATGATGTCAGGCATGCCTCTTTAGGGAGAACATCATCGATATCGCAACGTGAGGGGCGCATTCCAGCATGATGAATTTTCGGAAGGCACGCGACCGGATGGTAGAAACTCAACTGGCAGGGCGGGGCATCCGCAATCACCGGGTGCTGGAAGCCATGCGCCGGGTGCCCCGCCATTTGTTTGTGGAAGAAGCGCTCCAGGAACAGGCCTACAGTGACTACCCGCTGCCCATCGGGGAGAAGCAGACCATTTCTCAACCCTACATTGTCGCCCTGATGTCTGAAGTCCTTGAACTCAAGGGCGATGAGAAGATCCTCGAAATCGGGACCGGCTCAGGATATCAGGCCGCGATTCTGGCCGAACTGGCAGACCGGGTGTTTTCCGTCGAACGCTTTCCACCTCTGGCATACCGGGCGAGCCAGATTCTCAAGAAGCGTGGTTATCAGAACATTTTGATACGCGTGGCGGATGGTTCCCTTGGCTGGCCCGAGGAGGCGCCCTTCGACGGGATCATGGTAACCGCCGGCACGCCGAAAATTCCTCAGCCCTTGACCGACCAGCTCAGGGTGGGAGGACGACTGGTGCTGCCGGTGGGAGATCGGCTCTCCCAGGAGCTGGTGCTAGTGGAGCGGACCCCGGAAGGAATACGCAAGACGGATTTCGGCGGGGTTCGGTTCGTTGATCTGGTGGGAAAGTGGGGGTGGGAAGAGTGATGTCGCGCCAGCCTCTCATCGGTGTCATTGGAGCGGCCTCCTGTTCATCATCGGCGGCAGCCTTGGCCTTCGAGGTGGGACGCGAAATCGCCCGCCATCACGGAATCCTGGTCTGCGGCGGATTGGGGGGGGATGATGACCGCTGTGGCGCGGGGAGCAAAGGAAGGCGGCGGCTTTACGGTCGGCATCCTGCCGGGACCGGATATCGGCAAAGCCAACCCTCATATCGACATCCCCATCGCTACCAACATGGGGCATGCCAGAAACGCGATCATCGTCAATACCGCCCAGGTGCTCATTGCCATTGCGGGGAGCTACGGCACGCTTTCCGAAATAGCCCTGGCGCTCAAGGCTGGCAAAGGGGTCATCGCCCTGCTGCCGCAATTCGACATTCCTGGAGTGCAGGTTGTTGCCTCTCCACAAGAGGCGGTAGCGGCAGCTCTGGCACTGCTTGACAAAGGAGAGGGAGGCACGAGCGCCGCACGGTGATCCTGCCCCGAAGTTAATACCATGGATGAACACTACCCGGTTTCCTCCGACGACCAGGCTGGGGACAGTCAGCTGGTACTACCGGAAGGCTTGGCCGATCTGTACCGAGAGAACGTGGAGCTCAAGGCGCAGCTGGCCCAGGTGATTACCACAGCCTCTGCCAATGAGAAGATCTGGCGCCATTTCATAGAGATCGAACGGATTCTGTTCCGAACGCGCCAACCAGACCTGCTGGTCGAAGAGCTGCTCCGGGAGGTGAAAAGCCGTTTTCAACCGGACCGGCTGATCCTCTTTCTCTGCCAGCCGGACCTGCTGGAGCGATTCTTTTCGGAAATCGACAAGGAGAGCGAACCCGCCAGCGAGGGGGCCTGGCTGTTGCCACTGCCCATGGAAACCGGGGAACTCCTGCTGGGAACCCCGCCTGCACCGCTTCTGCTCAATCCGGACAATGCGGGCATGCTGTCTCCCTTCCTTCCCCGCGCGGCCGCTCCCATCCGGTCGGGTGTGCTGATTCCGCTGGCCGTCCATGACCTGCTGTTTGGCGGCCTGTTGCTGGGGAGCCTTGATACCGAACGGTTTCAGCCTGATGCCGGGACCGATCTCCTCGAACATTTGGGAAATCAGATTGCCCTCTCTCTCGAAAACTGCCTGAGCTACGAACGAGTCAAGGACTTCGCGGTGCTGGACCCCTTGACGGGTCTTTTGAATTTTTTCCAGATCCACACGGTCCTGGAGCGTGAGTTCCGAAAGGCTCGCCGCCTCGATGCCCCGCTCTCGGTCATGCTCATTGAACCGCAGTTTTTCCACCAGTTTGATGATGAGTCCGATCTTGGCAATGAGGTCCTCAAACACGTGGCCAGACTCCTGAAGGAGATCCTGCCCGAGGGGGTGAGTGTGGTGGGGCGATACGGCAGTGATGAGTTCCTCGTATTGCTGCCAAACGTGCAGGAGGAAGAGGCGGAGGAAGTGGTGCCCTACCTCAAGCAGACCATCCGGCGCTCGCCTTTCGGCCATGAAAATACGGCCATCCTTATTGAAACCCTCATCGGCATCGGTACGCTGGAGCCGGCCACCAGGCGGGCCCAAGACCTCATCGATACTGCCTACAAGGAACTATGCCGGCTCAAGATGTCCTTTCGTGAGCCCGACGAAGAGTAGCCGGGAGGCTGGCTGGGGTCTGGGTTGAGCAGACACATCCCGGGTCAAACCGGCGGCACTTCGTGATTGCCATTCGGGAAGCCGTATGCTATTGGTCCAAGGCCTGATGGAACGGGGCGTAGCGCAGACTGGTTAGCGCACCTGCCTTGGGAGCAGGGGGTCGGAGGTTCAA
>JAPXSS010000131.1:0-7895 GCA_033812955.1 Syntrophobacteraceae bacterium | reverse complement strand
GCCAAGAGCCTGCTCGAAACCCTTCAGCGGCGCGGTGCCGGGCTTCGCCCCTGCCACCTGATGGAAATCTGCGGCACCCATACCGTCGCCATCTTTCGCCTCGGCCTGCGGCAGCTCCTGCCACCCTCGGTCCGACTCATCAGTGGGCCGGGTTGTCCGGTGTGCGTCACTGCCAATGAAGACATTGACCGGGCCATCTGGCTGGCGCAGCAGCCACACGTCACCATCACCACCTTTGGCGATCTGGTGCGCGTCCCGGGTTCCACCTCGTCGCTCAGTGCCGAACGCAGCAAGGGCGCCGACGTCCGGATCGTCTACGGGAGCCTCGAGGCGCTGCAAATCGCCCGCGACCATCCCGAGCGGCAGGTGGTGCTGCTGGGGATCGGGTTTGAAACCACGGCGCCCACCGTGGCCGCCGCAGTCAAACAGGCGGCTGCCGAAGGTCTACGCAACTTCAGCGTCTTCTCCGCTCATAAGCTGCTGCCACCGGCCATGGAGGCCCTGCTCGGGACGGAAACCCTGCGCCTGGACGGCTTTCTCTGTCCCGGCCACGTGAGCACCATCATCGGTGCGGCGGCCTATGAAAAGGTGGTCGGCCGCTATCACATCCCGTGTGTTGTCACCGGCTTCGAGCCACTGGACCTGTTGCAGGGCATCCTTACCCTTGTCGACCTGTTGGCCGGCGGGCGGGCGGAAGTGGTCAACCAGTATCGAAGAGCGGTCAGTTGGGAGGGAAACATGGCGGCCCAGCGGCTCATGAATGACATTTTCGAACCTGCGGATGCCACCTGGCGCGGGTTGGGAACCATTCCCCAAAGCGGTCTTAAAGTCAGGCCCCGATGGGAAGCCTACGATGCGGCCAAGTGCTTCACCCTGCCGGAGTTCCAGGTTAAGGAACATCCCGGCTGCCGCTGTGGAGAGATTCTGAGGGGGGTGCTGGCGCCGCCCGAATGCGGGTTGTTTCGAAAGCACTGTACTCCTCAGACCCCGCTGGGACCCTGTATGGTCGCCAGCGAAGGCACCTGCGGTGCTTACTATCGCTATCATGAATGACAGGAGGCGGCCTCCGGGCATTGGCTGCGAATTAGAACTCTCTTATCCACGAAGTCACACGAAGATAGTTTTCTCGGAGGCTATGTCAGATTTCCTGAGATTTGTTGCCTGCCGTAACCCTGCAAGTGGGAATCAGGTCGTGCCGGGTTTCCTGGCCTATGGCTTGTCCGGGGGTAGCGAGCAGGAGGTGCGATGATTTCTTCGTGGTTCTTCGTGTGACTTCGTGGATGAAATATTTAGCGGGTGATCCCGTGAACAAGATTAAGGTGGAACAGAATGCGGGAAGGAACCATCCAACTGGATCAGGGAAGCGGCGGCAGGGCGACTCAGGAGCTCGTTGGCGAGTTATTTCTAAAATCACTGGACAATGAATACCTTCGCGAACTGAACGACAGTGCCGTGGTGACGGTGCCGGGCGGCCGGCTTGCCATGACGACGGATTCCTACGTGGTTGACCCGATTTTCTTCCCGGGCGGCAATATTGGCAGTCTTGCCGTCCACGGCACGGTCAACGACCTCGCCATGCGTGGGGCGAAGCCACTGTATCTTACCGCCGGCTTCATTCTCGAAGAAGGGCTGTCCCGTGACCTGCTCGCGCAGATTGTTGCTGCCATGGCGGCAGCCGCCTGCGAGGCCGAGGTCCTGATTGTGGCAGGGGATACTAAGGTTGTGCCCCGGGGGAAAGCGGACAAGATCTTCATCAACACAGCGGGGGTTGGGATTGTGCCGCCGGGGCTTGAGATCGGAGGTCAGTATGCCCGGCCCGGTGATGCCGTCCTGATCAACGGTACCCTTGGCGATCACGGCTTGGCCGTGCTCTGTAAACGGGAGGGATTGGCCTTTGAAAACGAAATCCGAAGCGATGCGGCATCGCTGTATGGGTTGGTGGCGGGGATGCTCGAGGTCTGCCCCACCATTCATGTCCTGCGCGATCCCACCCGTGGCGGAGTGGCGACGACACTCAATGAAATCGCCCAGCAGTCAGGAGTTGGGATCAGGCTCTTCGAGGAGTCCCTGCCGATTCGCGAAGATGTTGCCGGGGCCTGCGAACTCCTGGGTCTCGACCCGCTCTACGTTGCCAACGAAGGAAAGGTGCTGGCGTGCGTTCCATCTGCATCTGCATCGGCGGTGCTTAGCGCCATGCGCTCGAACCCGCATGGGAAAGAAGCCTGTCAGATCGGGGAGGTCGTTGCCACCGACGTCGGCCGGGTCTTTCTCCGTACCCGCATCGGTGGTCATCGCCTGGTGGACATGCTGCGGGGCGAACAGCTGCCAAGGATCTGCTAGATGCTGATCGGTGAATGGCATGATTCGGACCGGACGGATCTTGTCTGCCATGTGTGCGGTCGCAGGGTGGCAGGAGTTGGCTGGGGCCTTGGGGTTTGCCCGGATTGCATCGTGACCCGCTGGGATGATAGCCGACGGTGCCTTGAAGCTCTTCATGCCGAATCGCGGGAGGCCTTTGGACTGCCCCTGGAGCCACCGGCATCTCCCGAGGGCTTATTGTGTAATCTCTGCCCCCATCGCTGCCGGATGAGTCCCGACCAGTCGGGTTTCTGCGGCATTCGATGTGGCGCCAGGGAGAGTATCCGCCGGGATGGCCGCTCCCGTGCCCGGGTCTCCTACTACTACGATCCGCTCCCCACCAACTGTGTGGCTGATTGGGTGTGTCCCGGCGGGACCGGCGCGGGGTATCCGAGGTTCGCCCACGAGCGTGGTCCGGAAGCCGGCTTTTACAATTTGGCGGTCTTCTTTGAAGCCTGTAATTTTAATTGCCTCTTCTGCCAGAACTGGTCGTTCAAAAAAACCGATGGTTCAAGTCGGGCCTGGCGGCCCCCCGAAGTTCTCACCGAGGCGGTAACCGAGAAGACGAGTTGCATCTGTTTTTTCGGAGGTGACCCCACGCCGCAGATCGCTTATGCCGTTGAGGTTGGCCGCCGCGTGCGCCGGGAGAACCCGGTTCAGATTCTGCGGATCTGCTGGGAGACCAATGGCAGTGTCCATCCGTCCTGGCTGAAACAGATGGTGCGGCTGTCCCTGGAATCGGGAGGCTGCATCAAGGTGGATTTGAAAGCCTGGGATCCGTGCCTCCACCAGGCCCTGTGCGGTGCTGACAACCGGCAGGTCCTAGCCAACTTTGCTCTGCTGGCCAGCTATGCCGCCCTTCGTCCGGACCCGCCGCTGGTGGTAGCCAGCACGCTGCTGGTGCCGGGCTATGTTGGCAAGGAGGAGGTGCTGCAACTCTCTTCGTTCATCGCCCGCTGCAATCCCGAGATCCCTTACACGCTCCTCGCCTTTGCTCCTCAGTTCTATCTGAATGATTTCCCCACCACCTCCCGACAACAGGTGGAAAGCTGCCTCGAAGCCGCGAAGGCGGCCGGTTTGCGCCGGGTCCACCTGGGCAATCGCCACCTTGTGGGAGCCTTGAGTTAGACAGGGGAATGGCAGCCGTTTCACAATTTGGAAGAGATCTTCGGCTCTGCGGCCGGAACGGGAGAAAAAGGGCCGGATGGATCCCATTGAGCACCAGACCGAGCTTCATCTGATCCTGGCGGACAATGGCTGAAAGAAGGGAGAATCATATTTGGCCCTTTCGTCCGAGGGTATCTGTGAGTCTCCTCTTCCAGTCCTCGACCTCGCTGGCAGTGATGATATCGACGGCTCCTCCCTGAAATTCTCCTTTCACGTCTCCCATCTGTTCCTCGATCCAGCCCTCGATCTCGAGATAGATATCTTTGAGGGCTTCTTCCACATCGGGGGCGGGGTCCCAGAGGGCCCGTTCGGCCGCTTCGATGAGGCGCCTGGCGATCTCTTCCAGCGCATACGGGTTGTTCTCCTCGAAGAATCGACGGTTCTCCTGATCCATCACGAAGGTCCGGGCAAGATCGTCGAAGATCCAGTCATCGACTTGATCACTGGTGGCATCCCACCCGTAGACGCGCCCAATCCGCTTGCTCACCTCGCTGGCGCCCTTGTAGCCGTGCTCTTTCATACCCTCAATCCATTTGGGGTTGAGGAGTCTGGTCCGCACCACCCGTCGGATCTCGTCAGCCAGGTCACGCATCTGCACCTCGCCCTGTTCGCGGGTGTCACCGTAGTAGCTTTTGACCGGCTTGCCCGAGACGACCTGGGCGGCATTGATGAGGCCGCCGTGCGTCCCGAAATAGGCGCAGCAGCCCAGGAGATCATACTCGTCGGTCACGGTCTTGTTGAAAGTGAGAGCCACCGTTTTGAGGCTGTTTTTCAGGGCGGTGTGGGCTGGCTCGCCGAAGATCCCCTTGCCGTAGGCATAGCCGTTCCAGCTTAAAAAGACGTCTGCCAGGTCGTTTTCATCCTTCCAGGCCGAGGCATAGACCGCCAGTTGCGTTCCCGCCTGATAGACTCCGGGCATGCTCGCAAAAATGCGGTAGGTGGCCTTGCGGAATTCGTCATCATCGGTGAGTGCCGTCTGGGACTCGGCAAGCTGTTCCAGCAGGTGTTTGCGAACATAATTCCGGTCGGTCGGTTCATCGAGCCGGGCGACGGCCTGGACCATTTCATCGAGGAGTTCAATTGACGCCGGAAAATTGTCGCGGGTGATACCGGAGACGCGAATGGTGATATCGATGCGGGGCCGGCCGAGTTCTTCCAGGGGGATGATCCGGAACCCGTTTACCCGGCCGTTGGAGCGCCAGGTCGGCCGCACGCCTAGAAGCACCATCATCTGCGCCATGCCTTCCCCTTCGGACCACATGATGTCGGTGCACTGCCAGTAGAAGGCGATGTTTTCGGGATACTCGCCTTCTTCGCTGAGATATTTTTCCAGGGTTTTGCGAGCGAGCTGCTGTCCCACTTCCCAGGCGACTGGCGACGGCACCTTGTGGGGGTCCAGGGAGTAGAAATTGCGGCCGGTGGGCAGGATATCGCTTCTACCCCGAGTGACGATGCCGGACGGGCCGGGTTCAAGGTAGCCGCCGTTCATCCCGTTCAGAAGCGCCTTCAGTTCGTCGGAAAGCAGAATCTTGGCCCGCACCTCGTCAATCTTGGCCTGAACCGCCTGAGCCAGCTCGAAATAACGGCTGCCATCGTTCTCGGGGAAACCGGAGGGGAGCGCGAGCAGGCTCTCGATGACTGGTTTTCCCTCTTCGAGGTAGGAGGTGCAGACCTCTTTAGCCTTCCGGTCTACCACCTCCTTCAGCACTGCCTCGTCCGGTGCGGCCGATTCCGGGTTTTCGGTCAGCAGGCTTTTCACCAGGCCGCGCAGAGAGTCCGGGGTGTTGTCGTAGCGGACGATGGCGTAAATGAACTCAGCCAGGCGCTCTCCCGCCGGGATCTGGCCGAAGACATGCATCCCCTTGGGGATGTAGGAATTCTTGAGGAGCGAGAGAGCCTCATGAGCCGCCTTCACTACCTGGTCGAAACCGGCTCCCGGCGGCGTCTTGACCATGCTTTCCAGATTCCCCTCGCGCAGTTTGGCTTCGATCAGGTGCTTTACCGTATGCGCTTTGCCCGGTTCCAGGTCTTTCAGCTTCTGGTACTCGGCGAGCAGCCGTTCAATTTCGTCGAGATCGCCGTAGAGTTCTCCCTGGACCATCACTGCCTGCATGTGATCCACAAGTGTCCCGTAACTGCGCCGCTTGGCGATGGTGCCCTCGGGAGGATTGTCCGCATTGTAGAGATAAAGATGAGGCATTTCGTCGATGGCCGCATCGGGAAAGCAGCCGTCCGACAGGCCGGTAGCCTTGCCGGGGAGAAATTCGAGATTGCCGTGCGTGCCGACGTGAATGACGGCGTCGGCACCAAACTCCCGCGAAAGCCACTTGTAGGTGGCCAGGTACTGGTGGGGAGGCGGTACTTCAGGATCATGGAGGATCTTACAGACCCTGCCGTCACAGCGTGCTCCGGCACAGCCGCGTTTGGGTTGCACGCACACCACCGCATTGCCGAAATTCACACCCGTGATCAAGAGTTTGCCCTCGTGGAGCATTGCGGCTGGAACGCCGTTCCGTTCCTCGCCCGGCGGCTCGCCCCAGGCCTCGATCATGCGCCGGCGGGTGGTCTCAGGCAGTTCTTCAAACCAAGGCAGGTAGCGCTCTTTATCCAACGCGACCAACGCCCCTCCTTTCGTGGCGATTTCATCGGTGGTGGTCCAGCGGAATTCGGAAATGGCCTTTCGGCTGAGAATGGCATCAATGAGGGCTTTGCCGTTTTCCGGTGGGGTCACCAGATAGCCTGCCTCCTTCATCCCTATGAGGATGTGGGCCACGCTTTCGAGGGTATCCAGATGGGCGCCTCCGCCCACGGTGGCTTCCACCGAAGCGCAGGGGTTGTTGTGCAGGATGAAGGCAATCTTCTTGTCGCGGTTGGGCTTGCGCGAGAGCGCCACCCAGCGGGCCACGCGGTCGGCCATGCGTTCCACGCGGTCGGCGATGGGGGTGTAGGCTTCTTCTTCAGGATGGCTGATGCCGCACGTCGCTCCAACGATGAGTGGCTCGATAACCCCCTCAAACTCGGGCAGCGCCATGCTCCACGCCACCTGCTGGCCCAATCCCTGCGGGTCTTCCAGCCAGGCCTGCCGGTCTTTGTAGTAGGAAATGACCGGACCCATGAGCGGCACGTTGAGCCAACAGAGTAAGCGTGCCCCCGTTTCCGCCTGCGAGTCGCCCGGGTTGTTCCCCTTCTGCCCGAGAAAAAAGACGGTGAGCTTGACGAGAGCACTCACCAGCGGGGTCTCGTCGCCCTTTATCAAGAATTTGCGGATGGCTTCCTCACCGCTCAGGTTGCCCAGGTTCTGGTCCTTCAAGGAGTAGAAGAAGACCGGCACAACCCCCATGTCCCGCTTTTCCAGGGCCGCAATGAGGGCTTTTTCGACCTCGAGGTTGCCGGTCACCCAGTTGGTGCGCGAGCAAAGGAGCCCAACCAGCGGGCGGTTTCGATGTGGATAACGGTTCAAGAAGTCCGCAGTATTGACAAACGGACCGCCCCACACCGGGTGAAAGACGCCCTCCCATAAGGTTTCCTGGGGAGGCTGGAACGCCATCCCCGGGGAAAAGAGCGACGCTGCCAGGAACTTCAGCATCTCCTCGAAATTCTCGATCCCGTTGTAAAGAAGGTAGCGATAGACCGTGCCGATGATTTCCGGGCTTACCGTCGAGAGTTTCCAGTACGAGGGATCAGGGCCCACCACCACCAGGGGAATCCTGCCCCCTAACCCGCGGAGCTCTTCTTCCAAAACCTCCCAGAACCCGTCCGCGGTGCGGTAGAGCAAAATGAGGTCCGCCTGTTTCAAATCGCGCCTCACCCTTTCAAGCAGGTCCGGCTCGACCGTGAGCTGCTTGGTCGAATAGGCCTGGAGGCGAAAGATTCCCGTCCGTTGGACCGCCTCTTTGAGAACCGGCACATAACTGGCCCACATGATGGAAAGCAGGTTCATGACTTCGCTCCCATGTCCACTCTCCCGAGTCCTGGATTCGCGAGCACGCTCGCTTCTGCGTTCTTACCCATCTCTCCTGACCTCTCACGTCTCACCCAAGCTTCGGACAGACCATCTCCACGCCGTCTCCCGAAAGGAATTCCACCTGGAGACCGTAAACCGCTTGGAGGTTATCTTTGGTGATCACTTCCCGCGGCGGGCCTTGAGCTGCGGTGCCTCTGCCGTTCAGGAGCAGCACTTGGTCCGAAAAGAGCAGGGCGAGGTTTGGGTCGTGGAGATTCATTATAACGGTAAGACGCTTGTTGCCGACCAGAGTTCTGATGCTGGAGAGCACCACCACCTGGTTGCGAAAATCGAGGTGTGAAGTCGGTTCATCCAGCAGTATGGTGGATGCTTCCTGAGCGAGGCAACGGGCGATCAGGACCATTTG
>JAPXSS010000130.1:0-7930 GCA_033812955.1 Syntrophobacteraceae bacterium | reverse complement strand
GGCGAGAATCGCCCCGGCGCCGATGGGAATGAGCAGCATCGGTTCGTATTCCTTGACGACGGCCAGATAGATCAGGAGGCAGCCGACGGCGATCATCAGGAGTGAGCCGGGTGACGTATTCTGAATTCCCTGCAGCAACTCAACAAAAGAGACCGTCACGGCTAACCCTCCTCAAACTTGACCAGCACGTCGCCGTAGCCGACCGTTTGTCCAACCTGCACCAGGACTTCGGAAACCACCCCGTCGCGCGGCGATCGAATGGCATTCTTCATCTTCATTGCTTCCAGGACCAGCACCGTCTGCCCATGTGTGACCGCATCGCCGACCTTGACCGACACGGCCTGAATAACGCCGGGCATGGGTGCCGTGACATCGGATCGGATGCCGTTGCCGGGCAGCTCCGGGCGAGGCGGTTGGGCCGGTGACGGCACCTGCCGCCCCGGTCCCAGGGTGGCGGGATCGGGAGGGCGATAAGAGGCTTCGGGCCGCGGGACTACCGCCTCATCGCCCTCACGCAGCGGCAGGATCGCGGGTGTGATCACGGCTGCCGCAAGGTCTTCATCAGAAGTAACCCTGACCTCCAAAGCCCGATCGTCAAGAGCGACCCGAAACCGATCAGCCGCCAGTTCTTGCACATGAACCACGTACTCTTTGCCTTTGATTTCCAGTTTGTAACGTCTCATTTGGTCCTCCGTCCCGGCTGCCATCTGGTATTTTGCAGAGTTCGTCCGACGTTGAGCCAACGGCTGGGAAGCGTCCCCGGTTGGTATTCGCGCATCACCGGGGCGGCCCCCTTGCGGCGAACCGCCTGATGCATCATGACGGCGACGCTGATGGCGGCCAGAGCCTCCGGATCGAGACCGGCGGAGCATTCCGGTGTCTCCGGTTCAGGGGTGACCTCAGCGGTTCGGTCGAAGCGCAACAGCAGGCTGATCAGCAAGGCCATCAGGGCCAGCAGCAGAAAGACCAGGCCCATCCCGAAAACGGTTAGTTGTAAACCAATGTTAAGTGACTCCATGGACATCTCCCTCACACTTGGACGGAAAACAGCGATGAGTCCTGAATGATGCGTACTGCCCAACAGCGTGCCTCCGAGCTCATCTCCACTCCAGCGTCGGCGGAAGCCACCCCGGACCCCTGGCGACTACATGGGCATCAACCCATGTTTCTTGGGGGGGTTCTGTTTGACTTTGGTGCGGAGCACCTCGAGGGCGCGAATCAGACGGGGGCGCGTTTCTCTCGGCTCGATCACCTCGTCGATTTGAGCCACGTTGGCAGCGACATAAGGATTAAAGAACTTGTTGCGATACTCGGCTACAAACTCCCGTTGGAGCGCGGCGGGGTCCTGGGAGGCGGCCAGTTCGCGTTTTCGCAGGATGCGGATAGCGCCTTCCGCCCCCATGACGGCAATCTGGGCGGCAGGCCAGGCAAAAGCCAGGTCGCAACGCATCTGACGGGAGCTCATGGCGACGTAGGCACCGCCAATGGCCTTTCTGGTGACGATGGAGATCTTGGGTACGGTCGCTTCACAGTAGGCATAGATCACCTTGGCGCCATGGCGGATAATGCCATAGTGCTCCTGATCAACTCCGGGCAGATAGCCGGGGGTGTCCACAAAGGTTATAAGGGGAATGTTGAAAGCGTCGCAAATGCGCACAAAACGAGCGATTTTGTCACTTGAGTCAATGTCGAGCACGCCTGCCAGGTGGGCCGGTTGGTTGGCGACGATTCCCACCGAATAGCCATCAAGGCGGGCAAATCCCACCATGGCGCTACGGGCATAGTAGGGATGGATTTCGAGGAAACTGCCCTGATCGACGATGGCCTCAATCACCTCGTGCATATTGTAGGGTTCGTTCTCATCCTCCGGCACCATGCTGTTCAGCGCCTCCTCCATGCGGTCGGGCGAGTCGTAGCGGGCCACTTGAGGCGGGTCTTCGGCATTGTTCTGAGGTAGATAGCTCAGCAACAGCTTGACCAGCTCGATCGCCTGCTGGTCGCTTTCCGCCAGCAGCTGAGCGACGCCGCTCTTGCTGTTGTGCACCAGGGTACCCCCCAGATCATTGAAGGTTACTTCCTCGCCGGTTACCGCTTTGATGACGTCCGGACCCGTGATGAACATGTAGCTGATGTTCCGTGCCATGATGACAAAGTCGGTGAGGGCCGGGGAATACACAGATCCGCCGGCACAGGGTCCGAGCATCACCGAGATTTGAGGAATGACGCCCGAGGATAGGACATTACGCACGAACATTTCGCCGTAAGCCGCAAGACTCCGAATCCCTTCCTGAATGCGCGCTCCACCCGAATCATTCAGACCGATGATGGGAATGCCGCTGTCCAGGGCCACATCCTGAAGGCGACAAATCTTGTTCGACTGCACCTCCGAGAACGACCCGCCAAATACGGTAAAATCCTGAGCAAAAGCCGCAACGCGGCGCCCGCTGACCTTGCCGAAGCCGGTGACCACGCCATCACCGGGGAAGTGCTGCGCGTCCATGCCAAAGTCGGTGATATTGTGGGTTGCCAGGGCACCGAGTTCCTGAAAGCTTCCCTCGTCAAGCAGCAGGGCCAGACGTTCCCGGGCAGTCATCTTGCCGCGTGCGTGCTGCTGAGCGATGCGTTCGCTGCCGCCGCCCCGCATGGCCTGCTCGCGCATCTCGCGAAGGGTCTGTAGCGCGCTCGTCATGGGTTGTACCTCCTCCTGTGATTTGCCCTCGTCTCGGAAACGATGCTCCCATCGGCTGTCTGTGGCAGTCCATCTGGGATTCCCGCAGTTCCCAACCTGTTTCCCTGATCTTTCCAGAATCGTATCAACTCAGTTATTGCAGCCATGCAACATCCACATGGTGCAGGATGTAAAACCGATAGGGATCTGTCATTATGCTGACGGTCGGAGAAGGCTGAGTGCCCCTGCCTCGAAGTCCCCGGACCGCAATCCTGATAAGCAGCACCCCTCCAGTCCGGCCATGATGCGGTGCTTGACCGTCCCAATGCGATTGAACTTGATGGTGGCAGCGAGCTTGATCCTCTCACCGACAATAATCTGCTGAGGGATTCGACAGCAATCATATGACGGCAGGTCACTTACTGGCGAACCTGAGACTCAACCCGCGGCTGAAGGCACAGATGTTCGTAAGAACGGACGCGACAGTACCATCAAAGTCTGGATTTGACAATACAAACAGAAGGGGGAGGTGATGATGTCGGTCGGTTTTTGACGGCTTCTGATCGGAAGGGCTGTTTTGGCGCTTCGCCCGGCCAAAAACCGAGTTTGACAGGGTATTGCGGTTCGCATAATATGCTCATGTTAGCGTTTATGTAGGAAATTCACCGAGAAACAGAGGGAGGAGCTCCGATGAATGTGGAAGAGTACAAAAAAGTGATAGCGATGGCGGTCGAGAATGAAATTGAGGCGTTCGACTTCTATACGGCTGCCGCCGAAAAGTTGCAGGACGCCAATCTGAAGGCTATCTTCAAGGAACTGGCCGAGGAGGAGATGAAGCACCGCAATTTCCTGCAGGGCCTGCTCTCCCAGGTAAAGCCAATGCGGTTCGACGAAGCCCAGGATTACAAAATTGCCGAGGGCGTTGCTAAACCAAAGCTCAGCATCAGCATGAAGCCTGCAGATGCCATTGCCCTGGCCATGAAGAACGAAGAAGAAGCCATGACCATGTACGCCGAGTTGGCCAAGTGCAGCACGGACCAGGAGCAAAAGGAGATGTTCGAAGCGCTTTCCCGGATGGAGAAAGGCCACAAAGTCAAGCTTGAAGCTTTGTACACCGAGATGGCCTTCCCGGAAGTCTGGTAAGCCGGAATCAGGATTGAAAGGGACCCTTTCTAGGTTCCCCCAGGTTCGACAGCCGCTTGAAAACTCAGCGGGGCATGATTCGGTATTGAATCATGCCTCCTGTCCTTCCAGAAAGCCCTACCTTTGGCGCCGCTTTCGCGCTAAAGAAGTTTTCCCGTTATCTCCATTGGTTTAGGATAGGAGCTGGTGGGTCGCGTGTTCCAGCAAGCGTTTTTCACCAAGCTCGCTAACCATCTTCAGCACTTGAAATTTTTGCAGGGAGGAGACTGATGCTTGAACTGGGAAAAGAAGCACCTGAGTTCTGTCTGCCGTCAGAGGATTCCGAGGAGGTTTGTCTCAGGGATCTGAGAGGGAACTGGATTGTTCTGTACTTCTATCCCAAAGACAATACCAGTGGGTGTACCACCGAAGCTCTGGAGTTTTCAGAGCGTTCGAGCGATTTTGCGGCTTTGGGTGCGATCGTGCTGGGGGTAAGCCCCGATTCGGTCGTGTCGCACAAGAAATTCAAAGGAAAGCACAACCTTTCGGTCAAACTCTTGAGTGATCCGGAACGCACGGTGTTGGAGAGCTACGGGGCCTGGGGGATCAAGAAGATGTACGGCAAAGAGTCGACCGGCGTCATTCGCAGTACGGTCCTCATCGATCCCGATGGCTTCGTTCGGCGGACATGGCCCAAAGCCAAGTCTTCCGGCCATGCCCGCGAGGTCCTCGAGACCTTGAAGGAACTGGCTCAAAGTTGATTGAAAGGGTGTTCTCAAACTCTATGCTACAGCGTCTTGCTGGGGTTCCCAAGCTCCACCCTGGAAAACACCCAAGGAAAGGAACGCGGTGAACGGGATTCGAGACTCCTGGGCCCGGTCTGCGGACAAGGTGCTCACCATTGTGGACCTGCACAAAACTTACGGACAGACCGTTGCGGTGGGCGGCGTATCCTTCTCCTCGATGAACCGACCGCCTCACTCGATCCTGCAACGGCGCACGACATCTGCTCGAAGATCCGTGAGTTTCCGAGGCAAGGTGGCGGGGGATTGGTCTGGACGTCGCACAATATGTATGAAGTCACTGAGATTCGCGACCGCGTGCTCTTTCTTTCCCGCGGAAAGATCCTGCTCGAAGGTGACCCGAAGACCCTGCCGCATGAGCGCGGCAGGCTATCACCAGTGACCCTGCTGGGGGGGGGGACTTACCGCGCTTTATGTGGTTCTCGCCTGCTGGTTCTTCGCTCACATCTACCGGCATGCCCTGCGCACCGGTCTCATCGCCCGTTACAGTGCGGAAACGGTGAGTTGAGTTAAGACTGATGGGAGGAAGTCTCTGGCCGGTCTCCTCCGAGAATTCTCGCCAGCGACAGGGCAAGGTGCTCGACCGCTCCTTCATCCGGCAGAGTTACGGTCAGCTGGAGGCGGCCCTGCTCATCACGGTCCATGCAGGTGGCGAGCCTACTCCTGAGGGCTTCGGCCAGCGCGCGATCGGAGGAGGAGGGTTCCTGGGTGGCGAAGACTTCCCCGAGGAAGGAAAAAGCTGCATTGAGCAGTTGTCCACCAGCGGCCGCTAGCTTCTCTTTGCGGACCAGGGCGGCGGCTTCGGCTTCCGTCTTCTGGCGCTGGCTTTCGTCGATGGGGGCGAACGCTCTGGTGTCAAATAGCTGTTCGAGGCGCCGTTTCAGCTCTTCGATGCCGCTTACCAGGTTGACCGAGGTGACGTCCGAGTCCGGATCGAGGACCGCCAAGGCCAGTTCCTGTTTGCCCGCCAGGGTTGCCAGCAGGTTTTCCTCGAGGGTGGCTTCAGTGACCAGCAGATAGACCTGGACCGGGCGTTTCTGCCCCATGCGGTGCGCCCGGGCGATGCGCTGTTCGAGGATGGCCGGATTCCATGGCAGCTCGACATTGACGATGGTGTTGGCAGCCTGCAGATTGAGGCCGGTTGAGCCGGCATTGGTGGTGATGAAGAGCTTGCATGCGGGGTCCTGTTGAAACTGGCGTACCAGCCCCTGACGGTGATTTTGCGGCACTGAGCCGTCCAGCCGTACGAACGGGAGTCGGCGTTTCTCCAGCATGGGTTCGATCAGGTTCAGCATGTTTGTCCACTCGGAAAAGAGGACGATTTTGCGGTCGTCCTCGGCCGCAAGCTGGTCCAGAAGCGTTTCGAGTTCTTCGAGTTTGCTCGAATAGCCGGGAGGTTCCTTATCCACCAGGTAGGTGCTGTTAGCGGCCATACGGCAGATGAGCAGGGCCTTTTGCAGGCGGAGCAGGTCCATTTCGGTGAGGAACCGTTTATTGAGAATGGTGCTGATGGTCCTTTGTTGAGTGGCATGGATCTGGAGCTGTTCTTCAGTGGGAGTGACCCTCCGGATTTCCGTGGTCCGGGGTGGCAGTTCCTGCATTACCTGTTTTCGGGTGCGGCGAAGCAGGATGGGCTGCAGTTGCCGGCGCACCTCATCCAGATGCCGGTAACCCAGCACCTTGCCCTTTTCATCCTCGATCCGATGAGTGTGGAAGAACCGGAAGGCGGGTCCGAGACGCCGTTCGTCTACAAATTCCACGACGGAATAGAGCTCATCGAGGCGATTCTCGAGCGGGGTGCCGGAGAGCACCAGGGCAAACGGTGAGCGCAACCCTTTGATGGTTCGGCTGGTCTTGGCTTCCCAGTTCTTGATGCGCTGTCCTTCATCGAGGATGATCAGATCCCAGGTCTCGTGTGCGATGGTATCGATATCGCGCAGCACCTGCTCGTAGTTGCAGATTGTAAAGAAGCTATCACGATGCCGGTATTGACCGGCGCGGAAGTCGCCGTCGCCGAAGATCACCTGCGACGAGCGGTCACAGTGCCGTTCGATTTCAGCCTGCCACTGTGACTTGAGCGAAGCGGGGCAGACTACCAGGGTGCGTGAAATACCCGCCTCACGAGCCAGCAGTTCCGCGGTGCCGATTCCCTGGATGGTCTTCCCGAGTCCCATGTCGTCGGCGAGAATCGCTCTTCCGGCGCCAACGGCAAAGCCGATACCGTCCAGCTGGTAAGGCAGGAGTTCCGTCTTGAGCAGGGTCGTACGGAGGGGATGGGAGGCGGGATTGCTGCGTACCTCCTTGGCGGTCTTCTGGAGACGCTCCATGAGCAAAGCACGCTGCAGGTATTCTTCGGCGTCGGGATAGACGGTCACCTCATGCCCCAGCTGCTCTGCTCGGCTGATGCGTTGCAACAGGTCCCGGGCATCGGTGATGGGTTTGCCAGCGAGCGGTTGTAGGAGTGCCGCAGGCGGGCCTGCCAGTCCGTCGGCGACCGCCAGCCGCAGCTCCAGTTCTCTGCCGTAGAGCAGGAAGACGTAGCTGTGGCTGGGGAGGTAGGGCGTTTCCCGAACGGTCTTGCTGAAGCGTCCCTTTACCCGGTCGAGGGCGAAGAGGAGATGTTTGCAGGTACCGAGGGTATTTTTCCGAAAATCTGGACAGTTACAATACGATTCGCCGCGCTCCCAGCCGCGCAGGGCCACGCGATAGGTTTTTCCCGAAACCAGGCTGGTAACGGTGTAGTCGGTCCAGAGGGTCTTCGGATCCATGGACTTCAGTTCCATTCTTTCGGTGGCAGCTCGCTCCTCTCGGTCGGCGAGGGCCTGGGCCGTCAGTTCTTCTGGGGTGAGCTCTTCGGCCGGGCTACTCGGTGGCGGGGGCGCTGCCAGGTTCAGAGCCAGCTTTTCTTCGAGAATGATCGCCAATGCTGCGCCGGCATGGTCGCACGGCTGGTTGCAGGTGCTGCAGCGAAGTTCGAGCCCGGAGGCGGCCTGTTCGGAAGTCCTGATGGTGACCAGAGACTTGTCGATATTGAGGAGGAAGAGGTCCTCGGTGAGGGTAACGTCCAAATCGAGATCGATGGGGTAGCGCCCGCCGGCACGGATCAGATCTTTACCGTCAGGGCCGAGCAAAACCGCGGCGCGCTTTATGGTGAGCTTCGACAGGGTCTCTTTGAGCTGACTCATGGTGTTATATCCTTCGTTTTCGTAGTCGGTCGAAAAGCTTGGTCGCGTTGACCGTTCCGGGTTCGAAAGCCAACGGCAGGAGAAAGATCGTCCCGCCATGGGCCATCGGGGTGATGGGCAACATCGTTCCCCTTGTTGCCTCAGACCAGGAT
>JAPXSS010000129.1:0-8119 GCA_033812955.1 Syntrophobacteraceae bacterium | reverse complement strand
TGGGTGTCCCGCGACCCCTCCAGGGCATTGGCACCCTTTTCAAAGAATTCCTTCTGCCAACGGTAAAAGACGGTCGGATGGATGCCGTATTCGTCGCAAAAATCTGAAACGGTGGCTTTTTCAACCAGGTGCCGCTTGAGGATGACCACTTTCTCCCGGGAACTGTATTTTTTGCGCTTCTTCACCATGCCGGTTTCCTCCGTTGCTTGTAGTTAAATCAAACGAAGGAAAATTCCAATTCCGTTTGAAGCGGGACACTATGGTGCGGAATGTGAGACGAAAGGGGTGCCAGAGTAGCGGTTTGCCTGGCAGAATGGTTAGAATATAGTGGACTGGGTCGGGAAAAAATAGGAGAATGATACTCCCTGAAAACGTGGGCGCCAGTCTCAATTGCCCGAAAGGTACACTCGTCACCCGCAACTCGCAACCCGTAACTCTCAACCTGCAACCCTGGAGCGATGATGAAGCGACTGTCCGTATCCATCCTCTCTGCGAATTTCGGGAGACTCGCCGCTGACGTCAGGCTTGCCGAGGCCGGCGGCGCCGACTGGATTCACGTGGACGTGATGGATGGTCATTTTGTGCCCAATCTCACCATCGGGCCAGATGTGGTGCGAGCCATTAACGACGCCACCGATTTGCCCCTCGATGTGCACCTCATGATCGAAAAGCCCGAACGGTATCTCAAGGCGTTTGTCGAGGCGGGTGCCGACTGGCTGGGGGTGCACGTGGAGACCTGCCCGCATCTCCATCGGACCCTCCAGCAGATCAGGGAACTGGGTGCCAGGCCCGTCGTGGTTCTGAACCCGGCCACCCCGCTGGTCAGCATCGAGCACGTCCTGTGCGAGGTCGATATGGTGCTGCTGATGACCGTCAATCCTGGCTTTGGCGGTCAGCGGTTCATCGCCGGCATGCTGCCCAAAATCAACCAGTGCCGACAGGCGATTACTGAGCGGTGTCCTCAGGTATTGCTCGAGGTGGATGGCGGGGTCAATCTGGCGACCATCGATGCCCTGGCGGCCGCTGGCGTGGACGTCTTCGTTGCCGGGTCGGCTGTGTTCCACGGGAAAGACTGTGCGGCCAACATCAAGGCCTTGAAAGAGCGGATGAACTCCGTTGCCGATTAGCCCGGCATGGTGGCCAGAGGCTCAGCCGTTCCCAGCCGATGCGGATTGCTCACTTTCCAACGCAGGCGTCGCTTCCTTCCCCCTGCGCCTGAACGGCAGTTATGGCGATGGTATTGACAATGTCGGCGACGGTGCAGCCGCGGCTCAGATCGTTCACCGGTTTGTTGAGACCCTGCAGTACCGGCCAGGAGCAGAGCGCCAAGGTTGCGTGCCACTTCCACATTGAATTCAAACTCGAGGACGGGATTCATGGCCTTGTAGTCGCTTCCCGCACAGACGACAAAGTCGCACTCCCGGGCCAGCCCCCGGTACTCTTCGAGGATTTGGCTGTGCGGTTCGTGTTCCCGGTTTCTGGCGATCAGGTCCCGTGCCCGGGCATGGGTGGTGCCAAATCTGCTCTCACAGGGGACCGGGAGGTCATATCGGCTGGAGATGAGGGCGGTCAGCGGATCGGGGCATTCCAGCTCCCCGACGACGGGCCGGAAGAAGCCGATCCTGCGACCATGCCGTGCCAGCAACTCCACCACCCCCAGTACCACGAGGGATTTTCCGCTGCCTGCCCCCATCCCTGCGATGTAAACGCTCTTGGCCATAGTCGTCCTTCCGCATCCCCGAGTTATCCCTGTTTCGCCCCGGAACCGGTATCTCTCCACTCATGGGGGAACTGCGAAGCAAGATTAGCAGCTACATGGTCCTTGGCTGTCCCGTGGAGGCCAGGACGGTATTCCAGAGCCATCCGTCCGGATCGATTTTTCTGCGCCGGGAGACGGCCAGGGGAATGGGGACGTGGGTGAATTCGCCACCCCAATCACCCACCACCATGTTGGTTCGTCCTGCCATTCCCGCGTGGACTGCATTCTGACCCAGGAGCAGGCAGAAGGCCGAGTCGTAGGCATTGGCCGGTACGCTCCGGATGGTGTAGCTGGGATCGATGTACTTGAGGTTCAGTTCCTTGCCGAGCTTCTTGAAACGAGCCTTGATCTGGTCGCGCAGGAAGAGCCCGATATCGCCGAGACGGACGTTGCCCGAGGCATCCCGTTCCTCGCTTGGCTGCAGGAGGTCCTGTCCCGCCCCCTCGCCTGCCACGATGACGGCATGTCCCTTCCGGTCCAGCCGCTTTTCCAGAGTCTCGAGAAAGCCTTCGAGGGTGAAGGGCACTTCCGGAATCAGGCAATAATTGACATCGTTATAGGCAAGCGCCGCAAACGCGGCAATGAAGCCGGATTCTCGCCCCATCAGCTTTACCAGACCGACGCCGTTCCTCGCGCCGTTTGCCTCGGTGTGGGCGGAAGTGATCGCGGCCCCGGCCTCCGTTACTGCGGTCTGGAACCCGAAGGAGCGCTGCACATAGGAGATGTCGTTGTCGATGGTCTTGGGAAGTCCGATCACCGAGATTTTCAGGCCGCGCTTAGCGGCCTCCGCTGCGATCGCCTCTCCTCCCCGCAGGGTGCCGTCCCCGCCGATCGTAAAGAGGATCCCGACGTTCATTCGCTCGAGGGTGTCGACCATTTCCGAGACGTCCTGATGGCCGCGCGACGAACCCAGGATGGTTCCTCCCTGCTGGTGAATTCTCGCCACCGACTGGGGGGTCAGTTCCAGGGGCACGTGCCTGTGCCGGTAGGTGAGCCCCTCGTAGCCATAAAGAAAACCGAACACATTCTGCACGCCATAGTGGTGAAAGAGGCTCATCACGATTGCCCGAATGACGTCGTTCAAACCGGGACACAACCCGCCGCACGTCACAATCCCGCATTTCAGCTTGCAGGGGTCGAAGTAGAGCTTCTCCCTGGGGCCCCCCTTTTCAAAGAAGGGTGGGGTTTTTCCCAGTCGTAGGTACTCGTCGATGGCCGGCAGGCTGTTGTGAAAGAGAACGTGGTCATCGTCAGCCACAAAGTGCCCGCTGGCCATGGGGGACGGGATGCGGCATTCGCCCAGCCTCGCGATGCGGAAATCCGGATCGGACGCATTCACGGTCAACCTCCTTGACTGCCCTGGAGTTCCGGGCCTTCTGAAACAATTCCTGTCACTCTCCCGCCCGCCTTGCAGCCGACTTCAACCGTTCCGGGCGGATTAGTATTATCGCTTTCTCATGCTCCGATATCAACCAATTGAGTCTATCATCCTTTATTCCGCTCTGGCCACCCCGAGAGCCCATAATAACGCAGGAGGTGGACCTCCCATGCTTTCGAGAATGGCCTTAAAACCTGGCAACCTCGTGACCGGTACTTTTTGAAACCTGTCGAGTGGACGCTCGGAATAGAAACTTCCAGTCAGACGGTCGGATTTCAAAGGATTTATCAGGGGATGCGAGATATTTTGGCTAAAAGTGCGCCCACCTCACTTGTACGGCACTGTATTTGTTCTACAATATGACGCCTTCGAGGTTCAGGAGGCAACGGCGGGGAAGCTATTCTACAAGGGCCATTCCGTCAACCCGGCGAACCACGACCCCCGGAGTCCTGCTGGATTTCGTTTGACCGGAAGGAAAACATGAGGAGGGTCGTTCCCGTATGGGTGTCTTCCTGGTGGGGTGGAGTTTTCTGAGAGGTGTGCTACCGGGAAGAACGGTCGCAGCATGGTGAGGCGGCCTTTCTGAAAGAAGAATGGGCCCTGCTCGAGGCGGTAGCCGAATGGCTGGGCCGTATCGCCGAACGAAGGCGGGTCATCGATGTCCCGGTACAGAGCGAGACCAACTACCGGACCCTTGTGGAACACCTGCCTCAGGGGCTCTTCATGAAGGACAGGGAGTCGACGTACACCACCTGCAACCGCAAGTTTGCCAATTTTTGGGGAAGGGAGCCCGAGGGCATCCTCGGCAGGGATGATTCTGCCCTGTTCCCCAGGAAACAGCCGCGCAATATGTGGCCGAAGATCGGCTGCTTCTCGGGCATGCAAGAAGGAGAGAATTCTATCGCAGAGTCACCCGCCAGGAAGAGGAAAGATGGGTCCGGACGGTGAAGGTTCGGGTCATGGGGAAGGATGGCGAGGCGATCGGGATTCTGGGAATTGGTGAGGACATCACGGTACAGAAGCAGGCCAGGAGTCCGCTCGCCGCAGCGAGGAGCAATATCGGCTGGTCGCGGACAACATCTCCGACGTGGTGTGGCTGTTCGATCCCAACGCCGGGCGCGCCATTGTCTGCAACGAAGCCTGGGAGCGGTTCCTCGGTTACGCAAAAGGTGAACTCGTGGGTATCTGCGAAGACATTACGAGGCGTAAGCGAGCCGATGCGGAGCTCCACCGGAGAGAGGAACGCTTCCGGGCCCTCACCGATTCAGTTTATTGACTCCCTCTGACCGAGGCTTCGGGTAGCATTACATAAGTGTAATGTTACACCTATGTAACAGATGACGTTCACCCGCTCCCTCCCCCGCCCTGCCGGCAAGTCTGTTTGTCCATTTTATATTGTACTATCGAATTGTTAGCAAATTTCTGACGATATTGCAGGCAAAAGGCATGGTTCTTGATATTTCCAGAAAGTCGTCAGGAAACGCTCCGAGGCCTTTGCCGGATTCCTCACCAAGTGCTTTCTCGAACCGGCCGGATCGGATGGGGAAGGCAGGGGCAGGCCGGAGTGACGCCCGGGGATCATGGTCACTTATTTCTGTGGATCGGTCCTTAGAACAGGAAAAGGATTACAGAAAACATGAAAGATAGGTGCTGGTGGTAGACGACGAGGAGAGCGTGAGATTCTCGTTCCAACGGTTTCTGACAAATGCCGGGTTCGAGGTCGAGGTGACAGGCAACAGGCTGGAAGCGGAGGTTCTGATTGCCGAAAAACCCTTCGA
Organism: Syntrophobacteraceae bacterium; assembly: GCA_033812955.1. GTDB lineage: Bacteria > Desulfobacterota > Syntrophobacteria > Syntrophobacterales > Syntrophobacteraceae > JADGQM01. The sequence goes on along the minus strand of JAPXSS010000129.1, from coordinate 3,204 downwards.
TGTCGCGGTCGTGGACCGAATCCTCCCGGGTCTGGACGATGGATTCCAGATCATCCAACAATTGAGTTCCACGCAGTCGGATTGTCAGGCGATTCTGATCTCGGCTTTTCCCACCTTCGAGTCGGTCGGCAGGAGCTTCAGTCTGGATACCTTTGCTTATCTGATCAAGCCCGTGGGGCGGGACGAAATTGTGAGGGTGGTTCGAGAGGCCGCCGAGGAAGGGAGGGTCAGGCGGGAGCGCAGGCTGCACGAGTCTCTTTTCTATTCGCTGCTGGGATCTTCTGCCGATCCCATTCTCATTTATAACCTTGACTGCCGCGCCGCCTTTGTCGACCTGGCCTTTACGGCGGTTTTCGGCCACTAGTGAGAGGATGTGCTCGGCAGGCACATACCACTTATTACATATTACATCGTGGGATGCTGATTAATCGGAGGCTGACTGCGAGCTGCTCAGCGGAAAGTGGGTGACGACCTGTGAGACGCGCCGATTGAGCAAACCCGGGGAAGAAATCGATATTTCCATAAGCGTCTCCATGTCCGTGCGGGAAAACGGCAAGCCCTGGAATATCCTCTTCCTCATGCGGGACATGAGGCACAGGCATGCCATGGAAAAGCAGATCTGCCAGGCGCGGAAGATGGAAGCCCTGGGTGCCCTTGCTCATGGGAGCGCTCATGATTATGACTACATTCTCCATGTAATCTCCGCCAGAACCGAACTGCTTCTCCTTGACAAAGGAATTGGGGAAACTGCCCATAAGTCGCTTGAGCAGATCCTGGGCGCAACCGACCTGTTTAACCTGATGCTCAATGCGAAGGATGGTATCCAGGAAAAGAGTAGGCAAAACCATGAGAGGGAAGCTGATGAGGAGCGTTTGGGGGGTGGGGAGTACCTTCAAAATGCACCTGCCGTGGGTGGACTGACTGGAAAGAAGTAGGTGAAACCGGAACAATTCAGAGATCGGAGAAAGGAACCGAACCCATGTTGAAGAACATGAAACTGAGGACCAAGATTGCGGGCGGATATGCGGTGGTGGTGGCGTTATTGCTGAGCGTGGCAGCCATCGGGACGCTGCATTTGCAGGGCGGCAAGGAAGACTTGGCGGAGATTGGTCAGGACAGCATCAAGGTGAAGCTGGCCAACAAAATGATCGACGCCATGACAGGACGGGCGATAATCCTGCGGAATCTTATCCTGATGGAAGACGAGGGAATGTTGAAGAAAGAACAGGGGCGATTCGCGGAATACAAGAAGGATTTTGAGAGAGCATTCAGCAGTCTTTCCGGGATGGTCCGGGACCAACAGGCCAAAATCATCATCTCGAAGATCAAAGAGCAGCAGGAGTATCTCCTGCCCTTTGTGGATAAGGCCTTTGAGCTGGGAAGAGCCAACCGCAACAAGGAAGCAGCCGAGGTCCTCGTGCGGGAAGTGGACGAACCTCAGCGCCGGCTGCTGACTACGATCGGGGAAATCATCGACTATCAGACAGCCAGAAGCGAGCGGGACATTAACGATTCCACCCATTCCGCGAACCAGGCCATCCTGATCATGCTGGTCGTGAGTGGCATTGCCCTTGCCGTTGGGATACTCATCTCGGTTCTCCTCACGCGCGCTGTCACTGGGCCGCTCAATCGAATCATCGCCGGACTCGGGGAAGGTGCCGAGCAGGTCGCGGCCGCTTCGGGCCAGGTGGCTTCCAGCAGCCAGGCACTTGCCGAAGGTGCTTCCGAGCAGGCGGCATCACTGGAAGAAACCTCGGCTTCTTTAGAAGAAATCTCCTCCATGACCAAACAGAATGCCCACAATGCCGGTCAGGCGGACATCCTCGTGAAGGATACCAGCCGGGTGATGGATACCGCAAGCAGGGCCATGTCGGAGCTGACCCGTGCGATGGAGGAAATCTCGAGAGTCAGCGAGGAAACCTCGAAGATAGTGAAAACCATCGACGAAATCGCTTTCCAGACGAACCTGCTGGCACTGAACGCGGCCGTCGAGGCGGCCCGGGCGGGAGAGGCAGGCGCCGGCTTTGCGGTGGTGGCCGACGAGGTGCGCAGCCTGGCCATCAGGGCCGCGGAGGCAGCCAAAAACACGGCGCATCTGATCGAGGGGACGGTGAAGAAAGTCAAAGAAGGCGCCGGGCTGGTGGTGCACACCAGTGAGAGCTTCACCGAGTTGACCAAATCCGAGGAAAAAGTCGCAGAACTGGTGGCGGAAATCGCCGCGGCGTCGAGCGAACAGGCGCAGGGTCTCACCCAGGTGAACCTGGCCGTGGCTGAAATGGACAAAGTGGTCCAGCAAAACGCAGCAAACGCGGAAGAAAACGCCAGCGCCTCCGAGGAGATGAGCGCTCAGGCCGAGCAGATGAGAGTCTATGTCGCCGATCTGGTCGCTCTCGTCGGCGGGAGGGGCGGGAGCCGTGAGTAAAACGTAAAGAAGAGAGAGCTTCGCCAGGAACGAGAAGGGAAATGGCACCGCCGCGAGGCCGCATGAACCCTTCCTGTCTGGAACCGGAGGCAGGCTTGATCAGCTCAAGTCGCTGTCATTGAGCGATTCGGACGACTTTTAACGGGACTTCTGAAAGGCAGGGGGACTCGTAGCGTCCGTACTTTACTTTTCAACGGCGCCTGACGGTCCTGCGCAAGGCTTTCAGGCAATTGCGCAAGCTGAAGTGCGGCCGGATCAGTTGGAACTATGCCGCAGTGGCAAAGCGCTCGAGCAAAGGCTTCACCAACCGCGAGGCAACCTTCGCATTGCCGTGGTCAACATATCTTCCCCGGCAGAACTGACGAAGGTTATCTCCCTGAAGGACCTGTTCGCTGATCTGACAACGATTCTGATCCTGCCCGAGCATGACCCGAACCATATGACCAGAGCCCATCAACTTGGGCCTCGGTTTCTGGCTTGCGCGGACACCAAATTCCTTCCTCCATTTGGAAGGAAGACGTTACCCCCTTCTTGGAAAAGCTTGCCAAAAAGGGCGGGAAGCTTGAAGCGGAGGCCCTGGACATGAGCAGTGCCTGCTTCAGTGTGGTGCGCAAGGTTTCGCCTCACGTGGCCATCTGTTGTCTTGCAGAATCTACTGACGAAAGGGTGATGGTTTTGTTCACGATGTCTTGACAGGAATGGCGGTTTGGTCGAATTATGTCGACCGTTGTCAGAGTCGAGCCGGATCGTGGAGAGAATGGGGTAAAGAGTGAGGCAAACAC
>JAPXSS010000128.1:0-8129 GCA_033812955.1 Syntrophobacteraceae bacterium | reverse complement strand
TGCCGACGGGGAAATTGTGACCATGAACAAGTCGGCAGAAAACACCTTCAGCGTACGGGCTGACCAGGTGCGAGGCCGTCACTATTCGGATGTTCTGCCTCCAGCCCACCTGGAAATCGCCAAATCCTTCGCGGAAACCTATCGATTGAGTCGACAGCCCTTTCTCGAACAGCAGGTGCGGGTCATTGTCGGCAATCGCCCCATGGTGCTCCTCATCAAACTCTCGATCCTCAGGGATGACCGCAACCAACATGTGGGGGCGGTGGTGGTGCTGGACGACCTGACCGATCTCGAAAAGGCCCAGCGCATGGCAGCTTGGCGTGAGGTTGCCCGGCGGATTGCCCACGAGATCAAGAATCCGCTGACGCCCATCAAGCTGTCCGCCCAGCGACTCCGCCGCAAGCATGCCGATCTGACGGCCATGGAAGATTCCATCTTCGACCAGTGCACCCGCACCATCATCGAGCAGGTGGACCGTATGAAGCACCTGGTGAACGAGTTTTCCAAGTTCGCCAGGCTCCCCCGTGCCCAACCCACCCTGTGCAATCTTGCCGGGATCGTGGATGAGGTTATGGCCTTCTATCAGCATACCTATCCACGGGTGGCCTTCAGCCTGAGACCGGACGACAGCCTGCCGCTGCTCAAGCTTGATCGCGACCAACTCAAGCAGGTGATGCAAAACCTCTTTGATAATGCCCTCCATGCGCTGGACGGAGCCAAAGGCGCGATCACCGTCAGCCTTTTCTATGACCCGGTTCTGAAAATCGCCCGCCTGGAATGTGCCGATAACGGACATGGCGTCTCCCCCGAGGATAAGCTGCGTATGTTTGAGCCTTATTACTCCAAACGGAAGAAAGGCACTGGCCTGGGGTTGGCTATTGTGGCCAGTATCATTGCCGATCACAACGGTTTCGTTCGGGTCGGCGACAATCACCCCCGGGGGACCGTCATCATCATCGAATTGCCGGGATAGTCTCATGAAACCAAGAATTCTTGTGGTTGACGATGAAGTGAGCATCCGTGAATCCCTGCGAGGCATCCTTCAGGATGAAGGTTACCTGACGACCGTGGCGGCATCGGGCGAGGAGGCCATCGAGGAGGTGCTGAAAGATCCCCCCGACCTGATCTTGCTTGATATCTGGCTGCCCGGCATGGACGGTCTGGCGGTGCTGGCAGAAATCAAGAAACTCCATGCCGGCCTGCCGGTCATCATCATTTCCGGCCATGGCAGTATCGATACCGCAGTGAGAGCAACCAAAATGGGCGCCTTCGATTATGTGGAGAAGCCCCTCTCACTCGAACGGATCATTGTCTCCGTCCAAAATGGGCTCGAGCTGTTTCGGCTTAAGGAAGAAAACCGCTTATGGCAGCAGAAGGCCAGGCATCGCACCCGACTCACCGGCAAGAGCCCGGCAGTTGAGTTTCTGCGGCAGGAGATTCAACGAGCTGCGCCCACCAACGCTACGGTCCTGATTACCGGTGAGAATGGCACCGGCAAGGAACTGGTGGCGCGAATGCTCCATCAGTTGAGTCGCCGCAGTCAGCGCCCCATGGTCGAAGTCAATTGTGCCGCAATTCCCGAGGATCTCATCGAAAGTGAACTTTTCGGTCACGAGAAAGGAGCCTTTACCGGGGCCGTCGAACGGCGTAAGGGCAAGTTCGATGCCGCCAACGGCGGCACCCTGTTTCTGGATGAAATCGGCGACATGAGCCTCCGCACCCAGGCTAAGATCCTGCGCATCATTCAGGAACAGAATTTTGAGCGGGTGGGCGGCTCCCGCCCCATCCAGGTGGATGCCCGGATCATTGCCGCCACCAACAAGGATTTGCAGAAAGAAATCGACGCGGGTCATTTTCGGCAGGACCTCTATTACCGGCTGAACGTCATTCCCATCCATGTGCCGCCCCTCCGGGAACGTCTGCAGGACATCCCACTGCTGGTAGATGATTTCCTGAATCAGGTGGCCGATGAGAGCACCATGGGCCGCAAGGAGATCGACCCCGCGGTCCATGCCCTGCTGCAGTCTTACGGCTGGCCGGGAAACGTGAGGGAATTACGCAATTTTGTGGAACGACTGGTGATCATGACCCCTGGCCAGCTCATCCGCCCGGAGGACCTGCCCCGAGATTTTCGGCAGCAGGTGCAGCATTATGAGAGCGGGAACGATCCTTACCGACTCCCTTCCCTGAAGGAAGCACGGGCGTTGTTTGAACGCGAGTATCTGGTCCGCAAGCTCGGAGAGTACTCCTGGAACATCTCCCTGACAGCCCAGCAGATCGGCCTCGAACGCAGCCATCTCCACCGAAAAATGAAGGCCCTCGGCATCCGTGAGCTGTAGGAGTCGTGACCTCGTTCGGGTGTGCTGCCCGAGTATCCGGTCGCTTCCCAGGTTGGTGTGATCCGTTAGACGCCGCTGAGTGGCAATGACTGTCCCTCTCCCTACTTCTTCCTGGTAGTGCGTTCGCGTGAATTTTCAAGGGGATACCGATACGCTCCGGATAAAAAGCGCCTTGACACTCGGCCCATGAAATGATAGGTACGCGCCAAGGTCGGGACGTGGCGCAGCCTGGTTAGCGCGCTTGCTTGGGGTGCAAGAGGTCGGCCGTTCAAATCGGCTCGTCCCGACCATAAATTCTCAATGATTCCAGTGGATGGTCTTCGGAAGTCACAAGGGAAAAAGCAGAGGGGTAATGTTCTCATGCTGTGGCCGTTCTCCGTGGTCTGAACGGGATAACGTTGCTTGCTATGGGTTGCGGCTCATTTTCTTTTGTGAGTTCCTCCTGTATAAGCGACGGCAATGAATTGACTGCTCGCTCCTTCTCACTGGTTATGAGATCGTAATAGGTGTTGGCCGTCTGTTGGGTACGGGAATGCCATAAAGTCTTACTGACTGCTGCCAAGTCGCCCCCACCGGAACACATTAAAGAGGCAAACATATTGCGCTGAGCCTTTCCTGCTGAGGAGTTTCGCTCTGAATTCCTGATTAGTCAGAATATGGCGTCAGCTTTTGGTTTTCGTTGCAAAGGCTTGTACACAGTTCCGGTCGAAGTCAACGTCCTGTCACCGGATGGAAAACAGCTCACTGGGGCCGGGGCGAGTCCCTACGGCGTTCCCGATTCTGGTCACCTGGACATGCCACTGACGTCAATTCGCCTTCCTCCCGGCGAGATTCTAAGGCAGCAGAAAGAGGTGACTTCCAACGACACAAAAGATGTCGGGAACTGCCAGACGAGTAGCCATCCACCTGAAATGCCATGATTATCGCTTGATCGACAACGATCAATTCTCTATTGTAGGGTGATTCGCACGGCAAGGAAGGCCGCCTCGGAGGCTCCATCCGTTGCGTTGTCTCGGTTTCCATGCTGACCGAGGGCTGGGATGCCAACACGGCTAAGCACGTGCTGGGGGTAAAGGCCTTCGGCACCCAACTCCTCTGCGAACAGGTAATTGGCCGGGCGCTGCGCCGCCAGTGTGATTTGGGCATGATCAAAGGGCTGCAACCCGCCAAGCGCGGACGGAAAGCCACCGAACGGAATCCATGGTGCCCCAAGCTCGGTAAATCGTTGCCTGGCAACATAGGGGCGAAGTTTGTCCCCACCCGGGAATTTCTGCGAAACCGCTAATTCAATAGCATTGACTCCTGGGGATAAGCCTCCTCGATGTCAAGGAGCATCGCTGCGATTCCTTGCTTCGGCCAATAAGGAGCCATTCTGCGAGATCAAGGCTGGATACGGACCTTCCACCGACACCCTTCGAGCTCCACCCTTGCCTTTTGGCATTCTTTGTGGCAATGCTACCGGGGTCTTGTCACCGTTCTTCACAAATGGTTCGCGGCATTGTACTTGACCGGTTGACATTCTTTTCGGGCCATAAGCGGGCCGCTTGCGACCGGGCCGTTCAACAGGAACTGCGGCAGCCAGTTCATTTGTCCGCGGAGGCGAGCGGTCCATGAGCGTTGACATGGTTCTCGCCGACACCGGAAGGTCAGGGAATTGCGACGAGGAAGGAGAAATCCATGAAAATAAAAGTGACCGATAGCCTTACAGTTGATGCCAATGGTCCATTCCGAATGATCCCCCTGGCCGATGGCTGGTGTGTGACGGGAGAGGGCTTGTTCTTGCCATTTGACAGCGAGCAGGAGGCCATTGACACCTTGGCGGAAATGGAGCGAGCGTTAAATCCCGGTAACGACTGATCGCCATCGGCACCCCTGTGACCCTCTGGGCCAATGCTATTGAAATAAGGAACTCGCTGAGGGTAAATTCCCCCCAAGGGGGGAAACACATCGCCTAAGTCGAAACATATTGTCCTCTGAGCTGCCGCTTCACCTTTGGCCCGCTCGCATCTACCCCTGCCTCACCACGCTGCGATCTGGCTGTCGGTGCGTGGTTCGGTACCGCCGGCCAGGATTCCTTCTCGATTGCGCCAGATGATCTGGCCGCGCCCGAAATCGCGGTCTCCCACTTCCCCGTGCCTGATATCGTGTCCCATCCGGCGCAGCTTCTCGGCCGCAGGCTCTGGAAAGCCCGCCTCGACCTCGACGGTGGTGGCCTCCTGCCAGCGGAATCGGGGAGCATCCAGGGCTGCCTGCGGATTGAGCTGGAAATCGACGGTGTTCATCACCACCATCACATGACCTTGCGGCTGGATGAAGGCACCCATCACCCCAAACGGGCCGCATGCTTCGCCGTCTTTGGTCAGAAAGCCGGGAATGATGGTGTGGTAGGGTTTCTTTCCGGGTTCGAGACAATTGTCGTGCCGGGGGTCAGAGGAGAAGCAGAGGCCCCGGTTGTGCAGGGCGATCCCGGTGCCCGGCACAACCATGCCGGAGCCAAACCCCTGGTAGTTGCTCTGGATGTAGGAGACCATGTTCCCTTCGCTGTCGGCAGTGGCGAGATAGACCGTGCCACCACCGGGAGGCCTGCCGGGCAGCGGGCGGATCGCCCGGTTGCCGATCAGGCGGCGCCTTTCATGAGCGTAGGCATCGGACAGGAGATCGGCAACAGAGAGCTTCATCCTGCGGGCGTCGGCGATGTATTTCAGACCGTCGGCAAAGGCAAGCTTGATTGCCTCGATCTGCCGATGAGTGGTTTCAGGCGAGTCGATTGCCGTGAATTCAAAACCCTTCAGGATATTCAGGGCCATGAGTGCCACCAGGCCGTGCCCATTGGGCGGGATCTCCCAGACATCGTAGCCGCGGTAGTTGATGCTGATGGGTTCTACCCATTCAGGATAGTAGGCGGCCAGGTCCTCTGCGGTCAGGTAGCCGGAGTACCGGCTGAGGAAGGCCTCGATTTTCTCTGCCAGGGCACCGCGATAGAATACTTCTCCGTTCGATTCGGCAATGGCGGTGAGGGTTGCGCCTTGGTCAGGCAAGCGCCATCGTTCGCCGGCCGCCGGGGTGCGTCCGCCGGGGGCGAACGTTTCCAGCCAGGGTCGAAACTCATCCCCGGGTTGGGCGCGGTATCCCTGGAAAGCGACCGCCCAGCGGTCGGCAATCACCGGCGAAACGGGGAAGCCTTGCTCGGCATAGGTGATGGCCGGACACATGGTCGAAGTCAGCGGCAGGCGGCCGAAGCGGCGGGCCAGTTCGGCCCAAGCGGCGGGAGCCCCGGGCACGGTGATGGGAATCACCCCATAAGGCGGGATTTGCGGCATGCCTTTCCGCGCCAGTTCGCTGAGCGACAGCTGTTGGGGGGTGGGGCCGCTGGCGTTGAGGCCATAGAGTCGGCCTTTGGTCCACACCAGGGCGAAGGCATCGCCACCAATGCCGTTGGCAGTCGGTTCCACGACCGTCAGGCATGCGGCGCTCGCGACGGCAGCGTCAATGGCGTTACCGCCTTGTTTCATCACCTCCAGACCGGCTTGGGCGGCTAGAGGCTGTGAGGCGGCCACCAGCCCCCGGCCGGCAAAGACCATGCTGCGGCGTGATGGGTATGGATAATATAGGGGATCAAAAGTCACTAAAGTTTCGCACATGAGTTTATAGCTTTGCGGCATATGGCATTTTCCCTTCCGGATGCCGGACTGGTTCATAAGGGTTCGAAATCCTGGTTGATGCATGGACTTATCGATTTGCGATTCCATATTCAGCCGGTGCTTTTCAATTTCTCGTTGGTATGGAGAGTGATAATGGGATATTCTTTTGTATGGCAGCTCCCTTTTTAGTTTTTTCGGTGATTTGGCAAAATCAACCATACTGAATTTGGAGCTGCTTTTCTATAAAAATCCCATTATTTTCAGTAAATTGTCAGTTCAGAACACGACACAATTGTGTGCGAAGCTTCAGTAGTAAGAATGAGCCGGCTAGGCGCCAAGGGGACCATGATCCCGATTTACCCTTTCATGGTTCAGAAGAACGTTTTCTCTTCCTTCCTGGTTTTCGCCACGCACTCGGTGAAGAGCTGCATTGCGTCGTTGATCCGCTGCCCGGTGATGGAGGATGCCTGGGATGGCTGTTCCTCACAGCGGTAGGCGAGTTGTTCCAGCAGGCAGAGGGCCAGGACCAAGTGGTGCTCCGTGTGAAACGCCCGGCTGCTGTTGCGGGTGAGATATCCCCGGTAGAACTCGCCGGCATCCGGTCGTTTCGAATGCAGGTAACTCCACGCCAGGTAGGTGTAGGTCATGTAAAAGCGCGGCCGGGGTTCGATCCGCCAGCCAACAATGCCATGGAGGGTCTCGGCATTCATCACCAGGTGCTCCGGGTGCAGTGCGGTGTGGCAAAGGTTGCTGCCGAATACGGGGATGTGCAGCGCGAAAAGGTTCTGAACCCGATCCCGATATTCCTCGAAGGCCGCATCCAGCCATAACCCGTGGTTCCGAAGCGTCTCCCGACAGGCCTGCACGGTCTTTTCCGTCCAGTGATAGGATTCCGCCATTTCGCGATGGCGGGCCGCTCGCTGCTGTTCGGTGGTGCCCTGTATCCGGTCGAAGCTCATCCGTTCCAGCGGGTTTTCCAGGGGGTCCTTATCCCTGAGGCGCATGGTTTCCTGGTAGAATGGCACCAGCACCAGGGATCGCATGGTGGCCTGGACGCGGCCGATGATCTCCATCACCTGAACGATGATGTCAGGGTTCTCGAAATCACCGTCTGCCAGCAGCGTGCCCTCCAGGTGGGGGTAAAGCAGATAGGGGGCGTTGGTTTCCGAAAGGGGTTGAGGATAGGCAAACGGAGGGTGGAGTACCGAAAAATTCTTCAACAGTTCCGGAGTATGGTCCTGGGGGTCTTTGACCTTGATGGTCCAATTCCTGTCCTCAATGTCCCGAATGAGCCAGGCCTGCCGGGAAGCCCCGAGGAGTTGCGGTTCCTGGTCAAAATGGATGTGGTAGGGCAGGCAGAAGTCCCGCAACGATTCGATCATTATGTTCTCCTCTCCTCCTCCGCTTCGATCATTTTGTATCCCAGTCCATAGAGCGTACTCACCAGCTGACGGTCGGGGATGATGATGGCGATCTTCTTGCGCAGGTTCTTGATGTGAGTTTCGATGGTGCGTTCATACCCTTCAAAATCGTAACCTGGACCAAATTCAGGAGCTCGGTACGGGAAAACACCCGGTTGGGATGGGCGTCCAGCACTTTCAGTAACTGAAATTCGCAGGGGGTCAGCTTCAGCTCCTGACCGTCGCCTACCAGGATTTTTTGATACCCCATGGGAATAACCGCCTTTCCCTGCCGTCAGATCGGCAGGAGGGGCAGCCGGATCTCGATCCACAAGCCTGGTCCAGGAGCATTGGCGGCTTTTATTCCATCGCCCAAGGCCGCCACACTATGCTCTTGCCGATCGCGAGTCCCAGACCACTTCCGCCCTGTTCGCGAGTGCTCGCTTCATCCACCCGATAGAGATGATCGAACAGCCTCTCCAGGGAGGCCTCCGGCACGCCGGGACCGGAATCCACAAAATGGAGGGTCAGTTCCTCCGCGGTGTGTTGCTCCCAGACTCTCAGGACTCCGGGAACGTCCGCGTATCTTAGAGCATTTTCCGGAATGTTGGCAAAAAGTTGTAGCTCATCGCGGATTAGCGTGAGAGAAGCCATCTTGTCATTCCGAGGCCAAGGGCCGAGGAATCTCGATTCTTAAGGCAATTCAACTAGATTCCTCGCTACGCTCGGAATGACACCAAGGACATGAC
>JAPXSS010000127.1:1406-8450 GCA_033812955.1 Syntrophobacteraceae bacterium | reverse complement strand
TTTGTATAAAGGACTTCAAGGCGTTTTCCTCCTGGTGATGTAGTTTCTGAGCGGCTAACTCGAAACTTACAACAGTTGGAAAACGCCTTCAATTCTTCACTTTGGTTGCGGCTTTGCCGCGCTGTGTTCACTGCCAGACCGTGGGGTTGCTGCATTGCGGAGAAGGCTCGGCATCTTATTGGAGGTTGCGTTGAGCGGAGCGAAATGCAGCTCCACGCAATTCCAAGCGGGATGACAGCAGATCTTCCCACATTCCCACATTGGGCCGAGACTCATGCCGCAATGTCCCGGACCCTCTCAAAACGATGCGACAGTATCGCACCGGATGCAGGGTTGTCAAGAGAGGGAGCGGCTGTGTAGGCAGCTGGTCTTGAATCGGGATGGGTTGCCGATGTCACCGGCGTCGGCGGCCCACCACCGCCTTCCTTGATCAGCTACCTGATCATCCAGAAACAAGGGCACCGTTTTTGTAGGGTGGCCTGTGGGCAGAGTTTTTGTAGGGTGGGCTGTGCCCACCGATGGGGCGGGATGTGGGTGCAGGGCAGGGGCAGCGTGTGGGCACAGCCCACCCTACGATTCTGTCGGATGGGGGGGCGGGATGTGGGCAGGGCATACCCTACGATTCTGTCAGGCGAGGCAATTATTATCGTACAGTCTCTAATCCCTGATGGCGGGGGAACGGTGACGATGGCCCATGGCAACCCGGTAGACTCGCAGAAGATGCACGGCCACGATGGCTGCCGCCAGGCGTGGCAGCCAGAGCCAGAACGCCCCCAGGCCCAGCGCCAGGAAGAGCGTGGGGTCCTCGATGATGGAATGGTTGATGCCGATGGAAAGATGCAGCCGTTCCAGTTCATCTCTCGTCAGGTGCCCCCTCTTTGCTTCCTCGACAATGACGGCCGCTCCATAGGTCAAGCCGAAGAGCAGCGCCGCGATCCAGATGATACCCCCGGTGGGATTCAGGCCGAAAAGGACAAAGAGCGGTTTGAAGAGGCGGACGATATGATCGATCAAGCCGGCAGCTCTGAGGAGCTCGAGTATGATGAGCAGGCTCATGATGATCAGGAAAACCTTGAAGGCCAGAGCGAGCATGGTCCAGCCCCAGCCCTGCAGCATTTCGACGAAGGGTGGGGCGGAGGTGGCCAGAACGGCCTTGGTCATGCCCTCACCATCACCGGGATCGAGGAATTGAGCAGCTAAAACGACCGTGAAGACGGCCGGGATGAAGCGGAACAGCAGGGCTTTCAGCGGATGGATGCCCGATTTGCCCTGGATGATGGATTCCTGGACCACATTGTGGAAGATCAGGATGAAGATGGCCATGAGGGTCATCTGGTCGAGGGTAAAGGGTAGCACCGCCATGGCGGCGATGCCTCCATAGACTCCGGTGAGAGCCCCGATGAGAAGAGGGAGTGCCGCCATGGGAGGGAGGAACAGGAGCTTCATGATCGGCTGTACGACAAAATCAAGCTGGCTGATCCAGCCGCTCCACTCGAGGATGGCCGTAAAAAGTGAGATGGGAACCAGGATCTTCATCATCCACATGAACCCCTGCCAGCCCTTGTGAATTCCCGAGAGGAGGCCGTCTCGAAGGTGGTGTCCGGTGTTCATGAGTGCTCCCGCAAGAATGGTCTCAAAGTGTCGCCCATGCAACGAGCTCGACGCCGTTCAATAGGGCTATCCGTTCGGCTGATGATGCCCTTTGGGTTGTAGCACGGCGGGTTCCGGTTCGCTGTCGACTGCCTTGGTGACGGTGTGTCACGGGTCGCCTGCGAGCCTCTCACGGCTTGCACGTTCCGCCAAGGTCGGGGATAACATAATGGAAGGAATGCTGACACTCAAGAGGATGTGATTCTCTCGCATACAATTGCGTTCCAACCTGGTATTATGATGAGCCTCTTGGAGAACCCTTGTATCACGTCACCCCAGCGAACGCCGGGGTCTAGAAACCTGTGAAAATCCTGGATTCCGGCTTCCGCCGGAATGAAGCTCGGAGACTTTTGCAAGAGGCTCTGATGGTATCGAAAATGGGGTCCTGAGAGAGCTGGAAAGGAGGAGAGATGAGCAGATCCGTGCGCAGGAGTGTGCTGGTGTCCGTGGATGGGTCGGACCAGGCCATGGCGGCGGTTCGGTACGTGGCCAAAACCGTGCCGCCTCGGGGGGTCAAAATTGTGCTCTACCACATCATGACCAGGGTCCCTGAGTCGTTCCTGGACCTCCAGCGGCAGCCCTCGTTCAACTACCGTATCGCCGACATCAAGGAATGGGAGCTTCAGCAGGAACGGGCTATCCGGGAGTTTATGGAACAGGCCTGCGAAGTGCTCGAATCGGCGGGAGTTCCCAGGCAATCCGTGATCGTCCGGATCGATGAACGCAAGGTCGGTATTGCCCGGGATATCATCACCGAATCCCAGGCCGGGTATCACACGGTGGTGGTCGGCCGCCGCGGGCTGAGCGAACTCAAAGACTTTGTACTTGGCAGTATCGCCAACAAACTGGTGGAGAAGCTGGTTCACATCCCCATCTGGGTCATCGGCGGGGGCGAGCAGCGCGGGAAGTTCCTGATCGCGCTGGATGCCTCCGAGGGCGCCATGCTGGCGGTGGATTATGTGGCGGATATGCTGAGTGGGGCTCAGCCTTTTGAGGTCACCCTGTGCCATGTGGTAAAAGGGTTTGACATCTTTCATCAGCTCGTCGGCAAACCCGCCCCGCCGACTTCCGAGAAGGCCTGGCAGGAAAGCCTGGAAAATGAACTGGATAAGGTCGGAAAGGGGATGGAATCGGTCTTTGCCGATGCCACCAAACGCCTGTTGCGGGCAGGGCTGGCTCCGGCCCGCATCAGCGAGAAAGTCTTGCGGGGAAGCAGCAATCCGGCCAACGCGATCCTCGAGGAAGCGGAAGCGGGCGGTTATGATACCATCGTGGTCGGGCGTCGGGGGCTCTCCAAAGTCCAGGAGTTCTTCATGGGCCGGGTCAGCAACAAAATCATGCAGCTGGCCGGGGACAAAACCCTGTGGGTAATCAGCTGAAGCCTCCCTAGCCGCCGACTTCCCGGATCTAGCGAAAAGCCGGGGGCTTGCCGCCGGCAATGGACATGGGCCCACCCAGCAGGGGCATCGCTTTCCTTGTATCACATGAGCCTCTTGCAAAATTCCCCGGTCGTCATTCCGGCGGAAGACGGAAACCAGGCTTTTCGAGCATTTCTGGACCCCGGCTTTCGTCGGGGTGGCGGAAATTGACAGTTCTGCAAGAGCCTCACATGAATCTCGATTGCCGGCGGTTTCTTGGCAAATGCCGGCGGGCATGTTATAGGGTGACCCTCAAAGGGGAGCAAGCGGCAATTTCGGCGCCCTGGTATGCCGGGAAGCCCCGGGCGTGTTTTTCCGGGGCATGACGAAGCAACGCCCGCTCATGCCTACGGGGCCGTCCGGAGAGACACTCGTGAGGATTCATTCTCTCTGAGGAAAATGCAACCAGCAGGAGGCCCTACCCGTGATCGAACGCTACACCCGGCCTGAAATGGGGCGGATCTGGACCCTGGAAAACAAGTATCGTAAATGGTTGCAGGTCGAGCTGGCGGTTTGCGAGGGGCTTGCCGAGGAAGGCCGCATTCCCCCGGAGGATCTGCGTGCGATCCGGGAGAAGGCCGATTTCGACGTGGCCCGCATCGCCGAGATCGAAAAGCAAACCCAGCATGATGTCATTGCCTTTCTCACCAATGTTGCCGAATACGTCGGCCCTGCTTCCCGCCACATTCACGAGGGGCTGACTTCTTCGGATGTGCTCGACACGGCTCTGGCGCTGTTGTTGGTCGAAGCCTCGGACCTGCTGCTGGAGGACCTCGAAGGGCTCCTCGAAGTGCTCAAGAAGGCTGCCTTCCGCTGGCAGGATACCGTTATGATCGGGCGTTCGCACGGCATTCATGCGGAGCCGATCACCCTTGGCCTGAAGTTTGCCCTATGGTATGCGGAGCTGAAACGCCACCGGGAGCGCCTCCGGCACGCCCGGGAAGCGGTGCGGGTGGGGATGATTTCGGGGGCGGTAGGGACCTATGCCAACATTGATCCCGTCATCGAAGAAAAGGTCTGCCTCAGACTGGGTCTAGAACCCGCCCCGGTAAGCAATCAGATCATCCAGCGCGACCGCCATGCGGAGTACTTCATGACCCTGGCATTGGTCGGTTGTTCCATCGAAAAGATTGCCATTGAAATCCGTCACCTGCAGCGCACCGAGGTGCGCGAGGCCGAAGAATTTTTTGCGGCGGGGCAGAAAGGGTCGTCCGCTATGCCCCACAAGCGGAACCCCATTGCTTCGGAAAACCTTGCCGGATTGGCGCGAGTGCTCCGCGGCAATGCGTTGGCGGCCATGGAGAATGTCGCCCTCTGGCACGAACGAGACATCAGCCATTCTTCGGTCGAGCGGATCATTGCCCCCGACTCGACGATCCTCCTGGACTACATGCTGGTACGGCTGACCCGGGTGCTCGACCGGCTGATCGTCTACCCGGAAAACATGCAGCGCAATCTGGAACTCACCGGCGGGTTGCTCTTCTCCCAGCAGGCCATGCTGGCCCTCACCAGGAAGGGGCTCAGCCGGGAAGAGGCCTACCGACTGGTGCAGAAGAACGCCATGGCCGTGTGGCAGGAGGGCGGGCAGCTCCGGGAACGCCTGAGCCGGGACCCCGAGGTGGCCGCCCGGCTGAATGCGGCAGAACTGGCTGAAGTTTTCGATCTTCGCTACCACCTCAAACATGTGGATACCATTTTTGGGAAGGTTTTTCATTCCGACGTGGGAAAGATGATCTGAAACACGGGGACAAGAACTCACGAAAGGCGGCGGTCGGCCCTGAACTGCTGGCTCCGGCGGGGCAGGTCGAGAGTTTCTGGGCGGCGGTGGAACATGGGGCGGATGCCGTCTACCTTGGTTTGAAGCAACTGAGTGCGCGGGCTTCGGCCACCAACTTTACCCTGGAAGAACTGGCGGTCCTGCTCCCTTTCGCCCACCGGCGCAACGTGGCGATTTATGTGGCACTGAACAGCATCCTCACGGCCGGTGATATTCCCCGCACCCTCGACCTGCTCCGGGCCCTTGAGGACCTGAAAGTAGACGCCCTGATCGTTCAGGATCCAGGACTGTTTTTCCTGGCGAGGCAGTTCTTT
Source organism: Syntrophobacteraceae bacterium (assembly GCA_033812955.1). GTDB lineage: Bacteria > Desulfobacterota > Syntrophobacteria > Syntrophobacterales > Syntrophobacteraceae > JADGQM01. The sequence goes on along the minus strand of JAPXSS010000127.1, from coordinate 3,291 downwards.
CCTGCCCTGCGACTCCATGCGAGCACCCTGATGACGATTCACAACCATGCCGGGGTGGCGCAGTTGGGCCGGATGGGGGCTCGGAGGGTGGTCCTGGCTCGGGAACTGAATCTGAGGGAAATCGCCGAGATTGCCCGGCAGACCACGGTGGAACTGGAAGTCTTCGTGCATGGGGCGCTCTGCTATTCCTATTCCGGGCTATGCTTGGCCAGCAGTTTCCGGGGCGGTCACAGCGGGTTGCAAGGGCGCTGCGTGCAACCCTGCCGGCTACAGTTCAAGCAGGGCCGCAAAGAAGGTTTCTTCCTTTCGTGCAACGATCTGTGCCTGCTCACTGCCCTGCCGGAATTGAAGCGATTGCGGATTGCTGCCCTCAAGGTTGAAGGGCGGATGAAAGCGGCGGACTATCTTGCTCAGGTGGTGAGGGCCTATCGCCTGGTCCTCGATGCGCCCCCCGGCGAGGAACGGGAGGTCTTGAGCGAAGCCCGCGAACTGCTTGCCCGGTCGCCTTCGAGGCGCCTCACCATGGGTTTCTTTGCCGACCATCCCGACCGCGAAATCCTTTCGGCTCATCGGTCCGGGTCAAGCGGCCAATGGGTGGGCACTGTCAAGCGGATTGACGGCCGACGCGTGGTTGCCGTGCTGCGCCATGAACTGCGCCTGGGTGACCGGGTGCGGCCGGAGGCTTCCCAGGGAAAAGAACGGCAGGCTTTCACGGTTTCTGAGATGGTCTCGGAACTTGGCCAGCGGGTCTCCTGCGGCCGGTCTGGGGAGAGGGTGGTGCTGACCGTCAGGGGTGACCTGCGGGTGGGAGAGCGCCTCATCCGGGTTGGGAGCAAAGCGCCTTCGGCTGGTGGTGCCTGGCAGCAGATCCGCAATGAAATCTCGGCGGGCACGCGGTTTCGAAGAAGATTCCAGGGAGAGGAATGGTCCCTTCGGGGGCGGCCGGAAGCGAAGCCCGCCAAGGCTGACGGGGTGGAGACCTTGATCGTCAGAATCGGCCGGGTGGGGCAGCTCGCCGAGGCCTTTCGGTCACCGGCCCGGTGGGTGCTGTTGGCCGCGACCCATGGCAATCTCGAGCGCCTGGCGAAGCATCGGTTTACCGAACCGGAGAAGCAGCGCTTTGCCTGGTCACTGCCGCCGCTCATTGCCGAAAAGGAAGACCGGTACTACCGTCTGGGGGTTCGCTGGTTCTGCGAGCGAGGCTTTCACGCGTGGGAGCTCAACAACTGGGGGCACTTCGATTTTTTTCCCGACCGCGGTAGTCTCACTCTGATGGCCGGTTATCGCTTCAACGTGCGGAATGCCGCGGCCATGGCGGAGCTGGCCCTGGCCGGGTGCGGCTGGAGTATCCTCTCCCTGGAAATCACCCGCGAAGAGCTGCAACTGCTGGCTCGGCAGAAGCAGCCTGCCGCCGTTGCCGCGGTCAGCCTCTACTCATGGCCCCCCCTGTTCACCTCCCGCCTGGTTCCCAAATTGGATGAGGGCAAGCCCTTTCGGACTCCGCGGGAAGAAACCTACCTGTTTGAACGACGGGCGGGTAATGCCCTGATCTTTGCGGACACTCCGGTCAACTGGCTGGACCGGCTTCCCGTCTTGCGCGAGTACGGCTATCGCTGGTTCTGTCTGGACCTCAGTGATGGGCCTGCCGGTCGCCTGCCCGAATTGCGACAACTGCTCCAGGGTTTCCAGGAAGCCGGAGCAGCAGGGCCTTTTTCTCTCTTCAACTTCGAGCGGCGTCCCTGGTGAGGGTTATTCAACCCCTTGTCGGGCGATTACGCCCTGCATTTTTGCTCTGATAAAGAAGCCGGTCCGTTCGCTCGATGAGCGTGTCGACCGTGTCCCCTTCTTTGAAGAGGGTGGCCCCGAGGGAGATGGTAACGTTCAG
>JAPXSS010000127.1:0-1396 GCA_033812955.1 Syntrophobacteraceae bacterium | reverse complement strand
CGCCCGTATTTGAGTTCTTTGAGTGGCTCATCGCGAATTAGCGTGAGAGAAGCCATCTTGTCATTCTGAGGCCAAGGGCCGAGGAATCTCGATTCTTGAGGCAATTCAACTAGATTCCTCTCTACGCTCAGAATGACACCAAGGACATGACAGACCTTTTCCACGCAAATCTGCGATGAGCCCTTTGAGTTACAGTTCATAGGATGAGCGGCTGCTGACATCGGTGAAAACTTGCACCGCGCCGATCACCTCAAAGGCTCACAGGGCGAAATCAAGGAGCCATCATCCCAGTTATACCCATTAGTAAAATCGTATAGATATATTATGCTGAAGCTAACATATTGAATATGCTTCGACTTTTGTCCAAAAATGGCTTGACATTAAATTCGCACAGTATAAGGTGACTTGCGTATCATGCGGTTTTCGACAGAGTAAAGATGTTTCTGGGATGGGCAAATGCCGTTTCTTCGGGGTAGTGTAGGTAGCCATCCTGAGGGGGGGGGGCTGTATTTGCACGTCGAGATGTTGAAGAGGTGCCCGTTCTGAAGCAATGCAGCGGAGAAGCTCGGGTTGAAGCGGACGTTCTTTTGGTGCAGTTCGAGTTCAGAGTTGATTATCGGATTGGTGTAGGGTCAGGATGTTCAGGGTGAGCATGCATTTGTGAAGTCGGGCCTACCGGCCAATAGTGCATTGGTCAAGAGCAGTCAGCCAGCCGATTTTTATCCTGTTTTTGCCGTCATTTTACCGGAAGTCAGAGTCAACTATCGTTTCAGGTTCATTGGGGGGAGCACTGCGCTGGTGCGCCATTGATGCAAGTCCTGGGGCTTCAGTGAGGTCTTCGGGCCTCTTTCGTTCACCATATCAAAACGTCATTGGGAGGAAGTAGGCGATGCAAGAGAAATTGCAGGAGATTTTTTCCCGGCATTATCGGAAGCGCGATGTGCTGATTCCGGTTCTGCAGGACATCCAGGGGGCGTTTGGCTACCTGCCTCCGGAGGCGATGACGGCAGCGGGCAAGTTCTGCCGGATGGATCCTGTGGAGGTTTACGGGGTAGCGACGTTTTACGCGCAGTTCAAGTTCAGTCCTCTGGGTCGGAACATCGTGATGGTGTGCCAGGGGACGGCCTGCCACGTGATGGGTGGGGGTCGGGTGCTGGAGGAGGTGCAGACTCAGCTGGGGGTATCTCCGGGTGAGACGACGGCGGACGGGGCGTACACGTTGGAGACGGTGGCGTGCATAGGTGCCTGTGCGTTGGCGCCGGCGATGGTAGTCAACAAGAACACGTACGGCAGAATGAAGGCCGAGAGAGTTACGGAGATTCTGAATGCAAACAGAGGCGATTAGGATTCAACCGGGAAAGGATCGTCAGCTCCTTGTTTGCCGAGGGACCGGGTG
>JAPXSS010000126.1:0-8781 GCA_033812955.1 Syntrophobacteraceae bacterium | reverse complement strand
GCGTTAAACCCCGTGAGCGGCGCGCCGTTCATGGCAGGTCCGCGGCTATCCGGCTGGAGAAAGTGCTTGCTGAGACCTATGCTATTTGTTAGAGGGGAAGCCTTGTGGGGGAGGGGCAGATCGGAAGCCATCGCTGCCAGCCTTCGATTATCGGGAATTTGCGGTCCGACCGACCGCGTTGCCTGGTTGATTGGATGATCAAGATTAGCAAGGGAATCATTCATGAGTGACACTTCGCAGTTGATCCATACGTTTCCAAAGAATCCACTGGAAGAGATTCGCGTTTCCCTGACCGTTTTCAAGAAGAAGCAGTACCTGGACCTTCGCGTCTACTACAAAGGGGACGACGGGGAATTCCATCCCTCCAGGAAAGGACTCACGCTCTCGCTCGACCTGGTGCCGGATCTCGAGGAGGCAATGCGAAAGGCGCGGGAAGTTATCGGGGAGTGAGGCGTGGAAAAGCGAACCGCAGAAGTTGGAATGGCGGAAGGGTGAACGGCAAAAGGTCCAATGACCGCGCAGGGGGCTTGCTGGAAGGCCGGTCAGCCGCCGGGCCAGATCCCGGACCGAAGAACCGGGCTCGACGGTCACCGTAACGCCCTCGGCGGGGTCGTAGTCGGGAACGCACCTTACTAAGACTGGCGGCCAAAAAGACCGAAACCGGCATGAGTGCACCTCCGGGTGGAAGCTGGATGTTTCCCAGTGCGCAACTGAAGGCTCCGCCCCTTTACCCTTCACGCCTCACGTTGACATGCTGTGGCGGTAGACGCGTTTGATCTGAACGTTGGAGATGAGGGCGGTATAGTTCTTGCCCTGTTCGAGATCGACCCGGATGCTCTGGCTGTCGAGTTCCATGTAGCGGGAGAGCACCTTGATGATGTCGTTCTTGACGGCTTCCATGATGTCCGGGGCGATGTCCATGCGATCATGCATGAGGACCACCTGCATCCGCTGCCGCGCCACCTTGGAGCTTGGGTTTTCCCCGAAAAACCGACGAATTGCCTTCAGCATGCGATGAGCCTCCTTTCTAGCTCCAGATGAAGCGCTTGACGCGGTCCACAAGAGTGACCTTCTGAGCCGTATCAAGAGGAACATTTTCCCCATTCAGGCGCGCTGCCATTTGCTGAAAGGCAAGTCCTGCCTTACTGCCGCGATCAAGAACCAGAGGGGTGCCGCGGTTGGTGGAAACCACGACCTCATCGCTTTCGGGCACCACCCCGAGGAGCGGTACGGCCAGGAGCGAGATGATGTCCTCGGTGGACATCATGTCTCCCTTCTTGACCATCCGATGGTTCAGCCGGTTGATGATGAGATGGATGTCTTTGAGGGAGTCGGCTTCCAGGAGCCCGATCACCCGGTCGGCGTCGCGGATGGCGGAGACCTCCGGAGTGGTGACGACCACGGCCGTTTCAGCACCGGCAATGGCGTTCTTAAACCCCTGTTCAATCCCGGCGGGGCAGTCGATGAAGACGTAGTCGAATTCCGCCGCCAGTTCGGCGCACAGCTCCTTCATCTGCTCGGGTTTCACGGCGGCCTTTTCGCGAGTCTGGGCAGCCGGAATAATGAACAGGTTTGGGAACTTGCGATCGCGGATCATGGCCTGCTGCTTGCGACACTTGCCCTCGATGATGTCCAAGAGATTGTAGACGATGCGGTTTTCCAAGCCCATCACCACATCCAGATTGCGCAGCCCGATGTCCGCATCGATCATCACCACGCTGTACTTCCTTTTCGCCAATGCCGTACCGATATTGGCGACGGTCGTGGTCTTGCCGACCCCGCCCTTGCCCGATGTCACTACAATGGTCTTCCCGGCCATGATTCCCGTCCTATCTCTTTAAGGTGATAACCTCAATCAAGTTATCCTGAATTTCTGCAATTTCATAGCGCTTAGCCGCCGGTTTGCCCCCGCGCGGAGGCACTGCTACCAGGTCGGCAATACGGAGCTGGCTGGGCTCGATGCTGAGCGCCCAGATGCGGGCCGAGCGGTCGCCGCCGGCGCCGGCGTGAGCCACTCCACGAAGGTTGCCGAAAACGATCACATTTCCGACCGCAATCACTTCGGCGCCCGGATTGACGTCGCCCAGCACGACGCAATCGGCATCGGATACTACCCGCATGCCCGACCGGCAGGTGTTGTGAATGATCAGAGCCGCGTGGTCCGGACGGGGCGGCGGGGAGACTCGGGGAACGAAGGGCTGACGCTCGGACGGGCGATCCATGACCAGCACAAGGTCTTCCCCGAGCTTCACTTCCACCAGCCGCACCTGTCCCCGATCCACCAAAAGGCGGTGTAGGAGGGCGATCTCATCGGTGCGCAGGGGCCGTTCCCGGAGATCGAGAGTCATCTCGGCGCGGCGGAAAAAATCCCGGGACTCACTGAAGCGCTTTTCCAGGTACCCGACCAGTGCGTCAAACGGGGCCGCCGGAGCCGGTACCAGGGTGAATCCCTGGCGATTGGCCTTGATCTGCAGGGGCGGTGCGTCGCCTGGGTTGCTGGCTTCTGTTTTGTCGTCGTGCATGTCCATGGTACGTTCTTCGCGGCCTGGGGCCAACGCTTGAGAATGATTCCGATCCTCCTCGCCGGAGCCGACATGACCGAGCCATTCTACCGCAAAGGAGAAGGAGACAAAAGGAAATTTGGTCCGCTATGCTCAAATCATCAAGCGGAGGCTGAGCTGCTGCCAGTTGGCGACTCGCGGAAAGGGGAGGAATTGCTGGCTGCGGTTCCAGGGCTGGTCGAAGAGCAGCGGCTTCAGGCCGGCGGCGGCGAGCAGCCAGCAGGTTTCAAGACGGTCATCGACGAAATAGGGCACCGCCAGGTCCTTCAGGAGCTCACTCTTGGCTTCGGGCCGGCCCGTGGCGTAGACTTCGATCCCATCGGCGGGTACTTCCGGGAGGGCCTTCTGCAGCCAGGCGATGATGGATTCCGGCCAGATGCGTGCGGTTACAAAGCGCAACGGGCCGTGCCGGGCGAGTTCGGTGAGAACCGGCAGCGCCCCTTCCACCGGTGGTACCTGGCGGGTATGGTCATCGTCCAGGGTGAGGCAGATGAGTTCGTCCACGGTTTCGCGAGGGAGGTCCAAAGACGGGTACAGCTCATAGTGGCGGAGATCCTCCCGCTTCAGCCAGGTGAAACCATAGCGTTCGTGCGCCAGGCGGACGAACATGGCCATGGTGTCGAGCACCACCCCATCGATGTCGAAAGCCACCTCCCCCGGTGCAATCATCCCATCCGTCACTTTTCACCTTTCACCCCGTTCCTTCCATGGGAAAAGGGGAAGCTGAGCCAGCCCACACCGGGGAGTCGTGATCCCACGAGCTCGAAGATCATGACCACGGCCCCGCACGGAAAGACGACCAGCTCGAACGTGATGCCTTATCGTCAGGAGGTTTCGAAGGGATGGTGCAGGATGATCGTCTCCTCGCGACCCGGTCCGACCGAAACGACCGCCAGCGGAATTCCGGCCAGCTCTTCGATGGCCAGGAGGTAGTCACGGGTATTCCGGGGAAGATCGGCCCATCGGCGTACCTGGCGGATGTCTTCTTCCCAACCGGGGAATTCTTCGAACATGGGTTGGCAGGTTTCGACGGCGGAGACTGACGGCGGCAGAGTTTCCCGCTGGGTTGAGCCGCAGCGATAGGCGGTGGCGATTTTCAGCCGGGGGATGCCGGTGAGCACGTCCAGCTTGGTGATGATCAGGCCTGAGAGCCCATTGAGGCGGATCGAGGTCTTGAGGACCACCATATCGAGCCAGCCGCAGCGGCGAGGCCGGCCGGTGGTCGAGCCAAATTCACCGCCGATTTCCCGGATCCGGATGCCGGTGTCACCCAGCAGTTCCGTCGGGAAGGGACCACTCCCGACGCGCGTGGTATAGGCCTTGGCCACGCCAAACACACGGTGAAGGCGGGTGGGACCGATTCCCGCACCACAGCAGGCATTTCCGGCCACGGTATTGGAGGAGGTAACGTACGGATAGGTGCCGTGATCAATATCGAGATGTGTTCCCTGAGCGCCCTCGAAGAGCAGGTTGCGACCGGCTCGATCCATCTTGTACAGGAATTCGGAAACACTTTCGACATAAGGCGCGAGCTGCTCGCCGTACGCCAGGTATTCGTCCTCGATAGCGGCAGGGTCAAGGGGTGGTTCGCGGAAGAACTGCTCTAACAGGAAGTTCTTTTCCTCGAGAGAGCGGTGCAGCTTTTCCGTGAAGACCGTGGGGTCGAGCAGGTCGTGGATGCGGATGCCGGCACGGCCGACCTTGTCTTCGTAGCAGGGGCCGATGCCACGCCCGGTGGTGCCGATCTTGGTCTTCCCCTTGTGCTTTTCACGGGCAGCGTCCAGAGCGCGATGATAGGGCATGATCACATGGGCGGAGGCGCTGACCACGAGATTTTCCGGGGTTACTGCCACGCCCTGTTCCTGCAGGTGATTGATTTCTTTGATGAGGACGCCGGGGTCGATCACCACCCCGTTACCGATGAGACAGGTTTTGTCGGGATGAAGGATCCCCGAGGGGATGAGGTGAAAGATATGCTTCCGGTCATTGACCACGAGCGTGTGGCCGGCGTTGTTGCCGCCCTGAAAACGCACCACACAGTCAGCCTTTTCCGTGAGGAGATCGACCACCTTGCCCTTGCCCTCATCTCCCCACTGGGTACCGATAATAACAACGTTCGCCATGATCAAGTTCTCTTTCCAGCCGCTTCGGCCCGTGAACAAGGGCGAGCTTCGCGTGCGCCAATGGTCGGGATCAGCTCCAGTCGTCACGTATGGGAATAGCTGTTACGGTTCCGATACGCTGGTACCTGTAATGAAAAAACCGGTTGATGTCAAAGGGAAACTGGTTGCCCCGGAAGGCTCCACGGCCAGCTTCTCGAGCGGCTTCAGGCCAGGAAGGCGCCAAGGCCTTGACGCCTTCCTCGATGGTGGTGATCAGCGGGCCGCCTGGCCGCGCAAGCGCCGGATGCGCTCCTCGATGGGAGGATGGGTGCTGAAGAGGTTGGCCAGGCTTCGGCCCGTCAGTGGATTGACGATAAACAGGTGGGCGGTTGCCGGTTGAGCGGACACCATGGGAATCCGCTGGGAGGCCAGGTGCAGTTTTTCGAGGGCGCGCGCCAGGGATTCCGGACGGTGCGAAATCCGGGCCGCCGTTTCGTCGGCCAGGTATTCGCGGGACCTGGAAATGGCCATCTGGATGAGCATGGCGGCAAGGGGAGCAAGCACGGCAGTAACGACAAAGGCCAAAAGGCCGCCGCCCGCCCCTTCTTCATCATCGCGGCCGCCCAGTCCCCCGAAGATTGCCCCCCAGCGCGCCATGTTGGCCAGGAGCATGACCACCCCGGCAAGGGTTGCAGCGATGGAGCTCACCAGGATGTCGCGGTTCTTGATGTGAGCAATCTCATGGGCCAGGACGCCGCGCATTTCATCAGGGGTCAGAAGCCGCCATAAGCCTTCGGTCACGGCGACCACGGCATTTTCCGGATTGCGCCCGGTAGCAAAGGCGTTGGGCGTCTCTTCGGGGAGCAGGTAGATGCGGGGCATGGGCAGTTGCGCCTGGGCCGACAGCTCGCGCACCATTTGAAAGAGCCCCGGCGCCTGGCTTTCCTCCAGCGGCTGGGCACGGTACATGGCCAGCACGATCTTGTCGGAGTACCAGTAGCTGCCAAAATTCATGATGACGGCAAAGAAAAAGGCTATGATCATGCCGTTCTGACCGCCGAAATGGGCGCCCATCCAGACGATCAGAAGGGTGAGCAGGGTCAGCAACAGGGTAGTACGGATTCTGCTGTTCATATGAGGAAAACCTCCATCTTGTTGTGGTCCGAAACCAGAGATGCCTGCCTCTTAACTAACCTGCGAATTGCGGATTGCCTGTTAAGCTTGATCCCTTTCATGCGTTTCCGGCGCCCCGGAGGGAGGTGTGAACAACCGATCATGACAGCCCTACCCACAGGGATGTCGAAGGGACCCTTCCACCGGTCAGCCAGTCTTTACCCGGACTTGCTGCCCGGCTGACGGGAGCCCGCGATCTTTGGTGATGGCCACCGTCAGGACTCCGTGCTTGAGTTCGGCCTTAATCGCTTCAGCCTCGATCTCGGCCGGCAGCAGAAAGCTACGGGAAAAAGCCCCCTGAGGGCGCTCGGGCGGGGTCACGGCGGTGCCTTCCGGGATCGTTGGGCCTTGGCGCCGGCCTCGGATGATCAGGTGCTCCCGGATGAATTCAACCTGAAAGTCTTCCTCGCCCACCCCCGGAAGATCGACGAAGATGAGCCATTCACTGTCCGTTTCCCACATGTCCACCGGGGGCCGGTATGGCATGCCGTTAGCCGCTCCCTCGGGTTCCGCAGACTCTTCCCGGCGGGTGTCGAAATTCCTGGCATAGAGCCACTCCATGCGCTGCTTCATGGCATGGAGCCGACCGGTTATGGCCTCGGAATCGGTGCCTGTCACAGTATTATCCCGCATCTGCGCCGTTTTTACTGCCATCGCTCTCCCCGCTACCGACGCTGCCGTTGTTTCGACAACGTCAATGCTTAGCCCGGTTGGGTTGTATGGTTGATCATGGTCAGACCAATGTTAAAGAACCCGGAAAGAACTGTCAAGACAACGAGATAGCGCTTTCCAGCGGCGACGGGGTCGAACCCGGCGTCAGGAATGGCCCGGTTGGGGGATGCCTAGCCTCTTTTTCTGATCCTGCCCCATATGTACAGGCTTGCCAGACTGCTTCCGATCAGGAGAGCGGTGGCTGGTTCGGGAATGGCCGTGGGCGGGTTTTCAGAATCCCCCGGAGGGTTGACCGGCAATATCCCTGGGAATGGCCCAGGGGGTTGTATGGGCGTGTCCGAAGCGGTGTCAGAAGAATCATCCGCCACGAGGAGGGCAACCGGAGGAACGATGGGAATGGCGAGCAGGGGCAGCCAAGGTGGCAGGAACGACTGTCCGGGACCGGGCGGCGGGGGGGCGAAAGCAACAGGAAAGGCCTCAACCTCTGCCGCTTCAGGGAGGGCCACTTCGATAAACACCGTCTGCTGCCCCGCTACGAAGCAAATGATGGCTGCCAGTTGGCCCTCGGCTGGCCGGAAGCCCTTGCCCCTCAGAGCCGCCTGCTCGATCAGCTGGCGGGCCTCAGGGCTGAGGGGACGACGGAGTTGCTGATGATCGGCGAGATACCAGATTGCATCCTGAATTACGGTCTTGGCGCCATCCCGGTGATTGATGAGATAGTGGATCTGATCCCAGGGCATGGCCTTAAATTTTGGCGGGAGGTCCGGGTCATCGTGGTGGTAGAGCCTCACCTGATGAAGGGCGTTGGTCCGAATTTTCCTGTCTTTTTCAAGGCACCAGGCGTTGTAGAATTCAAAATCGCGAAGATCAAAACCGTACTTGACATCGAGGAAAAACAGCTCGAACCGGCTCTGTCCACCCCGTTTGAGGAACATGTGGACGGGTTCCCGGGGGATGGTGAGGGTGGGCGGTACGCCTCCCTTTTCGGCCATGGCGGTAGCAAAGCCGGCAGGGGTTGTCGGCGCTTCCGGCAGGGTGGCGATCGGGACCGCACCACTAGCGCTCACTCTGATCAGCGAGATGAGCAGCAGGATGGACACCACGTTCACGAAAGTGCGGAAAGCCCTCGGCATCGCGTTTCTCCCGGTACGCTCCGGATTGGTCCAGATCTATCCTTTCGCCGCATCGCTTCGCCTACGCAAATTGCATTCCGCTTGCGTGAGCATTTGCACCTTTTCTGACCTGTTCTCTTGCGAGCGTCAAAGGATTGCTGGAGCCAGCGTCCTTCGCAATCACTATCACCTTTTCCGGTGCTGAAAGCAAGTGTTGAAAATGGAATTGGCTCATGATGGGATCCGGGTTGTTACGTAACCAAGACCTCAATTAGGGACTGGAGCAAGGCTTTCCCGCGCTTTCTGACGTTGTGAACAAACTGGCAAGAATCCCAGATAAAGAGGAAGTCTTTCTTGAGATATGCCACGATGAGGTCGAAGCCAAGAGCGCAGAAGCGACCAGAACCCCTCGATGGAATTGACATGGACCTCATGGAAACCATCCCCATCATCGTCTCGAGCATACTCTCCAAGGCCGTGGCAGACTGTGCTGTGAACGTATCCCCACTGGGTCAAACGAGCATAGATGTCGTATTCATCCGTGAACACCTTGGTATCAGAGGCTACAGTTGCTCGAATGATGGGCTCAATAGTGACCTGTCGGACGTTTTCAAGCATTCTGATCATGACTTGACCCGAGTGCTGAATGATACCCAAGATTGGAGGTTTTTCCTTCTCCAAGGTGCCACGACCTCGGGCGCTTTTCAGGCGGTTTCGTCAGCCCTTGCGCCCTTTATTTTTGACAACTTCAGGATGACCTTTATGGCCTGCTACACTGAGAAGTAGACCTCGTCGCATTCAACTTCTCCACTGAGTTGTACGGGGGGCTTTTTAGCATTCACTCCCGACTGTAGAGGCCTGGTCATATTTTGAACGTCGTCTTTGTTGAGATCGAGTTCGTGTTCATCCGGAAACCCCGTGTTTTATATTCACTAACCTGACGTAAGAGCTAGATTGGGAGCTTCAGAGGTCAGAAAGGCATCCGAGATCCGGTGATTTAAAGGTTGATCCATGATTCTGTCGTTTTATGACGATTTTTGGGTACACCACTCCATTGATGTTGGTAAACCAAGGTTACCCTTGCCCTTAAACCGTGGTTGCTATTTTCAACCTCGCCAACCTCAACAAGTTGTAGGATACGATGGCGCTACGCACATATTG
>JAPXSS010000125.1:0-8799 GCA_033812955.1 Syntrophobacteraceae bacterium | reverse complement strand
GTGATTGCCATTCGGGAAGCCGTATGCTATTGGTCCAAGGCCTGATGGAACGGGGCGTAGCGCAGACTGGTTAGCGCACCTGCCTTGGGAGCAGGGGGTCGGAGGTTCAAATCCTCTCGCCCCGACCATTCATCTCACCAGGTTGGGCCTCATTTCCCCAATCATATTCAGCCTGACACGAAACATTCCGCGGGAGGGGGCAGCCACTCGCAATCCATGCCTGGATTTCAGGCTATATTCTTGCAGGAATATAGCCTGTGACCCGCTTTTTCTCCTCGACCTTGGGCGGCTTTTCGGACAGCAGTTTTTCAACGGCGATGAAGCCCCCGCATTCAGGACACCGTTTGATTACGTTGGGATTTTGCTTTCCGTCCTTAGCCTGCAAGAACGGGGTGTTGCCATCCAGAAAAAAGGTATCAACCACCAGTCCTATCGGTTTCTTCACTTCCAGGATTGGATAGCCGCACTTGTGAAAATACTTATCTATCTGCATTTCGTCTCCTCCTAGGCTGATTTCGCGATTTGGATTAACAGTCTCCGATATGCCAAGCGTTTCCCATTGAGCCGTGATGCCTCCAGGCCCTGGCGAAAAAGGGCATACCGATTCAGCATCACTGCGCCATACTGTCGGACCGCTGCCAGCAAAACTTTAACGCCCATTATAGAATCCGGCTTGCTGCTGATTCACGTTTTCTCACTTCGGATCAACTCGTCAATGCCGGGTGTTGGTGCCAGGCCCAGTCATCGACCGTAACCCATCCCGCCGTGATTGATCTGACTTCTGATCACACATGATTATTCACCATTTTATTCAGCGTCAAGTTATTCCTCCTCACTTACGATAGGGCTGGAGAGCCGTGTTGATCATGCCGAGATGCGCATGGCGTGAGAAGATCGGAATTCAAGGAGCGACCGGCGAAGAGCGGTCATGAACGATTGGAGTATTGGATGGGAGTAGTGAATGGGACTGGCAAGAGGAGCATGAGCAAATGACAGACAACAACAAAGAGACCAGGCGGTAAGCGTTGGGAATGGCTGCATGAGAGGGCAAGTATCTCGGTTTTTTTCTTGACCGTGAGGCTGTAGCCAAGGTCGGCAAAGGGAAAGCAGAGGATGCGGCAACGGATGCTGAAAAACTGACCCGGAACCTGGCAAACCTCATGAAAAAGGAGCCATGGAAAGAGCGGCAATCACAGGGGAACCCGCGCGTAGGCTTGCGCCGCCCCTTCTTTGGCGATGCGGTTCCCCCTCGAGGCTGGCATCCTGTCCCCCTGCTCTGCCTCACTTCCTGTCCTGCTCGCCCCCTCTAGCGCGGTCTCCAGGCATCGCCCCGGACTTCCCAGAGCTGATGCCAGGGGGCATGTATGATCACGGGGTGGAAATACTGGGGCGAGCCGGCCTGTCGCAGGAAAAGGCGGTTGAAGACGGAAGCCGCCATCTCGCGAAGCGTCAGCATGCCGAGGCGGTGTGGCAGGGACACATCCAGAACGATGTCACTCCCCTGGTTAAAACGCTTCCTCTGGAGCTTGAGCCCGTCCCAGATGGTGATCTCCTCCAGGGGGATGACCTGATTGCCCCGGAGGAAACGGCCGCTGCGCGAGTCGATCTCGATCCCCCCCCCTTTGACTTTGAGCACTCCGTTTTCCTCATAGATATTGGGGACGACCTTATAGTCCGTATGGGTGCCGTCTTGTTCGTCCATGTTCCAGGTCCCGAACCAGAACCACCAGTAGGCAGTCCGAGCGAGCAGATCATCCAGAAGGAGGTAGACGGGGCGGGGCTCAGCGGGAAAGAAGAATTCAACCCACTCTTCGGTAGTGGTCCGGTCGGCGATGGGAGGAAGCGGCGTTTCCTCCAGAATGGCGCGGGCTGCTTCAGGGCCGTCCGCCAGAATACGTTGGATGAAGGCCAGCCCCTTGGCCTGATCCTCGCCGGTGGCGGCAAAGAACCGGTGCATCCCCGACATCCCTCGGACTACGTAGAACTGGATGAAATTGGCTGCCAGCCGTTCATTATCCGTTGCCAAGGGGATCGCGTTGTAAACGGTCCGCTCTCCCGAATGAACCGACCCGTCGTTCACCGACGCTCGCTTGGCCCAGTAGGGAATGGTATAGCCATGGTCCCACCATGACCAGATGACCGCCTCTGGCGGCGTTTTCTGCTCCGCCTGAGCGAGGATGGCGACAATGGAGGGCGGCTCCTTGGGCCAGTAGATCTGGGTATGGTTCAGTTTAAGCATGGGCCAGATGAGAATGGCGACGAAACAGGGAACCGCGTAAGTCAAGGGTTTGAAGCGGCGGCGCAGGGCCCAGAGTTCACTGACAACAAAGCCGGTGCCGAGGGCTACCAGCGGCACACAGAAGATGGCGAACCGCCGGGCAAAGAGGAAGGCAAAGACCGAGAGCCCGAACAGCGCCCCCAGAAAGAGGCTTTCTTTCCAGTGCCGCCCGACAAGCAGGATCAGTCCGCAAAGGGCGGTCACGAAGGTCAGGAAATTACCGCAGGTGATGGTCACCATGCTTGTGAAGGAGGGTCGCACCTGCTCGCTGATCGAGACCCCGATGTTGGGGAACGGGCCGGTGGCTTCCTTGCTGATGTAGCTGAACTGGGCCTGAAGCATGCCGAGGAAGCGCCAGATGGGGCCCATGCCCTCCCAGAGGAGCAGGAGCAGCAGGCCCAACCCTAGGCCACCCAGAAAGATCCAACGTTCGCGGGGCTCGGGGCGATAATAGAATACCAGGGCTACAGCCAGGGGAATGAGGCAGATGGCGGTGACCACGTGCGGGGTTTGGTCCCACCACCATAGGAACAGGCCGTAGGTGAGCATCCCAGCGGCAAAGTGCACATAGCGTTGGCGACCTGTCGTCAGGCCGAACTGGAGAAAGAAACAGGCGGCGCCGGCCGCCAGAGTTACGTTGAGACAATCCGTGTCGAGCCACCCGAGCCCGCTGCGATAGACATAATAGGGAGGCAGCAGTCCTATCAGGGCAGCGACGGTCCCGGCCAGCGGCCCCCCGTAGAAGTTCCCCAGGCCATAGAGGGGCAAAACGATCAACACTCCCAGGACGGCAGGCAGCAATACGGCCACCCAGTTGATGGAAAGAGGAAGGAGGCGGGTGACGCCCGCGGTCAACACGGAGATGAGGGGCGCTGGCTTGGGTCTCGGCGGGTAGTCCGGCACCGCTCGTTTCTCGTCCAGGGGGTGATAGGTTCCTTCCACCAGGTCGCGGGCGAGGGTGAGGTAGAAAAGACCGTCGAGAGCTGTCAACAGCGGTTCGCCCTGGTAGAAGGCCCGTCCCGGCTCCTTCTTCCAGGAGTACAGATCTTCGAGGCGCACCCACAAGCCCAACGCCACCACCAGGACGAGCGCCAGAATTTGAAGCCAACGCCGCTTGCCAGGGCTCATCAGGGGGTCTTCGGGGATCAGCTGAGGCTCGCTGCTCTTCTTCGGAACCGGCGGGGGCGGCTCGGGAGATCGGGGTAGGCTGGCTTTCGAGGTAGATACCCGGCGTCGCTTCTTCATGGCGTTCCTTGACCTTCACTGTGATCATCGGACAATGCTGAATCAGAACCGCCTTTTACCAACTATCAGGGGAGAAGACAACGCCTATCGGATCGAACACCGGTGCCTGACCCTGCCAACGCCCGGTCAGCTTGATCAGAGCGGCCGGATGGATTAGTATCGAGGCTGTGAGCAACAGGACGAAGGTGCCAGGGACGAGAGGGGATGTACATGAAAGCAATTCGGATGAGGCTCTGAAAAACCGATGTTGATCCTCGGGATAGAGACTTCCTGTGATGAAACGGCGGCGGCGGTGGTGGAGAATGGCCGAAGGATTCGCTCCGATATCGTAGCCAGCCAGATTGCTGTACACAGCCCCTATGGGGGTGTGGTGCCCGAGCTTGCGTCCCGAAAACACGTGGAAGCGATTCTCCCCGTCATTAGCCAGGCCCTCGAGGAAGCGACCATTGAAGCCGGTGACCTCGACGCCATTGCCGTCACCCAGGGCCCCGGTCTGGTGGGGGCGCTCCTGGTGGGACTCAGTGCTGCCAAGGCCCTGGCCTATGCCCTGGAGCGGCCCCTGCTGGCCGTGAACCATCTGGAAGGGCACATGCACGCGGCCTTTCTCGACCGCGAACCGCTATCAAGTCCCTTTATCTGCCTGGTGGTTTCAGGCGGCCATACGGCGCTTTACCTGGTTGCCCCGGACGGACAGCATCAATTGCTCGGTGCCACCCGCGACGATGCTGCCGGCGAGGCCTTCGACAAGGTCGCCAAATTGCTCGACCTGGGATATCCCGGCGGTGTGGTTATCGACCGCCTCGCCGCCCACGGCAACCCGCAGGCCATCCAATTCCCAAGAGCCTTTTTCGATCATGCCTCCCTGGAATTCAGCTTCAGCGGGGTCAAGACCTCGGTGGCGAATTTCCTTCGGCGCTTCGGATCTCCCGCTCGGGCGGGGGGAACCGGTCCCTATCGCCTCGAAGACCTGGTGGCCAGTTTCCAGGAAGCGATCGTCGAAGTCCTGGTCAGCAAGACCCTGAAGGCCGCCGCCACCAATGGCGTGAAGGAGGTCGCCGTGGTCGGCGGGGTTGCTGCCAACAGCCGCCTCCGTCAGCGCTTCCAGGAAGAAACCCGCTACCATCGCCTGAATCTGCATCTGCCTCCTCTGCGGTACTGCACGGACAACGCGGTGATGATTGCCGCAGCCGCCTACGGAGTCTGGAAGCAGAACGGATTCTGTAAACAGCCCCTGGAACTCGATGCGTTTTCGCGGTGGGGGTGAGGGGTGGGTGAAAGCTTATATGTTTGTTACCCCAGGGGACTACTTTCGCGGGCGTGGGGTTAGGCCCAGGAAGCGTTGGGGGCAGCACTTCCTTAACCAGCCTGCTATTGCTGAGCGGATTGTCGAGGCGGCTTGCCTTGGACCGTCGGAGGTAGTGGTCGAGATCGGGCCGGGTCTCGGGGCCCTCACCCGGTTCATTCTGCTTCGGGTCGGGCGACTGCACTTGGTGGAGCTGGATCGGGAGCTTGCGACTTTTCTCGAAAATCATCTGCCGGCGGCCGAATGCCAGATCACGTTGCACCAGGAGGACATTCTGGGCTTCGATTTCGGCAACCTTGCCCGGCGGGAAGGGGAGCCGCTGGTGGTCGTTGGTAATCTCCCCTACAATATCAGTTCACCGCTGATCTTCCGCCTGCTGGAGGTTCGCGACTGTCTCAAACGGGCGGTCCTGATGGTCCAGAAAGAGGTTGGGCAACGTCTTACCGCCGGTCCGGGAGGTAAGGACTACGGGGTTCTGTCGGTCTTGTTAGGGGTCTACGCCCCCGTTCGCTCGCTGCTTGTGGTTACCCCCGGCCAGTTTTACCCTCCCCCCCAAGTGGATTCCGTAGTGGTTTCCATTGATTTCTCCAACCGGGCAGCCTGCCCTGAGCCCTCTTTTGCATTCCTGAGGCAGGTCGTCAACACCTGCTTTCAACAGCGCCGAAAAACCCTGCGTAACGGTCTCAAGGGCTTGGCAGGAAGGCTAGGTGTGCGGCTCGATGAGGTGTGCCAGGCGAGCGGCATCGATCCGCAGCGGCGCCCGGAAACCCTCAGTCCGGAGGAGTTTGTAAGACTGACCCGGGCTCTTGGGGTTCCGCGTTGAATCCCACCGGATGTTTGGATCTTGCCCGGAGATGTTTGAGGAAGGCGACACAAAGGGGCGAAGGCTTCCGGTTTTTCCTTTGCACCAGATAAAAGGAGCGGTGGATCGAGACATCCTTGATGGCGACCCGGACCAGGGTCCCCCGTTCGATATCTTCGGCAACCGCATGGGAGGAGAGGATCGAGGCCCCAATGCGTGCCTTGATTCCCTGGCGCACGGCTTCGGTGCTGCCCATTTCAGCCACCACCTGAAACTGCGATGGGCTGAAGCCATGAGATTCGAGCACCTGGGTCATAGCCCGCCGGGTGCCCGAGCCCCGCTCGCGGAGGATAACGGGCTGGTTCGCCAGTTCTCCCAGGGTGATTATCTTGTTCTGGTCCCAGGGGTGTTCCGGATAAACTGCCAGTACCAGTTCATCGGAACAAACTTCCTCCAGGGCAATCCGGCGGTCGTCGAAACGGGCCCCAACCACCCCGGCTTCCAGGCTGCCATCGAGGATTCGGTCCACCACCTCGGCACTGCCCGAGATGCGCAAGGTGATCTGGATGGCGCTGTAGAGCATCTTGAAAGAGCCGATCAGGCGCGGGAGCAGGTAGGTACCGGGGATGGTGCTGGCGCCGATGACCAGGTGGCCCGAGAGCGTCCCTCGGTAACGATCGATGGCCTGAACGGCTTCGTTGCGCAGCCGGATGATGTCCCGTGCGTACTTGTAGAGGATTTTGCCGGCGGGCGTGGGGAGTACCTCCCGGCCGAGTCGATCCAACAGTTTCTCACCCAGCGCTTCCTCCAGCGCCCGAATGTGTTCACTGACCGTGGGCTGGGTCAGGAAGACCGCATCAGCCGCCTTGGTAAAGCTTCGCAGTTCCATGACACGACAAAACACCTCCAACCGATGAATGTCCACTGGTACTATCCTTCAGCTTGAGATCCACTGCAGCATCTTACCACCTCAAGGCCAACCAGCCCGGCTGCATGCCAAAAACCTGCGGGAAAGACGAGACGGCAACGGTTTGCAGTCCTCCGTCATCCGTCATCCGTCACCCAAATCCGAAATCCGATTTCCGCCATCTGCCATCCGTTCAAGCTCTTCCAGGCGGGATGCCTGATCTTCCCACAGCAGAGTAAGGTGCTGAATCTGCTGTCGGGCCTGCTGGTAGCGTTTCTGCAAATCCTGGACGGTGCTTCCCTGCTGATAAGTCGCCGGGTCGGCCAGGCGTTCGGTCAGGGAGGCGATGCGTTCATGGGTAAGGTCCAGTTCGTTCTCGAGTTCCACAAGGCGCTCTTGAATGGGCTTTTTCAGCCGGAAGAGCTCGTTTCTCCGTTCGGCTTCGAAGCGTTTCAGGGTTTGATTCCGACGAGCGGGAAGGGCGTCCGTGGCAAGTTCGTCCGCCCCCCCGGCATCCGCTTCGGGTGGCGGCGGTTCCAGGCGTTTGCGCCAGATTTCCTGGTAGTCCGTATAATTGCCGGGAAAGAGATGGATCCGGCCGGAATCCACCACCAGAGTTTTGGTGGCGATCCGATTGATAAAGTGCCGGTCGTGGCTGATGAAGCAGAGGGTGCCGGGGTATTCGTCGAGGGCCGTTTCCAGCACTTCCCGGGACGGAATATCCAGGTGATTGGTGGGTTCGTCGAGGAGCAGAAAATTAGGGCGCTGGAGCAGCAGCTTGCAGAGAATCAGGCGCGCCTTTTCGCCCCCACTAAGGACGGAGACCTTCTTCTGGACCTCTTCCCCGCGAAAGAGAAACGCTCCGAGCAAGCCACGCAATTGGGTTTGGGTCATCTCCCCTGCCACCGAGGAGGCTTCCTCGAGCACCGTCCAGGCCGGCCGCAACAATTCCCATTGATACTGGGCATAGTAGCCCGGCACGGTCAGGGGGCTCATTACGAGCTCGCCGCCGGATACCTCCTCCACTCCGGCGAGCATTTTCAGCAGGGTGCTCTTTCCAGCCCCGTTCGGCCCCAGAAAGGCGATGCGGTCGCCACGCTCGATCACGAGATCAATGCCATCGTAAATAACATGGTCCCCGTAAACCTTGCAGACTCCTCTGAGCTCCATGGGGCGCCGACCGGATCGGGGCGGTTCGGGAAAGACGAAGTGGATATTCGCCTCCTCGACCGGGGCTTCCAGGCGTTCGATCTTCTCCAGCTGCTTCATGCGGCTTTGGGCCTGCCTGGCGCGGTCCTTGCGCACCCGGTTGCGCTCGATGAACCGCTCGATCTGCCGGATCCGGTCCTGCTGATTCTTGAAGGATGCCATTTGGATTTGGCGCCGCAGGGCTTTTTCTGTCAGGTACTCGGCGTAGGTGCCGGGGTATTCATGCAGCTGTCCCTGTTCGAGATCGAGGATGCGCGTGACCACTCGGTCCAGAAAGGCGCGGTCGTGGGAAACGAGGATCACCGCCGACGCTGTGCCGAGGAGGTAGTTTTCCAGCCACAGCAGGGAATCCAGGTCGAGATGGTTGGTCGGTTCGTCGAGCAGCAGCAGGTCCGGTTCGGAAAGGAGCAGCCGGGCCAGTTCCAGCCGCATGGCCCAGCCGCCGCTGAGGGTGGCGGCCGGGCGGTCCAGCTGGGCCGGGCTAAAACCGAGGCCGTCCAATACGCGGCAGGCGCGGGCTTCGAGGTCATAACCGCCCAGGTGCTCGAGCCGTTCGAGAAGATGGGACTGACGCAGGGCCAGCGCTCTGCTTCGCTCTGCATCCTGCTCCCGGTTGAGGGCTTCCTGGAGGGACTGCAATTCAGTCTCAACGGTCTGGCGATCGCGATGGACGTCCATGACTGAAGCGAGGACGGTCTTATCTCCAGGCGGGACCCATTCCTGAGGCAGGTATCCCAGACGCAGCCATTTGGGCCGAGTGACTGCGCCGGTGTCGGGTTCGATGAGGCCCAGGATGATATGAAACAACGTAGTCTTGCCAGCGCCGTTGGGTCCAATGAGGCCGCTCCGTTCTCCCCCCTGAAGGTGAAAGGAAACGTCACGAAACAGCTCCTTTTTCCCCAGCAGCTTGCTCACCCCTTGAAGTGACAGCACCCGACTCGTTCTCCTGCAATCATCGACCCGCTGATGGGCTTGATCTCCAACAGAGTGCCCACAATAACCCGCAACGAGATGAAAAGCCAGTCTTGGAAATTGATTCCGAAACCCTTGGAAAA
>JAPXSS010000124.1:0-8851 GCA_033812955.1 Syntrophobacteraceae bacterium | reverse complement strand
CCTTCGCACTGCGAGCACCGGATATAAACGTCCGCCAGGAACTGCATTTCCACTCGCTCGAAGCCTTCGCCTTTACAGAGCTCACAGCGTCCCCCAGGCTGATTGAAGGAAAAATGCCGGGTGCCGTAACCTCGGGCAACCGCTTCCGGCACTTGTGCCAACAGTTGACGCAGGGGATCGAGGGCGTGCGTGTAGGTGAGGAGATTGGCGCGGGGACTTCGCCCGAGCGGCTGCTGGTCCACCAGAACAAAATCCGCAACAAGCTCGGTGCCCTCCAACGCGTCGCATCGGCCGGGCAGATCGGTGGCCCGGCCTTGGTGCCGCAGCCAGTTGGCAAACAAGGTCTTCTTGACGAGGGTACTCTTGCCCGAACCGGACACCCCGCTCACCCCGATGAGCAGCCCGAGCGGAAACCGCACCGTCAGGTCTTTCAGATTGTGTTCGCGGGCGCCTCTCACCACGAGCGCCCGGTTCCAGTCCGGGTGGCGTCGTCGGGAAGGAACCGTCTCCGCCCGGCTTTCCCTAAGATAAGCCCCGGTCAGACTGCGATCACAGCTCACCAGGCCGGCGGGAAGTCCCTGGTAGACCACTTCCCCGCCCCGCTCTCCGCCGCCCGGCCCCATGTCGATGACCTCATCACAAAACTGGATCATCTCCGGGTCGTGCTCAACCACTACCACCGTATTGCCGAGTTCAACCAGCCGCCGCAACTGGGCCATGAGCTGCTGCTGGTCTCGGGGATGCAAGCCGACACTCGGTTCATCGAGCACATAGAGGACGTTCACCAGCGCCGAACCCAGGGCCCGGGTCAGATGCACCCGCTGGACTTCACCGCCGGAAAGGGTCCGCGACTGCCGGTCGAGGGTCAGGTATTCCAGCCCGACCTGACGGAGAAACTGGAGGCGGTTGCGGATCTCGCTCACCAGAAGGGTCGCCGCCGGGTCCCGTTCGAGCTCCGGCCACGGCTGATTGAGGAAGGCGAGGCAGCCGGCAATATTCATGGCATTGAACCGGCCGATGGTCAGCCCCCGGAGCCGGTAGAGCAGCGCTCCGGCCTGATAGCGGGTGCCCTTGCAGGTCTTGCAGGGAGTATAGGCCCGGTAACGCGACAGATAGACTCGGACATGCATCCGGTAGGTCATGGTCTCGAGCCATTCGAAGAACCCCTTTATCCCATAGAACCCGTCAGCGCCCTCGACGATCTTCTCCCGGTCGGCCGCTTCAAGGCTTTCAAAAGGCACATCGACGGGGATTTGCTGCCGGCTGCAAAACGCCATCAAATCGGAGAACTCGCTACGGCCGATGCTCCACGGTTTGATAGCCCCTTCACTCAAGGACAGTCGCGGGTCGGGAATCACCAGCTCCAAATCGACACCGATCGTTCGGCCGAACCCGCGGCATTCGGGGCAGGCTCCCAACGGGCTGTTGAAGGAGAAGAGGTTCGGCGTCGGCGGGGGAATGGGCGCCGCGCTCCGGCAGGTCGCACAGGCCAGGTCGGCGCTGAACCATTTGATGCCGGGGTGAGGCGGGAGGGGCAAAAAGTCCTGAGTTGCCTTGGGGACTGACGTGTTCCCGGGCTTATCACCGGAGGACGGTGAGTTATTCGTGGCCGCGGGCAGGATGATCACTGCCAGGCGCTGGTTGCCCATGCTGAAGGCAGTGGTCAGCGAGTCCTTCACTCGTGAGGCGGGAGCGCGGCCCCAAGTGAGGCGATCGACCACCACCAGGAGTTCCTGGTCGGCAAGGCTTCTCAGGGCTTCAGCAGTGAGATTCTCCAGTTCAAGCACTTCGCCTTTGCTGAAAACTCTGAGGAACCCCTGGGAAATCAGATGCTGCTGCCATTCCCGGTGGTCGGCCCGCAGTTTCTCGGAAGGCCCTGAAGAGCCGGCCACTTCCCCGTGTGAAGGAATCTTCTCGCGGGAAGATCTCGGGATGTGGGGAAAGGCAATCAACAGGCGGCTGCCGGCAGGCAGGTCGTGGAGCTTCTCATAGACGCTCTCCGGATGGTCTTCAAAGACCGGCTGACCGCAGTCCGGGCAATGCGGAACGGCCAGTCTGGCATAGAGCAGTTTCAGGTGATCATTGATGTCAGTGATGGTGCCGACCGTCGACCGCGAACTGCGAACGGCCGTCCCCGATTCGATGGCAATGCTCGGAGGAATGCCAGCGATAAGGTCCGCTTCGGGTGGGTCCATTCGTTCCAGGAACTGGCGTGCATAGGGCGAAAAGGTCTCCACATAGCGTCGCTGCCCCTCCGCGTAAAGGGTGTGCAAAGCCAGCGAAGATTTTCCTGAACCGCTCACCCCGCTTATGGCAATCAGCCGATGAAGCGGGATATCGAGATCCAGGTTCTTCAGATTATGCTGCCGCACCCCCCGAAGGCGGATCACCCCCTGCTCAGACAAACCTCATCTCCTGCATAGCTATTTGCTTCCGGCTCCTGGCCTCCGAGACACTCACCCTTCACCTTTCACCCTTCACTCAAAAAAATTCAACCCTGACAAAATCGGATTTTCAAGGTAATTATCATTTGGGGGGCAGACTATAGGAGCACGAAGAGGGACTGGTCAAGGAGCTTATCGCTCCGTGCGGCATCGCCACTCTGCTTGACCATGGCCCCCTGGAGGTTGTTGCCGCACGCTGACGGCGGGAATCCGGGCAGAAGCCCGGATGGATGCTCCCCGGTTCATTCCTGCGGGGATACCTCTCGCAGACAGGACAAATTGTGCATCGGGTTCACTCGAGAAGTTCCGTACCTGGGGCTGAACAGTCGGCCCTCAGCACCCGGAACAGACAACCCGGAACTGGCAACTCGCAACTCGGAACAGCGATCATGATCAAATCAACCCCCATGATGCAGCAGTACCTGGAAATCAAGGCACGGTATCCTGACGCCCTGCTGCTCTATCGCATGGGGGATTTCTACGAGCTGTTCCTGGAGGATGCCGTCACCGCCGCCGGCATCCTCGAAATCGCGCTCACCTCGCGCGACAAGCAGGCGGAAAACCCGATTCCCATGTGCGGGGTGCCCTACCATGCCGCCGAGAGCTATATCGCCAAGCTGGTGGGAGCAGGCAGAAAGGTGGCCATCTGCGACCAGGTGGAAGATCCCCGGAAAGCCAAGGGTCTGGTTCGCCGCGAGGTAACCCGGGTGATCACTCCGGGTCTGATCCTGGAAAGCCAGAACCTCCTCTCCAATCAGCCCAATTACCTGGCCGCCGTTTCTTGGGCCAATCGTGGCGAAACTCTCGGCCTCGCCTATCTCGACATTTCGACCGCTGACTTCCGGGTGGTGGAGCTGGATTCGGAAGAGGCTCTCAGTGAGGAACTGCTTCGGGTAGCCCCCCGGGAAATCCTGCTGCCCCGCGACGAAGCGCATTCCTGGATCGAAATCCTTCAGCGCCAGCTCGCCTTCACGGTGACCGTGCTCGACCCCGAAGAGTTCGACCGAGCTCGCGCCGAAGAGCGGCTCATCAAGCAGTTCGAAGTCCATTCCCTGGAAGGATTCGGCATCCACCGGATGGAAGCCAGTATTCGTTCAGCGGGAGCTATTCTGTCCTATCTCCAGGCCAATCTGCTGGATTCCTGCAATCACCTCCAAACCCTGCACCCCTACCACCGCTCTGACTATATGGTGCTCGATGAAGCCACCGTGCGCAACCTTGAAATTTTTCAGTCCACCAGCTTTCAGGGTCTCAAAGGTTCGCTTTTGGCGGTCGTCGACCTGACCTCCACCCCCATGGGCGGTCGCAAACTGCGGCAGTGGCTTCGCTACCCCCTGATCCAGCTGGAAGCCATCTGCAGCCGCCAGCAGGCCGCAGCGGAACTGGTTGAACGGGCCAGCCTGCGGGCCACCATCCGCAGCTTCCTGGAAAAGATCAACGACCTTGAACGGCTCAACAGTCGGAACAGCACCGGGGTATCCACTCCCCGCGATCTGGTGGCTTTAAAAAAATCGTTACAGGTGCTGCCCGTGTTGCGTCAGGCCCTTGACGGCTGCACCTCGGAACGGCTCACCGGCTTAAGGGACTCCTGGGACGACCTGGCTGAAGTTGCAGAACTGCTCGAAGCCAGCCTCACCGATCCTTCCCCGTTGACCTTCAACGCCGGGGGGGTTATCGCCCCAGGTGTCAGTGCAGAGCTGGATCACTACGTGAGCCTCAGCCGGGATGCCCGAAGCTGGATGACCAGCTATGAAGCCCAGGAGCGACAACGCACCGGGATCAGCTCGCTCAAGGTCCGGTACAACAAAGTCTTCGGCTATTACCTCGAGATTTCTAAGGCCAACCTCGGCGCCGTCCCCGACGATTATTTCCGCAAACAGACCTTGGTCAATGCGGAGCGATTCTTCACCGAAGCCCTGAAAGCCTTCGAAACGCAGGTGCTCGAAGCCGAGGAGAAGCGTCTGGAGCTCGAACAGCAACTCTTTGAAGGGCTCCGCAAGAAGGTCGGCGCTCACTGTCAACGCCTTCAGCTCATGGCTGACCGGGTTGCCGACCTCGATTGCCTAGCCTGCCTGGCCGAGGTCGCGGCCCGCAACGATTACCGCCAGCCGCAGCTCAGCGCGGGCGATGCCATCGTTATCCGCGACGGGCGCCATCCGGTTATCGAACATTTCCTGCCAGGCGGCTCCTTTGTCCCCAACGATCTCGAACTGAACCAGGACACCCAGCAGGTGCTGATCATCACCGGGCCGAACATGGCGGGAAAATCGACCATCCTGCGGCAGGCAGCGCTCATTGTGCTCCTGGCCCAGATCGGCAGTTTCGTTCCCGCTTCCGAGGCTTCCATCGGCCTGGTGGATCGGATCTTCACCCGCGTCGGCGCGGGCGACGACCTGGCCCGCGGCCGCTCGACCTTTCTCGTCGAAATGCAGGAAAGCGCCAACATCCTGCATCAGGCCACCCCCCGGAGCCTGATCATCCTGGACGAGATCGGCCGGGGAACCAGCACCTTTGATGGCTTGAGCATCGCCTGGGCGGTTGCCGAGTATCTCCACGACCTCCAGGGGGTCGGTGTGAAAACCCTCTTCGCCACCCATTATCATGAACTCACCGATCTGGCGCACACCCACAGCCGGGTAAAAAACTTCAACGTTGCCATCAAGGAATGGCAAAACGAGATCCTCTTTTTCCACAAGCTCATCCCTGGCGGCACCAACCGCAGTTACGGCATCCAGGTCGCACGCCTGGCCGGGTTGCCGCCGGAAGTCATTGAACGGGCCAAGGAGCTGCTGGTGCAGCTGGAGAAAGGAGAAACGACCTTTCTGGCGCAGCCAGCAGTCACCAGGAAGCGAGGTCGGCCCGTGGCCGGCCGTGAACCGGGCCTCCAGCTCGGGTTGTTTCGCCCCTCTGCGGACTGGCTGCAGGACCGAATCCTCGCTCTCGACCTCGATCGGCTCACCCCCCTGGCCGCGCTGCAGGCACTCCACGCTCTCAAGGAACAGCTCCTTAGCGGACCTCGAACGACCGGCCAGGCGACCGCCAACCCGTCACCCGGCGTGACCCAGGCAACCAAAGGACGTCAGCCATGAAGCAGCAAATCCGGATTGCCATGACGGTCTTGCTCTTTTTGGCGGTTGGCGTCAGCGCCTTGCCCGAAACGCCCCAGGCCAGCGGTCCGAAGGCCCGGATCCTGACCCGCCCCACCACCACTGCGCCAGCTCCCACCCGACCCCCTGCCCTCGCTACGCCCTCTCTCCCGAGCCTGGCCAAGCAGCTCGGGCTCGGGGTCAAGCAGATCGTCCTGGATCCGGGGCATGGAGGGAAAGACTCGGGGGCCATCAGTTGTCATGGCATCGCGGAAAAGGACCTCACCCTGGCCTTTGCAAAACTCTTGAAAAAGCAGCTCGAAACCCGCCTCGGCTGCAAGGTTCTGCTCACCCGCACGCACGACCGGTTCCTTTCGCTCGAGGATCGCGCCCGCGTTGCGAATAACGCCAAGGCCGATCTGTTCATCTCGATCCATGCCAACGCGCACCTGAACCCCGCCCTGGCCGGGTTCGAAACTTTTTCCCTGAACTTTGCCCGAGACCAGGAATCCGCCCGCGTGGCAGCCCTCGAAAATGCTTCTTCCCGCAAGGCTATGAGTGACCTCAAACCACTGCTCGAAAAGCTTTTGCGTACGACCAAGATCAATGAATCGGCGGCCCTGGCGAGCCAGGTTCAGCGCAATACGGTTGCCAAACTGCGAGCGAAAGGTGATAAAGTGCGCGATCTGGGGGTGAAGCAGGCCCCCTTTCATGTGCTCTTGGGAGCGCAGATGCCGAGCGTGCTGATCGAAATCGGGTTCCTCAGCAATCAGGAAGAGGAAAAGCGGCTTAAGACCAGACAATACCAGCAGAACCTGGTTGCCGGCATTACCGCCGGTGTGGAATCATACTTGATGGAAACCAAGAGAGTGGCGAAGGCAGGGGTTCGTTGATGAGCCAGCAGGATGCCCAGGAAATTTTCCCCGGCACCGTGGTCGAATTTTATGATGCCAGGGAAATCACGTGCGGTGTCTGTCTGGCCTGCAAGAACCAGCGGCTGAATGTGCTCACCCAGTTCAACCGGGAACTCAACCTGGCCGCCAGCCGAATCCTGCATTGCGGCCGCCAGCCGCTCGACCTCTCCCTGACGCGTGATGAACTGGTGGGCCGGCTGAACAGCATTGCGGTGCTGCGCCGGACGCTCATGGAATCACTTGCGATCGAAGAGCTGTGGACGCTCGTCGAAGGCGAGGCGGACGGCTTCACCGCCTGCAAGCTGGCCGAGTTTGTCTTTGCCGAGATGGTGACCGACCACCATGCGGCGGCAATGCAACGGGGCCTGCTCCAGGAACGCCTCTTCTTCCAGTTCAGGGATGGAAGGTTTTTCGCCAATTCCCAGGCGAAGATCGAACAACGCCGCCTCGAAATCGAACGGGAACTGGAAAAAGAACGCGAACTGGAAGAGGGTTCCCGGTGGTTGCAGCAGGTCTGGCGACAAAAAGGGCGCCCCGTCCTGACCGGCTCCGAGGAAAACCTGATCGCCAACCTCAAGAATTTTTGCCTCTACGGTCAGGAATCCCCGGTCGCGACGCTGGTGAAGGAATTGCTCAATAGGGCGGATATTCCGGCTCAGCCCCAGGCGGTTTTTCGCCTGCTGGTACGCCTGGGCATCTGGCATGAGAATGAGAACCTCTTTCTCCACGAACAGGGGATTACGCCAGACTTTTCCGAAACCGTCACAGCGCTGGCCGATAATCTGGCCGCAACGAACCTGGCCTCCCTCTGGCAGCCCGGCCACCGCAAAGACCTGCGCGCCCTTCACACCATCACCATCGACAGCGCCCTCAGCCGGGATTATGACGACGCCCTCAGTCTCCGCCCGCTCGCCGGAGGACTCTTCGAGGTCGGGGTGCATATCACCGATGTGGCCCAATTTGTCGCACCCGGTGATGAGCTGGACCGTGAGGCGGAAACCCGCGCCAGTTCGATCTACCTCCCTGACGGACGCATTGCCATGTTCCCGCCGTCCCTCTCGGAAGGACTCTTCAGCCTGCGCGCCGGCGTAGACCGGTTCGCCGTGAGCTTCATGATCCACCTGGATGCCGAAGGCGTGGTTCACCATCAGGAAATCTTCCCCAGCCTGGTCAACGTTCACGAGCAATTGAGCTACCAGCACGTCAACGAGCGCTGCGGAGAAGGCGCCCCCCTGGCGGTCCTCTACCGGCTGGCCCAGCGTCTCCGTGCCCGCAGGCTGGCCCAAGGCGCCATCATTCTTCCCCTCCCGGAAATCCAGGTATATGTGAACGCCGCCGGGATGATTCACCTTGCCCGCTACGAAAAGGAGACTCCGAGCCAGATCATTGTGTCCGAATGGATGATTGCAGCCAATGCACTGGCTGCGTCTTACCTGGCTCAGCACAAGATTCCCGCGATCTTTCGAACCCAGCTCGAGTGCAAGCCGGAAACCGATTTGACCCAGAGCGAGCATGAGCTCTTTCGCATCTACCGGCAGCGGCGGCTGTTTGCCCGCGCCGGCCTGGAACCTCTGCCACGGCCTCACTGCAGCCTGGGCATGACGGAATACACCACCACCACCTCCCCCATTCGCCGCTACCTGGACCTGGTTGTCCAGCGCCAACTGAAGCATGCTCTCGCCACCGGCACCGCCCTTTATGGCGAGGATGAACTCCGTCAGCTGATCACCAGGCTGGGGGTCACTCAGGGTAAAATCGCCCTCGTCCAGCGCAAGTGGACCCGCTACTGGATGCTGAAATATCTCGAACAGGAGGACATCCAGACCCTCGATGCGCTGGTCCTGAGTCAAAACGGGCGCTATGCCCACCTGCTCCTGTGCGACTTCTTGATCGAAGCCAATGCCCAGCTTTCGGACAGGAACCAGGCGCGGCCCGGTGAGCTGGTGCGCGTCAAAATCGACCGCTTGAACCCCCGTGAAGACATCCTGCGTGTGCAGTTGCCGGAGGCTCCCCGATCGATTTGAGGCTCTGACAGCAATTGGAGCGGCGCTGCAACAGATCCGTCATCTGCTCTTGCGACGGGCGAGGAGACGCGCCCCAATGCCGCTGGTGTGGAAAGATGACTCGTTCTGCGGGTGGATGGACTCTCTTTGTGCTTTTTGTTGGGATCGACATAACGTCCCCTTTCACCGGCGCTGCGTATTTTGGCGTTCGGTGCAAAGTGCCGTTAGCAGATGCGCAAACAGTTCCCTTTCGCCCATCCCAAGTTCGGCTTATTTCTTTGATTTTTCTTCGAGAGTCCGCTTCAAGATTGGGACGACTACCCTATCTTTTTCATGGCCCACTTCTTCTTTGACTTGGATGAGGGTCTCCAGATTCAGAACGCGCAATTGCAGGCCACTTACAG
>JAPXSS010000123.1:0-8874 GCA_033812955.1 Syntrophobacteraceae bacterium | reverse complement strand
TACCACAAGAACGGACTCAGACAGCTATGCTGGGCTCATCTTATCCGCAAATTCAAGGCTCTAAAGGAAAGTCGCGCCAGCCCGGATGCCTATCTCTTTTCAAAGAACATGCTCAAGGAGGTGGGGCAGATCTTCAGTTGCTGGCATGCCTTCCAGGAAGGCTACATCACCCGAGACCAACTGCTTGCTGCCACCACTCTCATGCGAGCGCGGATGAAACGGTATTGTCAAAAGTACCTCACCAGCGCGGATGCCGAGGTACGCTCTCGCGCCAAGCGCACGCTCAAGAACTGGCCGCACCTGTTTACCTTCCTCACCCATGAGGGAGTAGAGCCCACCAACAATATTGCAGAGCGAGGGGTTCGACCGGCAGTCCAGTGGAGAAAGCTCTGCTTTGGCAACCAGTCCGAGAATGGTGAGCGATTCACCGAGAGAATCCTCACTGTCACAAGAACCTGCCGCCTTCACCGGCTCGACACGGCCATCCCTGATTCCCTGAAAACCACCTCCGGTGAACGGTTACTTTTCACCTTATCTTGAAGGAAAAGTGATATCCCCCTTGATAAACTCCTATCAACAAAAAGCCCCGAAATGAAAAAGAATAATTGCATGTGGAAACTGTATATGATGTTTTCCGTATGAACCAAATATTGGGGGACTTGCATGCCTGACAAGTAAAGCCCTTGGTCAACGTGGCCAAATACCACCAGCAGAATGCCAATCCCTTTGGCAATGTCCGGCCACCTCTGTCTTTCAGTCGCAGTTCTCATTCCCGGCTAGAATCTTTCATGTTTCCGTTGTTGTTTCCTGCCTGCCTTGACGGCTGTAAATGGTCTTGACTCAAACCTCAGCATGCCATGGAAGGGTTGGTCAACTGATCAACTACGCCGCATAGTGATCACCTCCGGAAAGAAGGCGTCTCTTCTGATTCTGTCGCAAGTAAGCGATGAATTTAGGGTCGTTGATCTTTTCTTTTTTGAGCAGAGCGCACTTGAGATAGCTGCCGAGCATGGCGCAGCCGCCGAGGATGTAAGGGTATTCGGCCATTCTGCGAACCGCTCGCAAAAAGAAGAATAGAGGGAGATACCCCATGTAATAGCAGCACACTCCCTCTTCATGGGCTGTTTTCAAGAAACCGGTTTCCTTCCCTTCGGGTCGCAATTGAAAAAAAGGGGCACCTTCCAGACACTTTGCGTCCCAGCCGAGCATCACCGCCTTGAGATGGTCGATGCCGTCCCATCCCATAGAAGGTACAAGCCCCCCGATGTCTTCGAAGCATTGCCTGCGGTAGATCTTGGTGGCACCCCAGGTAAACCCCCTGGCGGCTTTTTCCAACACCCATGTGTCATTTTTCAGACTGTAGTTGACCCCACTTGCGATCCCCAGCTTCGGCTTTTTCTGGAACTCGCCGATGATCTTCTCGAAAAAAACCGAAGGCAGCATGAGGTCGCCATCGAGCTTCACCAGGAAATCGAAATCTTCGTTCTGGACGGCGGCGAGGCCTTCATTGAAAGCCTCGATCACTCCCTGCCCCCTTCTCCTCTTCGCCACGGTTTGAGCGCGGTTCACCAGCATGATGGGCTCATAATCGAGCATTGCCTGCCTGACAATGGCTTCCGTTTCATCTACCGAACCGTCATTGACGATGACCCACCGTCCCGGCTGGAGGGTTTGCCGTTTGATCGAGGCGATGGTTTTCTCGATAAAGCCTTCCTCGTTCTTTACCGGGGTGATGATGATGTAGCGGGTCAAATGGGTGCCTTTTCAACGATGAGAAATGGTAGAGCTCAGTAATTATCCAAGGACCGGCTAAATGCTTTATCTGAGCGAAAGAAGAGGATCCGAAAAAGCTCAAGAAATGGATTCCTGCCTTCACGGGAATGACGATTGTGGGTCCCGGCAATTCCACATCATAGGCAGTCAACCCGGTTGAATGCGGTATTTCTTGAAAGTGTGTTGATGGAAGGTTTGCAGACAGCGGGTCCAGCTATAGCTGCCGGTTACCTTGGCCCGAAAGGAGCTCAAGTTGTCGTGCTTGATGACCGCGATTCGATTCAATAGGAATGGATTGGAACGTTCATGCACATGCCCGCGGGCCATGGTACAGCAAGAGTAATAGCAGCCTTCCTGTAAAGCCGCAGTCAGGGCTTCTGCGAAAAGGGGCCAGGCTCGATGCCTGACGGGAAAGGAAAAGGGCAGGGCAAAGGAGCGGGGCGCGGTGCCGGTGCTTTTCGCTATTACCGCCTGCGACCTCAGCACTTCGTCCCTGACATCTTCTTTGCTCAGGAGGGGGAGAAAGCGGTGAGAAAACGAATGGGAGCCGATCTCAAGCCCCGCCCCGGCGAGCGCTGCAACCTCCTCCCAGGTGAGGGGCTGCAAATTTTCGGCCCGGGAATCATCCACCCCCCTCTCCAGCCATGGAAATTGACCACTGAGGCCGATATGCCCGGCTGCGAGGAACACCGTCGCCGGGACTTCATAGGATTTCATGATGGGAAGAGCATCCACAACAAGTCCCTGGTACCCGTCATCGAAGGTGATCACCACCGTTTTCGGGTCAGGCTCCCTGCCGGCTTCCAGGGCCGACACCAGTTCCTGCATGGTAATCAGCCGATAGTTGTGGGTGCGCAGGAAGCGGAGCTGGCATTCGAAATCCTCTACGGTGACCGAATCCTCCATCAGCAACGCTTTGTCGGTGAGTCGCGAAATGTTGTGATAGACCAGAATGGTGGCGCCGGTATTTTTGGGGGCCCATCTGCTGCCGGCAAGGAGGCCCGACAGAAAGCGCTCTGTCCTGAAACCCAAGGGGGCAGAGGCATGTTTCATGGTTGGTCGCAGGTTTCGCAATGGTCAGCAGCTCTGTCCATCGCCCTGGATGATGCGAAGGTATTTTTTGCTGGATTCATTCCAGCCATGCTCTGCCATAAAACGCCGGCCGGCAGAAATCAGCCCCTCTCTTGCGGCAGGGTCGCGATAAAGAGATATCACCGCCCGGGCCAGCTCGCCGGCATTCTCGGGCTCGAAGAACTTGACCGTTGCCTCGTCGTACAGGTAACGGTGTGCTTTGGTGGCTGAAATAACGATGGGAATGTCCATTGAAATATATTCCAGGGATTTCATGCTCACCGCTTCGTCAGAAAACACAGATCCCTTGGTGGGGACGATACCGACGTCGGCATCGGGAAGGATCCTGGGAAGGGTGTGAAACGGGACCGAGCCGTGAAATCGGACGATGCCATTGACGCCAAGGCTGGCGGCGAGTGTTTGAAACTCGCTCTGCAGTCTTCCGGCGCCGTAGATGTGTAACTGCAAATGGGGTATGTGTCGTGCGATTTCAGGTACGGCTGCGAGCAGGGTGTCCACGCCAAAATGTTCTTCCAGCGATCCATGATAGAAAAGGCTGAAAGTCGATCCATTCGTTCGCCTCGTGCTGGGGGCTGTGAAAAGTGCCTCGTCGGGTACATTCAGCAATACGGTGCACTTGGCCTCCGGCACCGACCTCCCCACGAGCCGCTCCTTCCAGGGCTGCGTAACCACGATGACATGATCGGCGAAGCTGCACGAAACCCGCTCGAGGAATTTCAACAGTCGTATCGGAGGACTGCTCTCAGCGGCTGTGAGTTTGCGCATGTATAGCTCCGGACCGATATCGTGGATATCCAGAAGCACTCGTGCACCGAGAAGCTTCGGCAGGACCGCGGTAAATACCATGGCGTCAGGAGGGGCGGTGATGTGGACTACCGAGTATCTCCGGACAAGACCCAGCAATGAGACTGTCATCAGGGATTTGAGAAAAAACATGGCGAGGTGATAAAAATAAAGCAGAGCCTGCTTTTCGGAAGTGGGCCTGGATTGAATGCAAAACAGAGAGAGACCGTCAAAGTGTTGAACGACCTTCTCGTCCTTTGTCTGTCGCAGGCAGACGATGTCCACCAAGTAGCCAGCTTCTTTGACTGCCTTGGCTTCCCGGTAAAGCAGTGCGCTGTTGAAGAACTTCATGTAGTAGATGAATAAGGCTCTCGGTTTCTTTTTCACCGAGGTTGTCGAAGAATCTATGCTCAAAGCCACTTCGTCACCGGATTTCTTGCCTTTCTGGAGCCAACGCTCTATGGGTGTTGCGGTCTTTATTGATGTTCCGCATGGCTGAACCTGAGATAATATCGCTCTTGAAGATGAGATGGAAGAACAAAAGCGGGCAACAGACTTCGGCAACGCCTGCCAGAAAGCGCCATCATATGTTTGAACAAGGTGTTCAAGGAACTCAACATAGCGCTCAACCGGGTATTCGTCACAAGCCGGTGCGCCATCCCCGAAATACATGTAATCGGGGTGAGTCGTGACCAGAACAAGCCCTCCATTTTCTACCAGCCAGCGCAGCTTCTTCTTCCAGATGTCGATGGAATTTTCCTGCATGAGAACAAAAAGGTGCAAATCCTGGGGCAGGGTGTAGGGGAGTTCGACGTAGCCTCCACCGACACCGGGATTGGGGATGAACAGAGGGAAGATTGTCCCCAGGGCGTCGGGCTGGGGTTCGAAGGGGTCGATATCGAAGGTCGATGCGTCGTATTCAATGTCGAGGTCATGCAGCCATTCGAGGTTATGGTACATGCAGGGGGAGCGAAAACCGGCCACTTTCCAGTCTCGGAGAACCTGGTTGATGCGAGCGGCCTGGCGTAGGAACTCGCTTCGCGAGTGGTAAAGCGTGCCGTCGTGGGTGAGGCCGTGGATACCGACTTCAAAGCCGCGCTGTTCCAATTCTGCCCGCAACGAGGAGGGCACGGCATAATCTTCCGCGACGAAGTTGAACGACGAGCGAAAGCCAAGGCTTTCTTCCAATGCCGCCAGTTTCAATACTCGATCGACCCCGCGTTGGCTTTCTACATCGTGGGTGAGCACCAGGGCGAAGCGCTTGCCATCAGGCCAGCCGGTCCAACCTGGTGGCGGGGTCGCCGTGGCTGGGTTGATGGGCCAAAGCGCGCCGTGCTTCCGCAGCTTGTAGGCCACCAGCGGCCGGCGCAGGGCCAGTTGGAGGCGACGCGGCAGGAAGCGCTTGGCGGGGTAGTAGAGGCGAAGGGGTATGTTTAACATAGGTGAATGGTCTACAAGGTAGATCAGGCGATAGCCGCCACTTTTGCCTTTTGTAACATCAGAGTTCTGCACTCTGAGCTTCTTGACGTCAGGGAAGCCGCGAAGAGTCCTGCCCAATTCCGGATTACTCTCGACCACCCGCAAGGCTGTCTTCAAGTCTTGAATCACATTGGGGTATTTTTTCTTCAGATCCTTGACGATGCTCTTGAAAAAATCCGGAAGGAAGATTTCATAAGGCATCTATTTCGTCTTCCCACTTGGGAGGTGTTCCTGCTGCCCTGGATTCCTCCTTTGCTTTCGCAATGAGCTTTTCCAGAATGCCTGAGTCTGCCAAAATGGCTTCCTCATGCTCTTCTCTCAGATTGATCAGGTTATCCACGAGCAGTTCGAACTCCCGAAATCTTTCAATATCAATAATCACAGCCTTCGGTTGCCCCTGCTCGAAAATCACCGGAAAATTACCTCCCGAGAGGGGATTGGCAACTTCTTTTCTCCGTGCTGATGGCATTGGAATAGCTCCGTTAGGGACGGTGAGGCGTGAGGCGTTAGGAGTTAGGGGTTAAAAACAAAAGACGGTGAAGCGGCGAAAGGGTCAAAAACAAAGGCTGAAGCGAAAGTCAGAACCCTCACCATTGAGGAGTCGAGGTGTCAAGGATTGATTTGGTGCCCTTCGCCAGCTCTCTGAATAGCGGCTCAGCTGATCTGATGAACCGTCGTATGCTGTTCCACCTGATGTCAAGATATTCATGCGCGAGGATATTTCGCAGAGAATCCCACTGGGCAATACCATCCCCAAATTCTTCGCTGAAATGCGGGGTTGATCCGAGCTCCCTCAGTGCTTCCCGGTAGGTGGCGGGAATTTCCAGATTCTCCGCGACCAGGATCACTTTGCCTATGTCTACCGAACAATTGACGATGTTCTCAATCCATCGTTCCAGGTTCCGCCGCAGATCTCGATCTTCCTGATAAGCTTGCCACGAGACCGTCGAAAACTTCTGGAAATCGGCGAGTTCGTCGTTCAAAAAACTGAGGCAGCGAATCAACCGCTCTCGGGTTTCAGGCCTGAGTTGCACTCTGATAACTCTGCTTGAGCTGCCAGTAGCTTTCCACCCATTCACGAAAATCCGCCGCCTCGGAAGTCGTTCTGAACAGGAAGTCGAGGTGCAAGCGCCGGTCTTTGACCACCAGCGCAATCCCCTGCAGCGCGCTGAGAGCGACCGATGGCGCAGCGTCATTCAGCACCACGAGGTCGACTTCCTGGCCGATGATTCTTTCCAGGTTTCCCCAAATGTCTTGTGCCGTTCGGGATAGGCGGCCCGCCGCTTCAACTTCTTCCGAGGCCATTTCCTCCGACCTCAAGTAAACCGCGACATCCACGTCTGAATCAAGGCCCGCATGTCCCTGTGCCCACGACCCAAACAGAAACGCCATGATCACCAGCTCGTGCCGGCCTAAATACTCCCTTAGCGCGTCTGTTTGAGCTGTTTGGTTGGAGCTTGCGGTTCTCATAAGCGTTTAACCCGTAGCCCCCTGCAAAAGTCTCAAATTCCGCCACCCCGGCATGCTGCTAGCCGGGGTCCAGGAACCTCGAGGCCTGGATTCCGGCCCAAAAACCCTGCCGGAATGACGCCCTGAGGGACTTTTGCAAGAGGCTCCTTATGGACCTTCCTGATGAAATCGTAGCTTTCCTTCTCAATTTGAAGTTTCGTCGGAACAAGCATGCGATCACTCCTCAGGCTCACCTATTTCTGCGGCGCTGCCCTCAGGAACTGTCCAAAACAACTTCCACACATTTCAGGCCTCCTTCGAACCACCCAAAAAATCTCTTCGCGTTTTTCGTGGTAGAAGGAGATCTTCACTCATAATACCCTCATCACGGTTCCAAGTACAGGCCAGCACAAAATAGTGTCCACTTTCATGGGGGGAGATTCAGTGCCGGCCCTTATTTCCCGTTTCTCAAGTCCTGCCGAACGGCTTCGGCAACCCGCACCTGCTGCGCCTCGGTCAGGCCGGGGTACATGGGAAGCGACAGCAGTTCCCGCGCAAGGCGTTCGGCCACAGGGTAGTCGCCCGGCTGGTAGCCGCAGTGGCGATAGGCTTCCTGGAGGTGAAGGGGCACGGGGTAATGGAGCCCGGTGCCGATGCCGCTGGCGGTGAGGTGCTCCTGGAGCCGTTCCCGCTCACGGGCGCGGATGACGTAAAGGTGATAGACCGACCGGGCGTTCGGGTCTTCGAAGGGGATGGTGACCCCGTCCAGGTCGCCCAGGAGGGCGGCGTAGCGGGCGGCGCATGCCCGGCGCCGGGTGTTCCATCGGTCGAGGTGGGCGAGCTTCACCTGGAGAATTCCCGCCATGATGGCATCGAGGCGCCCGTTGTAGCCTTCCATGTCGTGATAGTATTTTTTAGCCTGGCCGTGGTCGCGAAGCTGTCGGATGTGGGCGGCGATTCGGGGATCGTTGGTGGTGACCGCCCCTGCTTCGCCGCAGGCTCCGAGGTTCTTCCCGGGATAGAAGCTGAACGCGGCGGCGAGGCCGAGGGAGCCGGTCTTTTTCCAGATGAGGGGTGGAGGGGTGGAGGTGAGGTATTCGGCGCCGTGGGCCTGGCAGGCGTCTTCGATGACCAGCAGGCGGTGCTGTTCCGCCAGTTCCAGGATGGGACCCATGGCGGCGGGTTGGCCGTAGAGATGGACGGGGATCACCGCCGTGACCGGGCTGCCGGTCTTGCGGTGGATCGGGCGGCCGCTTTTTGTCCCGGTTGTGCAGTGCTCGTCAAGGTATCGGGCGAGCTTCTGGGGATCCATATTGGACGTACCCTCGTCCACATCCACAAAGTCAGGAATCGCCCCCGCCTGCGAGATGGCTTCGGTGGTGGCGATGAAGGTGTTGGGGACGGTGATGACGGTGTCGCCTGGTTTGATCCCGGCAGCCATGAGCGCGAACCTCAGAGCATCGGTACCGCTCCCGACCCCGATGCAGTATTCGGTGCCGCAGAAGCGCGCGAAATCGGCTTCAAAGGCTTCGACCACGGGCCCCCCGATGAAGGCCGCCGCCTCGACGGCGCTGCGGAAAACCGCCGTGAGCTCTTCCTCCAACTCCCGGTGAGGGGTTATGAGATCCAGGAAGGGAATGGGGGTGAGGGGTGAGGTATTAGGGATGAGCGGTGCTTTAGTTGTCATATTTGATGAACCTTAGGAGGTGAGCGGGGTTGCCGGCGACGATGGCGCGAGCTGGAACGTCTTTCGTAACGACGCTGCCGGCGCCGACGAGGGCCTGTTCGCCAATGGTGACCCCGGCCAGGATGGTTGCGCCGGACCCGATGGAGGCTCCTTCTTTGACCAGGGTGGTTTCGACATGCCAGTCCGCCTCGGTCTGGAGGCTCCCGTCCACCGTCGTGGCCCTCGGATAGGTATCGTTGATGAAGGTCACGCTGTGGCCCACGAAGACGTTGTCTTCGATAGTCACTCCTTCGCAAATGAAGGTGTGGCTGGAAATCTTGCAGTTCTTGCCGACCGTGGCATTCTTCTGGATCTCGACGAAGGCCCCGATCTTGGTGTTCTCACCGATCGTGCAGCCGTAAAGGTTGATGAACTTCGAGAGCCTGACATTCGGTCCCAGCTTGACATCATCGGCAATGGCCAGGAAAGTCATATTCTGCTTTTCACCTTTCACCACGCATTACCCCTCATGCTTCACAGCGCGGCAAAGCCGCAACCAAAGTGAAGAATTGAAGGCGTTTTCCAACTGTTGTAAGTTTCGAGTTAGCCGCTCAGAAACTACATCACCAGGA
>JAPXSS010000122.1:0-8931 GCA_033812955.1 Syntrophobacteraceae bacterium | reverse complement strand
CTTTCCAGCCAGGTGGCTAGCACTGAAGTTCTGGGCAATGAAGGAATCCGTTGCAGGATTCCATACCGTCTGGTCGATCCCGTTGAGGATCCCCGACAGCCGGTCGGCTCGGTTCATCAACACCCCATGAAGCCCGTACCCCGCCTCTTCACCCTGGATTTCGCGGCTGTAGCGACGGCTGACGGTAGTCAGGTGATCGCTGTAGACCAGGCCGGCTTTTAGAAAGTTGCAGTTCCCCCAAAATTCCATGCCGTGAATGGAAAAGGCTTCCGCAGGGAGGCCGGTGAGGCTAAAATAATGGGCTGGAAAAACCCCCTGGTAGGCCAGGTTGTGAATCGTAAAAATGGTTTTGGTATCGGCCAGAAGGGGGTCGTGCCGCCACTGAATGCGATGGTAAGCGGCGGCCAGAGCCGTCTGCCAGTCATGGAGGTGCAGAATGGAAGGGCTCCACCGAAGCACATGGCACAGCGAATGAATGGCACGACAGAAAGTGATGAAGCGCTCCGCATTGTCTTCATAGTCGCCCGCACCGGGCGAACCGTAGAGATAAGAGCGATCGAAAAACTCATCCTTCTCCAGCAGGTAGAGGGGAATCCCTGACAAGGTGCGGGTTTCCAGGAGGTTGACACGGTAGTCGTGGATCCCGACCGAAATGGGTGAGGGAGCGGGCAGGAGCTTCGGCGCCTTGACCCGGTCCCGAACGCAGCGATAGAGAGGGATGAACAGTCGGACGTCACAGCCAAGATCTTTCAAAACCGCCGGGAGGGCGCCGGCTACATCGGCCAGGCCGCCGGTTTTGGCATAAGGTGCCGCTTCCGAAGTACAAAACAGAATCCGAAGATTTTTCATTACCTTGCTCTCTTCCCAGCAACTGAATGAAGGGTTTTTGGTCATGGCAGGCTTGCCAGCTCAATCCGTTCTCCCTTACTATGGCACAAGCCGTTATGGAAGCACTTTTTTGAGAAAGGGTCAGACAGCACGATCACTGCGCTGTGACCAAAAGGATCTGCTTTGAACGTTTTCCCAGGGCGGCAGCAGAGCCGTCGGATCATCCTCGGCGGCATCCCCATCGGCGGCGGGGCTCCGGTTGTGGTGCAGTCCATGACCAACACCGACACCCGCAATGTGAGGGCCACGATTGCTCAGATCAAGCGCCTGGCGGAAGTCGGGTGCGAAATGGTACGGGTTGCAGTTCCCGATCGGGAAGCCGCCGAACAGCTCCCACAGATCAAAAAAGCCATCGGCATCCCCCTCATTGCCGACATCCACTTCGACCATCGCCTGGCATTGCAGGCGTTGCAGGCGGGAGTCGACGGTCTGCGCCTCAATCCCGGCAATATCGGCGGGGCCGAAAAGGTCCGCAAAGTCGTCGCCGCGGCACGGGAGCGTCAGGTTCCCATTCGGATCGGGGTGAACAGCGGTTCCCTGGAAAAGGACCTGCTGGCGCAGTATGGCCACGCCACCCCCGAAGCAATGGTGGCAAGCGCTCTGCGGCATATCCGCCTGCTGGAGGATCTTGATTTCGATCTCCTCAAAGTCTCCATGAAATCCTCCGACGTCTTGAGCACCATCGCCTGTTATCGGTTGCTGGCTTCACAAACCGACTATCCCCTCCATCTAGGGGTTACCGAAGCCGGAACGGTGGTGGACGCAGCCGTCAAGTCAGCCCTCGGCATCGGCGTGCTGCTGCTCGAAGGACTTGGCGATACCCTGAGGGTATCCGTCACCAGCGCCCCGGAAGAGGAAATCCCGATTGCCTACAGCATTCTGCGGGCCTTGAAAATCCGTGACCGCGGGGTAGAACTGATCAGCTGCCCGACCTGCGGACGAACCGAAATCGATCTCATTCCTTTGGTCGAGAAAGCCGAACGGCTGCTCAGAAAAGTACAGACACCGCTGAAGGTGGCGATCATGGGATGTGTGGTGAACGGTCCCGGTGAGGCTCGAGAAGCCGACGTCGGCATTGCCGGCGGACGTGGTCAAGGGATCCTGTTCAAGAAAGGGGAGCGGGGGGCGAAGATTCCCGAATCCGAGTTGATCGAGCATCTGCTGCGGGAAGTTGCCCAAATGACAGGTGAGAAGATCCATTAATCAGCAGGGCGGTCGGTGTGCGCTATTTTCAAGTCCTTGATCAGGTGCTGAGCTACCACCCCGAAGCCGATGTGGCTTTACTGGAGAAGGCCTACGTGTTCAGCGCGAAGGTCCACCAGGGCAAAGTGTGCCGGGAGGGTGAGGCCTATCTGGACCATCCGTTGACCGTGGCCGGACTCCTGGCCCGCATGCGACTGGATGAGGAAACCATCGCCGCCGGGCTGCTCCATGATGTGCTGGAAGAAGAGACCGTCACCCCGGAGGAGCTGGAAGAAAGATTCGGCGCGGGCGTCGCCCGGATTGTACAGGGGGTGACCAAGCTCAGCCAGCTGACTTTCAGCAATCGCCAGGAACGCCAGACCGAATACATCCGGAAAATGGTTCTCGCCATGTCCCCCGACGTTCGGGTGGTGCTGGTCAAACTGGCGGAGCGACTCCAGCAAATCAGAAGCCTCCAGCACCGGTTCGACGATTCTCATCGCATCCTGGCGGAAGAGACTCGCCACATCTATGCACCGCTGGCCGGCCGCCTGGGCATCGACTGGATCAAACAAGAGCTGGAAGACCTCGCTTTTCGCTGCCTGGAGCCGGATGCCTGCGACCAGATCCTGCAGAGACTGGTCAAGACTCAGGAGGAGCGGCGCCGCTATATAGATGAAGTGAGGCAACTGCTCACGGCGAAACAGGAGGAAAACGGCATCCGGGGACGGGTCAGCGGTCGTCCCAAGCACCTTTACAGCATCCATCTGAAAATGCTGCGGCAGGACATCGATCTCCGTCGCATCTATGACCTCATCGCCTTTCGGATCGTGGTCGACTCCGTAACCGCCTGCTACGAAACCCTGGCCATGGTCCACGCCGCCTGGGAACCGGTTCCCGGGCGTTACAAGGACTACATCGCCAAGCCCAAGACCAATATGTATCAATCGCTTCATACCACGGTGATCGGCCCTCACCATGAGCCCGTGGAAATCCAGATTCGCACCGAAGACATGGACCGGATCGCCAACGAAGGAATTGCCGCGCACTGGCTTTATAAGGAGGGATCGCGCCCGACCGCAACGGCTACCGAGGAAACCCAGCGGTTTTCGTGGTTGCGGGAATTGCTCGAATGGGACAAGGCATGGCATGATCCGAGAGGGCTCTCCGAAGTCGCTGGGTTCGACTTCTATCCTGATGAGGTTTACGTCTTTACCCCCATGGGCGATGTCAAGGTCCTCCCGCGGGGGGCTTCGCCGCTGGATTTTGCCTATGAAGTCCACAGCGAGGTCGGCCACCGGTGCGTCGGCGCCCGCGTCAACGGGAAGCTGGTGCCCCTCCGTTATGAACTGCAAAACGGGGACACCATTGAAATCATGACCTCAGCCAATCAGCGCCCCAGCAAAGACTGGCTGAAGTTCGTGAAAACCACCAAGGCCATCAACCGCATCCGTCACTGGATGAAAGCGGAAGAACGGGCCCGCTCGATCAGCCTGGGACGGGAACTCTGTGAGCGAGAGTTTCGCAAAAAGGGACTGAATTTCAACAACCTGGTCAATTCGGCGGAACTGCTCGAGGTGGCTCACTGTCTCTCCCTGCGCTCGGTGGATGACCTTCTGGCAACCATCGGCTACCGGAAAATCACTCCCAACCAGGTGCTGGGCCGGCTGCCCTCCCTGGCCGCCGAGGAGGACGCGCCGCGAGAAGAGTCAATTCCGGTGGAGAAGCCCAAAGGCGCGCCGTCGGATGAGGGAATCAAGGTTCGGGGAGTCGACGATGTGATGATCCGCATGGGCAAGTGCTGCAATCCTGTTCCAGGGGACCCGATCGTGGGCTATATCACCCGGGGCCGAGGCGTCACCGTCCACCGCCTGGCGTGCAAGAACCTCGAAAAGGGTGATACGGAGCGGCAGATCGAAGTCCAGTGGGATTCGGGCAAGGACCAGAGCTATCCGGTAGACCTTCGCGTGGACTACTCCGGCGAGAAGGGCATGCTGGCAACCCTCAGCAGCGTCTTGGGCCAAACCGATGCGCGGGTGGTCGGGATCCGGGTCGATCCCCGAGCGAATGGCCTGAATGTGTGCAAGTTAACCATCGAAGTGAAGGACACCGATCACCTGAAACGGGTGGTCGCAGCCCTCAGAGGTGAAAAAGGAGTCTATCAGGTACGACGATACATGGAATAAAGAGTCACGGACGGCTTACCCGGTAGAGCTGATAACGGCCTCTACCGGGCGCGTCAGGGGTAGGTATGGTCAAGGAAATGGCAAAAGTGCGTTGTTGCTTCTCTGGAACCGGTCGCTAGGATCAGTAGGTGTAGACGGTGATCTTCTCAGGAATCTTCAGGAGCTTGTCGAGTTCAGCTTGAATCTTCTGACGTTCCGCATTGGTCTGCCACGCATTCCAATCGTCGACGCTGTTCCAGGTACCAATGACGAGAAACTTGCTGGCGTTGCTCACATCTCTGAGCGTCTCCCCGGTGATGTAGCCTTTCTGCAGCATCGCTTTGGTGCGGAGCTGCATGAGGAGGTTGTGAAGTTTGAGATCGTTGCCCGACTGGATCTCCCTCTCGATAAACACTCGAACAGTCATGGTTCCCTCCTTCATCTTAGAGTTGTGAGTAGATAGACATGATCCCTATAGATAAAGTTATTATATCATATTCTAAGACGTTGGTCAATTAAAAATCTTGCTGACGGTTTTGACCCTTCCGGAATCAGTACCCAGAACCCAAAAAAATGCTTGAATGGGCTTCCAGCCTCAGAAAAACAGTTGTTT
The DNA here is from genome assembly GCA_033812955.1 of Syntrophobacteraceae bacterium. Classification (GTDB taxonomy): domain Bacteria; phylum Desulfobacterota; class Syntrophobacteria; order Syntrophobacterales; family Syntrophobacteraceae; genus JADGQM01. Next base: position 4,083 of record JAPXSS010000122.1, on the reverse strand, counting down.
TTTAAAAAAACTCTCTTTAGAATGCCTTCAAATATAGAAGCAGACGGACTCAGCGCCATTGGCAGGTGGCTCAGGGGTTAGCGGTAAAGGAGGGGTTGAGCTACTCTGTGCAGGGCACGAAGTCCTTGGCATTATTCATATATCATGTTTCATAGTTGGGTGCCGAATGTGGGCAGGGGTGGCCGGTCAGTTCTCACGATGCACTTGAACGATAGCGGTGGCAGGCGATGAGGTGAGAAGATCTTGTCAGTGGGTGTGGTTCATTGGAACGTATCAGAGGAAGCAACGGAGGAGGAAAGACTATGACAAAGGCAGATTTGGTAGCAAAGATTGCCGGTGACAGTAAAATTACCAAGGCCCAGGCGGAAAAAGCGGTTGACGGTTTTGTGGCCGCAGTTTCGGCCGCGCTCTCCAAGGGTGAAAAGGTGACTCTGGTCGGTTTCGGGACTTTCAGTGTGGGCACCAGATCAGCACGCGAGGGACGTAATCCCCGGACAGGTGACAAGATTACGATTCCTGCCTCCAAAGTGGTTAAGTTTAAGCCGGGTAAGAGCTTGAGCGAAAAGGTAAAATAAGGTCTCGCCAACGAGGTCCTGTACCTCCCTCTCACCACCGAATGACAACCTTGGTGCGGGGTTTGACCGTTCTTAGGGGATGTTTCCCGCACACCGATGACGGTCGGACCCCCCACTTCCCTGTGCCCCCTGCTTTTAATTGGACACGCTTTAAGAGTAGATTCTCACTGACGGCGTCATGCGGTGCGGCACCGCCTCGCGCTTTCCCCGGCGTGGGAACCCAGCGTTCTTTCGCGCAAAGTTTCATTGACATTATCCCTTCCAGACCATAGGGTTGAGCGGGGTTTACAACCTGTCCTGCAGCCGCCTGAGGAGCGACCCTGGCCTGGCTCCGCGTGGCGCAGAAAGGGTTTTGGATTTCCCCTGGTAGGAAGGAGGGAAGCGTTGGCACGCAATCTGACCCAGAAGATTCTCGTAGCCCACCTGGTGTCAGGACGGCTCGTGCCGGGCGAAGAAATCGCCATCCGGATCGATCAGACCCTCCTGCAGGATGCGACCGGGACCATGGCCATGCTCGAGTTCGAAGCCCTCGGCATCTCCACGGTCAAGGCGGAACTGGCCGTGCAGTATGTCGACCACAACATCCTGCAGACGGACCACAAGAACGCTGACGACCATCGCTATCTCCAGACCGCAGCAGCTCGCTATGGACTGCATTTCAGCCCCGCCGGTAACGGCATCTGCCACCAGGTCCATATGGAACGGTTCGGTATTCCCGGCAAGACTCTTCTGGGGGCAGACAGTCACACCCCGGGCGCCGCCGGCATCAGCATGCTCGGGATCGGTGCCGGTGGGCTTGACATCGCCATGGCAATGGCCGGCTACCCCTATCAATTTCCCTGCCCCCAAGTGCTGGGCGTCAAGCTCACGGGGGCTCTCCCCGACTGGGTGAGTGCCAAGGACCTCATTCTCGAGATGTTGCGACGCTACGGGGTAAAGGGGTGTGCGGGCAAGATCGTGGAATACCATGGCCCCGGCGTCGCCAGCCTGTCGCCAACCGATCGGGAAACCATCGGCAACATGGGCACCGAACTGGGGGCTACCAGCACCATTTTTCCTGCCGACGAAAACACCCGGCGATATCTCGAAGCACAGGGACGCGGCGAGGTCTGGCAAGAGTTGCAGGCCGATGCGGACGCCCCTTACGACGAGCACGATACCATCGACCTGGCTGCCCTGGAACCCCTCATCGCCTGCCCGTCGTCTCCCGGCAATGTCGTGCCGGTGCGCCGGGTGGCAGGACTGAAAGTGGATCAGGTCATCGTCGGCAGCAGCGTGAACTCGTCCTTTCGCGATCTCATGGTGGTGGCCAGGATCGTCGCAGGTCGCCATGCCCATCCCTACACCTCATTTCACGTGAACCCCGGCAGTCGCCAGGTCGTTGTCAACCTGGCAGCCCACGGGGGCGTCATCATGCTGTTCATGGCCGGCGCCAGGCTCCAGGAACCCGGCTGTCTTGGCTGCATCGGCATGGGGCAAGCGCCGGGGACCGGCGAAGTCAGTCTTCGCACCATGCCCCGCAACTTCCCCGGACGGTCCGGGACGGAAGGTGACCAAGTGTACCTTTGCTCCCCGGAAACGGCAGCCGCAGCCGCTCTCAAGGGCGTCATCACCGACCCCCGCGAGCTCGCCCGCGAGATGTCTTACCCGCGGGTTACGGACCCCGAAAAATATCTGATCGATACCACCGCGATCATCTCCCCGTCTGAGGCCCTGCTGGCCACGGAAGTCGTTCGCGGCCCCAACATCAAACCCCTGCCGGTCATGGACCCGCTTCCCGAAACCCTCGAAGCCAGGGTTGTGATACGCGTGGGAGACAATATCTCCACAGACGAGATCATGCCCGCCGGCAGCAAGGTTTTGCCGCTACGCTCCAACATTCAGGCCCTGAGTGAGTTCGTCTATTCCCGGCTTGTTCCGGATTTCGCCCGCGAATGCCGAAGCTACGGGACGGTGGCCGTCGTTGGGGGCGACAATTACGGGCAGGGATCGAGCCGCGAACATGCCGCCCTCGCGCCCCGTTTTCTGGGGGTTCGCGCCAAGCTGGCCAAGAGCTTTGCCCGCATCCACAAAGCCAATCTGTGCAATTTTGGCATTCTGCCGCTCAGATTCAAGGACGCTCGGGACTACCAGCTCATCACTGCGGGCTGCCTGCTGCTTTTCCCCGAACTGAGACGACGCGTCGCCGAAGGCGATCGCAAAATCCCGGTCGAGGTCGACGGGAAGCAGATCATCACCCTGCTGGAGGTCTCCGCCCTGCAACGCCGATACCTCCTGGCCGGCAGTGCCATGAATTATGTGAAAGAAAAGAGCGGTGAAGCGGAAATGCCGGGAGAAGTTCAACTGTAACGGCGGTACACCACACCACGAATCCCACTCGAGACTCGGAGACCGGCTGGTTCCTCCTTCGTGTGACTTCGTGGATGAAAAGTGAAGTTTGCTCCAACCGGAGCAGTCAGGAGGGAGGACGAGTGCGGTTGAAGAATACCGGCCTGCGCGGCGTCAAGGTAGCGGACACGAAAATCAGCTACATCGATGGTGAAAACGGGATCCTTATCTACCGGGGCTACCGCATCGAAGAGCTGGCAGAACACGCCACCTTCATGGAAGTCGCCCACCTGCTGCTGGAGGGCACCTTGCCGACGAAAGCACAGCTCGCACAATTCAACCGGCAGGCGCTGGCCGCCCGGCAGGTCCCGGAATTCATCCATGACACCTTCAGGCGGCTCCCGCCTACGGCAGCACCCATGGATGTGCTTCAGGCCACCGTACCTCTGCTGGGACTGGCCGACCCTGAGCTGGCGCTCGAAACCAAGGAGGCCAACCTGCGCAAGGCCATTCGGCTGATAGCCCGCCTGCCGGCAGTGGTGGCTGCCTGGCACCGGCTCAGAAACGGCTGCGAGCCCCTGCCGGTAGACGACACTCTGTCCCATGCCACCAATACTGCGGCCCGATCGGCTGCGTATTTCAGCCTCTCGATGAGAGGCAGACAGCGACTGTCTGAAACCGTTCCCTGCTCCCTGTTGTGCGTGAGGATATAGCTAATGCAACTTGTTTCCATCAACCCTTACACGGAAGAGATCAACGGCACCTTTGAAGGTATTGGGATCGACCGGTGCGAGGCAGCCGTCAGCCGCGCCCGCGCCGCCCTCCCCTCCTGGCAGCGGCTTACGGTGGTCGAGCGGCTGCGTTTTCTCAAGGAAATCATTGACCAGCTCGAATGGCGCAAGCCCGATTGGGCTCAGCTCATCACCAGCGAGATGGGAAAACCCATCCGACAGGCTCGTTCTGAAATCGATAAATGCCTCCAGCTGTGCCACTACTACTTGCACCAGGCGGCGGAAGTTCTCAGAGACACCCTCATCCCCACCGAAGCCCAGGAAAGCTATGTGACTCACGAACCCCTGGGCGTCATCCTCGGCATCATGCCGTGGAATTATCCCTTCTGGCAGGTCCTGCGCTTCGCCGTTCCGACCCTCATGGCGGGCAACGCCTGCCTGCTCAAGCA
>JAPXSS010000121.1:6950-9108 GCA_033812955.1 Syntrophobacteraceae bacterium | reverse complement strand
CGTGGTGATCACCAAATCGGCGGAAATCTCCCGCAGGCGATCAGCAATAATGTGTGGTTCGTCGGCGGCGACTCCCAGCGAACTGACCTTTCCGCCCTTGATCTGGGTCAGCCAGGCCAGCAGATGCACGTTGTTGCAACTGGTATAGGGCCCTTCAGTCAGGGCCCCCAGGGTTCTCACCTCATCGCCCGTCGCCAGCAGGGCCACTCTCGGCTGACGATAGACGGCCACCCGCTCGCTTCCGAGGGCAGCAATGAAGGCTAGACGCGTTGGATTCAAAACCGTCCCGAGGGGAACCAGCAGTTCGCCCCGGCGAGCGTCCTCCCCTGCCGGAGAAACCCCGTCGCCCTCCCCATAAGCCTGCTCCAGAACCAGGTTCTCCCCCTGTACCGTAACCTCTTCCTGAGGTGCCACGACATCGGCACCGGGCGGAAGCGGCGCTCCGGTGAAAATGCGAATAGCTTCTCCCGCACCAATACTGCCAGCCCCGGCACAACCCGCAGCGATCCGCCCGGGGAGAACACGAAGGATCGCCGGGCGGGCGGGAACCGCCTCGAGGCAGTCGGCGCTGCGCAGGGCATAGCCGTCCAGGCGGGAGCGTGGTTCACCGGGAAGGTTGCGGTCGGCAACCATGTTCTCTGCGAGAACGCGGCCAAGCGCTTCCTCCAGCCGCACGAGTTCCGGCGCCAGCGGTGCAATGAGTCGCAAGGCCGCCTGCCGGGCTTCGATCAGGTCCACTGGAGCTGCTCCAGGTTTTGCGGCGTATTGATATTACTGAAGCTTAGGCCTTCGGGATCCACCGTGCGCCAGGCCGCCTCGGGAAGGACTTTCACTCTAACCTTTGGAAAGAAGCTCACGATCTTCCTTTCACCCTTTTCCAGAGCGGCTGCCACGGGCGCCAGGCAGCGGCGGGAATAGAGCGCCAGGAGCGGTTCGTAGCGGTCGTTGAGGATCGGCAGGACGACGTCGTGCCCTTCCCGCAGGGTGAGCATCATTCTGGCCAGATCCTCCACCAGCAGGGGCATATCGGTGGCCTTGGCAAGGATCCAGGGGTGGGGACTGAACAGCAGGGCGGTATAGATGCCGCCGAGCGGACCCTGATCAGGAATGGCATCCTGCACCAGGACAACCCGGAGATGAAGATAGAGCGTCAGGTCGTTGGCCACCATCAGCACCGGGTCACAGAGCCGGCACAGAGAGGCAACTGCATGTTCGATGAGGCTCTTCCCCCGGATCACTTCAAGGGCCTTGTTCCTGCCGTACCGCAGACTCTTTCCTCCGGCAAGAATTGCTCCGGTCAACATTCACTCATCTTCCAGGCGAATCTGGATGTCGAGCTTCCGGGGGTTCTCCCAACCTCTCAGGTTCGAGATCATGCCGACAATCCCACCCATCACAAAATCTACGACGAAGTCTTTCATCGGCAGTTGCTTGCCGTCGATAAAGACGGTGAGCCGCGGCTTTTTGCGGTCCTTCAGATAGCGGCTCTCGATCAGATCAGCCAAGCCCGACACATCGTCAAAACGAAAAACTGGGACATCGCTCGCTACCGGATCATCGGTTACCAGCGCCACCAGATTGTCATGAGGTCCACAAATGGGGTGCGGTTCAACCGCACTGCGGAACACCTCAATTTTGGGATAATGCGAGCGCTTGAAGCCTTCGGCCAGAAGGATATCCTCCTCCCAGAAATATCGCCCGGCGACCATCCCCAGCGGCATTTCCACACTTATTTCCCGAATCGTGGCCACTGCCGCTGGGGAGGCGATGCCGATGGTTTGCGCCCCGGCCTTGCGATGTCGCCAGGTGTCTTTCCCCTCCCGGTCCATCTCGAAGCCGTGAGCGTCATGCTTCAGAGTTCCCACACGGTAGCCCCGCCGCCGGAGCTCCGGAATTAGCTTTTCGAGATGGGTGGTTTTGCCGGAGTTGGAAGCTCCGACCATACAGACAATGGGTAGCATAACCATTACTCCTTCCATGGGTGAGGCCGCTCTTCGTGTCGCACGACCCGCCGCTCTCAAGGATTACGCCGGTCACTGACCCCCAGCGGCGACCTTACCGGTTTTATGTCATACCGGTCGAAGCGTGTCAGCGTGAGGCCGGTTGGGCGGTCAGCAGCCGCAGGAGGCGTGCCAGGGCACCGTTGGCCAGTACCGCC
>JAPXSS010000121.1:0-6940 GCA_033812955.1 Syntrophobacteraceae bacterium | reverse complement strand
GCCGGAGTTGGAAGCTCCGACCATACAGACAATGGGTAGCATAACCATTACTCCTATTTGTCCCGAGGCAATAGCGCTTCGGCAGCTCTTCCCTCCTGCTCGGTTTCGTGGCGGTGATCATGCGGCATGCCTTGAACTCCCTTTTCCCGGACTCGATGCCATTGACCCTGGTGGGGCGCTGTGTTAGCTTGCTGTCCTCGGAAGGTAATGCTTGATGATTCCATATCCCAACATCAACCCCGAACTCATTGCTATCGGCCCGCTGCGTATTCGCTGGTATGGTCTCATGTACGTCCTGGGGTTCCTGGCGGCGTATTTCCTCATCCAGCGGCAGGAACGCTCCCGTCAGCTGGGTCTGGTCGGGAACACGGCGCAGGACCTGATCTTCTACCTTGCCCTCGGACTCATTGCCGGTGCTCGCTTGGGATATGTCGTATTCTACGACTATAGTCAATACATGTTCTATCTTACCAATCCCCTGGAGATTATCGCCACCTGGCATGGCGGGATGTCTTTTCACGGTGGTCTCCTGGGGGCGACCCTGGGCGCCTGGTGGTTCTGCCGCCGGCGTCGGCTCCCGTTCCTGGTCGTGGTCGATAGTGTGACCGTGACCGCTCCCATCGGACTGGGGCTTGGCCGACTCGGTAATTTCATCAACGGGGAGCTCCTCGGGCTGCCGACTACCGTTCCCTGGGCCATGGTTTTCCCTGACGGCGGGCCTCTGCCCCGCCACCCCTCTCAGCTCTATGAAGCCGTGATGGAAGGGCCGGTCCTCTTTTTCCTGCTCTGGTGGCTGCAAAAGAGAGGCTTCCGCGACGGCATGATGCTCGTCTTCTTCCTGCTGTTTTACGGAGTCTTCCGCTTCTACCTGGAATTCTTCAAGGAACCCGACCCCCAGATTGGGTACCTTTTCCAGTATTTCACCATGGGGCAACTGCTCTGCATCGCCATGGTCTTCGCCTCCGGGTTGTTGGCCGTTTTCCTGCGCCGCAGCGGAGCGAAGTAAACTCGGCAACTGCATCGAGCGGGTGAGTCCCGAGCTTGAGCCATCGTCAGACAGCTATGCCGGGCTCATCTTATCCGCAAATTCAAGGCTCTAAAGGAAAGTCGCGCCAGCCCGGATGCCTATCTCTTTTCAAAGAACATGCTCAAGGAGGTGAGCGGAACTTCGGTTGCCGGCATGCCTTCCAGGCTATCGGTTCAAACAGCGCGGCATCGAAATCCCCAGCCCCATGACTCATCTTCTACGGTATTTGCAAAAAGCTGGTGGCGGTTAAGGGAAAGCATGTCGAAAACTGAATCTTTGCCCACTGCCGAGGCGATGTCGGTACACGGCGTGACGAAACGTTTTCATGCCGGGAAGCGGGTTGTCTGTGCCCTGGATCAGGTGAATGCCCGCTGCCGCCATGGGATCGTGACCGGTCTGATCGGTCCTGACGCTGCCGGTAAGACCACTCTCATGCGCCTCCTGGCCGGCCTCCTCTTGCCTGATGAAGGCGCCATCACGGTACTTGGGATCGATGCCGTGAAAAACCCGCTGCTGGTGCAGCAAGTCCTCGGTTACATGCCCCAGCGTTTTGGCCTCTACGGCGACCTCACGGTCCAGGAAAACCTCGACCTCTATGCGGATCTGCAAGCCGTCCCGCACTCAGAACGCCGACCGCGTTATGCGGAACTCATACACATGACCGGCCTCGCTCCCTTCACCGGGCGCCTGGCACGGGATCTTTCGGGGGGTATGAAACAGAAATTGGGATTGGCCTGCACTCTGGTGCGGGCCCCTCGGCTGCTGTTGCTGGATGAACCGACCGTGGGGGTTGATCCCGTGTCGCGCCGGGAGCTCTGGCAGATCGTCTACCGCCTGGTGGAGCACGAGGGATTGAGCGTGCTCCTGAGCACCGCTTACCTCGATGAAGCCGAACGCTGTCAGGACGTCATCCTGATGCACGAAGGGAAGATCCTCGACCAGGGAACGCCTGCCTCGTTCAGCACTCGCATGACCGGCCGAACCTTTCAAGTAACGGCTCGGCAAATCGGGAAACGCAAGCTTCAGGGACAGCTGGCCGGCGGCAAGGGGGTGGTCGACGCCATCATCCAGGCGGAAGGCGTGCGGGTGGTGATGGCAGCCGAGAGCGCGCCGGAATCACTCCAAAGCCTGGCGGAAGCGCCCGATCTTCATATTCTGTCGGTGGCGCCCCGTTTCGAAGACAGCTTCATCGTGATGTTGAAGGATCGCATGAGTCCCGCTCCGGTGGTGACCAACCAGATCATCAGTCAACCGGTCGCCTTCAAAGACGAAGACGTGATTGTCGTCGACAACGTTAAGCGGTGCTTCGGAAACTTCTATGCGGTCAACGGGATCAGTTTCTCCGTGCGGCACGGGGAAATCTTTGGCCTGCTCGGAGCCAACGGGGCGGGCAAATCCACCACCTTCCGCATGCTCTGTGGACTCCTGCCCGCCTCAGAAGGCACCCTTCGGGTCGCCGGGGAAGACCTCCGCCGCGCCGCCGCCAAGGCGCGTGCGCGGATCGGCTATATGGCCCAGCATTTCTCCCTCTATGCCAATCTCTCCGTCACCGATAACCTGGCATTCTTCAGCAGAGCCTACGGCCTTCGCGGCAAACAGCAGCGGGACCGCCTCGCTTGGGCGCTCGACGAATTTGAACTGAGACCCTATGCCGACACCACCAGCGGCCAGCTCTCACTGGGCTATAAACAACGACTGGCCCTGGCGGCGGCGCTCATGCACTCACCAGAGATCCTCTTTCTCGACGAACCCACCTCCGGGGTGGACCCACTGGCACGCCGCGAGTTCTGGCACCGCATCAATCGTCTTGCCGACCAGGGTGTCACGCTCCTAGTTACCACCCATTTCATGGAAGAAGCCGAATACTGCGATCGGCTGGTAATCATGGCTCAGGGAGAAATTCTGGCGGAAGGCACGCCGGAAGAGATGAAAGCCCGCTTCCGCTCGCCCGAGCGCCCCAAACCCACCATGGAAGAGGCCTTCATCGGACTGCTGGAAAGCGGCGCGCAGGACGCGGGGCAATGACGCTCGGGCGAGGCGATACAGGAATGGAAGGAACAAGGGGTCTGACAGTTTTGAGTTGCTGGTGACCATTTTGGTCACCAGCAGTGAGGCATCCTCAGGCCGGAGCCGTTCGATCACTTGCACTTCTTGCGACAACAATCCCGGGGGGGCTCGTACTGATAGATGATCAGATTGCCCTCAAAAAGGTAGTCTTGAGGGGTCCAGCCGATCATCTGCGGCGGGACCGCGGGTACCGCAGATTCTCCCGTTGTCTCGTCTGCCGCCGGAATGCCGACGCAATCTACATCTGCCGCACGCACCAGCCAAATCTTGGCCCCCAGAGCCCCGGAAGGACTCTTGGGAGAGTAGTTTTCGTCTTCAGGGACAGGCAAACCCGTGGGGATCTCTACGCTCCCGTTAATCTGAAGGTTTCCCGCATTATTGGAGGTGCGACTGCCCAGGCAGATCAGATTCTCTCCCGGCCATGGATCGGGATAGTAGATGAGCGTGTAGTCAGTGTTGGGAACAAGCTTCTTCCCTTGAAAGGAAAACCGGAACTTGTCTCCCAGCAGATTGTACTTCATCTGTCCCCATCGTTTGGTGGGAAGAATGGGCCATGGGCCTTCAGCGGTGGGACATCCCAAGGCATCGTATGCTTCCGGATCTTGCTCGGCAAGCAACGCATCACATTTCTGGAAGAGAAACAGCGTCCCCACCTTGTTTTCGATTGTCCCGTTCTTGTTTCCCCCCTGGCCGGCCATGGCCGTGGCCGATGCAAAGACCACCAACATGATGACCACCAGCAACACCTTCCTCTTTTGCATAATACCTCCTCTGTTTCTCAATCTGCCCATCTACCAACGGGTTTTCCCTGCACTTCGCCTTGGCAGGATCGGTGTACCATGGCAGCCCGGCGCCGCCCTCCGTTCCAAAGGCTACTATCCAGCAGATACCATCCTCTCGCCGCCCCCTCCTTCCCTTAGCTCGTCCACCCCCGACTGCGCCCGATCCATCCCCCTTTTCGGGCGTTAACCGGATGACTCTTTGCATCCTCCATGCCACGGTGCCAGGATGGAACAATCCCGCCCGGCGCTCTGGCTTCGGGCGAACGGGAGTCACCGGTTGGTGAAGGGTTTTCCCGACACTGCTGTAGGCAAAAGCCTACAGGAGGTACCTTTGATTACCGGCTTGCTGCCCAGCCGCTTCTTCAGATTGAGTTTCTCAAGCATCTCAAGTCCATGAGATGAATTCCCGAGAGACCGCTTCCACAATTCCCATCAGCTGGGGTAAAATGATCACTGTTTGTCCACAATACCACATAGCCCCTTAGGCCAAAAGAGGAGCTTTGCACCAAATGGCGCTCAGGACGGAACCTTCAGCAACAGCCCAACCTCGACCAACCTATCCTCAAAACGTGGACCATGACTTCACCGAAGAATGAGGAGACCGACTGCCATGCCCTACGTGAACATCAAAATCACCAAGGAAGGAGCTACCCCGTTTCAGAAATCCCAACTCATCAAGGGCGTCACCCAACTTCTGGTCGATGTCCTCGGGAAGAACCCCAAGACCACCGTTGTGGTGATCGATGAAGTTGAAACGGACAATTGGGGGATCGGCGGGGAGACCGTGACGCTACTGAGAGCAAAAAACCCGACGAAAGAGTGAGGCACTGCGCAAGAGGGCGCCGCAGGACGGAGACCATCAGCAGCGCCGGGCAGGGCTGGCACCGGGGCCGAGTGAAGAGCAGGATAACCATGTCGAACAAGACGACCATCAAGCGAACTGCGAAACCTGCGGAAAAGATGGCGAAAAAAGAGAAAAAGCCGAGCATTCTCAAGAGTCGGAGAAAGCTGGCAGGTATGATTCCGGCGATTGTGTTCATGGTGGTTGCGATCTGGTATTTGCTTTCGTCCCGGCAATGACGGGGCTGTGCGCGTCCTGTCAGCGCTCATCGCGGGCATCTTCTTGTTCGTCAATGGACGGTCCCGGTAAGGATCGAAGCACTGACCCGCCCTCACCTTCTGTCTCCTGCTTCATTGGGTGCCGATGAAATGAGGGCGGAAGCGGCTTTCGTCCCAGGTGAGGGCATCCTCGAGGTTCCGCAGCATGCGATCTTTGTCCTCAGGCAAGCGCCCCTCCAGCTTCAGGTAATTGGTGTAATGGTCGCTGAAAACCCGCGTGGGAGCGGTGATATTAGCGATCAGGGTGTGAGTTTCTCGCAGCACCTGGTGGGGCGTAAGCAACCGGAACCGCCCGCGCCTGATCTGATGGAGCAGCAGGGTGTTCACTTTGGGAACCAGAGTGCGCAACCGCAGGAAGTGGGGCCGGATGGCATTGACGGCCGAGGCGGTGGCCAAGGCATGTTCGAAGGACCGCGCCTCCCCGCCGATTCCCAGGATCACGTACTCGCTCAGCTCGATCCCCGCCTCCCGCACCATGACTCCGGCCTCGATCTGCTGGTCGCGGCAAGTGCCTTTCTTGATGCGCCGCAGCACCTCATCGTCTCCGCTTTCCATTCCCACGTGAATACGCGTCAGACCGGCCTCGCGCAGGCGGCGAAGGGCTGCCGGTCCTTTTTCATGGATATAGCGCGACGAGCCATAAACGGTAATCCGGTCCAGAGCGGGAAAGAGCCCTCGGGCGCGGACACAGATGACCGCCAGCTGCTCGGTCGGCATTGCAATGCTATTGCCGGCCGGAAAGAACAACGTCCTGATGGTGTCTCCAAAGACCCGTTTCGCCTCTTCGAGATCCTCGCAAATCTCGGCCACCGGTCGTACTCGATAACGAGGACCGCGTTTGTAGACCATGCAGAAATTGCATTTGTTGTGGGGACATCCCACCGTCGCCTGGATCAACAGACTGTCGGCCTCGCTGGGAGGTCGGTAGACGGGGCCCTCGTAGCGCATGGCGCAACTCCATATCGGTTCAGCATCCATCAGCAGCGCCAGTCTCCCATTTTCCCTCGCAATAAATCAAGATCGAAGACTGGCCGGGCGAACCGTGCCAAGGCAACCGAATCTTGAACCAGGGCCTTCACTTCCTCCTGGGTCATGATCACCGGAAGACGGGTATGCCGTCTCGCTCTCACCGGCTCGATCCGGTCCTCTATGGGCTGATCCAAGACGTGCCGCTAGAGGAAGACAATGGAATTCATGGCCTGCCGCTGGGTAGCTGCCGATACCTGGCCGTGGGTGGCCAGGTTACTCAAAAAGCTGTCGATCTCGATCTTGCCCATGTCTTTCGGATGGGTTTTGCAGCCGTGGAATTTGCTGAATCTGAGAATCCAGTCGCAGTAGGTGTGCTCCGTACGGTAGGGATAGTGGTGATATCTGAGGACCTGGCAAACCTGGTCCATCAGGCGTAACCTCTAATCTGGCCTGAATTTTTCCTTGCTTTCCATGTTTCTCCCGCATACGCTGTGTACACGGAAAAAGAGGCACCTTTTTCCGTGCTCCATAGTTTGTTATTATCGAACACAGATAATTTATTTTGATATAGGGGTGATATCAAGGAAACTTTTCCACCCAACCAGAATGATAAGCCGCCTTCGGCGGCTTATCGGCAGCGACGGCTAAAGGATTCACACTGACAGTCCGCCTCCGGCGGCCTATCATAAGGAGGAATAGTAGTGAAACAACTTTTGGTTGCTTTGGCCGTTTTGTTGTCGCTGATGCAGTACGCTTTGGCTGCGGATGTCAACCAGATAACAATCCCATCAAACGTCGCTTGGCTATATGTATTCCTGCAAAACCCAAGTAGTACCGTCAAAGGTTCTGCCTGAATCCGTGAGCGGAGAATGGACAAGCTTCCCTCAGCTGCTTTTCAAACCGCATTTCGAGCCGAGCATTTGATGCCGAAGCCAGAGATTGGGACATCAAGCGTTCAACAGCCGGGATTCAGCAC
>JAPXSS010000120.1:0-9117 GCA_033812955.1 Syntrophobacteraceae bacterium | reverse complement strand
CCTCTTCTTGGAGGATGAACCCACGGGTGTAGAAGGGGTGCGGGGCCCTTTCGTCGGCAAGAAAGGCCAGCTCGCCGGCGTCGGGGGTAAAGAGGTCATAGCAGGCGGCAAAGCCGCTCATTTTTGCCACGTACATGAATCCCGCGTCAGCCACGAGGAGCGGTCGCGGGGCCAGCTCTTCGAGGTGCATGAAGACCCGGTTGTGCCAGTCCACATCCGGCTGCAGGTAATGAAAGACGATCACTTCCAGGGAGATAGCGGCAAGCTTCTGGCAAAGGCGTTGATAGATCCGGATGGACCCCCGGCCCCGCCCGGTATCGCCGGCGAGCAGGGCGAGGGGCGGTTCGATCCCAAGGACTTGGGCAGCGATGTCGGCCGCCGCCAGGAGCGCGGGCGTGCCGCGGCTGACGGGAATGGGTTGATGGTCAAGGCGCAGGCAACCTTCCTCGAACCAGCAGCGGCCTTCAGAGAGGGGAAAATCGTCCCTGGGGATGGTGCCGACAATCAACCAGGACATTGACGGAGAAGTTCCTCGTAGGCCAGCTGCAGCGCATAGCCGCACAGCGTGTGGCCGATGCTGCGCGGCGGGGGGGCCTCATGCAGGGATTTTCCCACCAGGCTCTCCGCCAGAAAGGGCACATCCGGGCAGCCCCCCCCCGAAACATTCACAATGCGAAGATCGCTCTTGTCGATGGTGATCTTCATGTTGGCCGCCCGGACCATGACATAGTCCCCAAAGTCTTTGGTGTGAAACAGTCCTACGGGCTCCAGCAGCAGGTCCTGCAGAGGGAGGACCTTAAGCGGGGTAATCCTTGCCCCGGCCAGAAGTTCTGCAATCCTCAACTGGGAAACCAGCGGGAATTCGATCACCAGGTCGCACCCCGTGCGCAGATCAGGAGGCGGACCTTTCACGGAAATGGTAAAGCCTGCCTCCTTGAGCAGCGACTCGGCCCGGATCACCTCGCTGGTGTGGTGGAAGACCAGAATCCCCTTCTCCGAGCGACCGTCGGTCCTCTGTGTGGCGCCGACAGCGTTGCCGGCCATTGCCGCAAGCTTTTTCCAGAACATGTCTATTTACCACGACTCTTCAGATGCCGCAAAACAAGTCGAGCAACGTAAGCTCTGTCAACGAACCAGGATTAAATGGCGGTCCTCACCTTCCCGCCGCTCTTCGCGCACTTCCCAGCCTTTGGCGCGGGCAGCACGGCTGACGTTCTCCCGACTGACTTCATTGTCAACGATGACCTCGATCTCACCGCTTGCCTTTTGCTGTATTCTTGTCATCACTAACAGCACCGGTTGCGGACAGGAAAGGCCCCGGGCATCGACGATCTCACTCATTGCATCCTCCTGCGCCCGATCAGGCGCGAGCACGTTCGATATTGCTGAAACCGATAATTAGACAGAATACCAGGCACACCACCACCGAGGCCATCCCGTGGGGACCGATGCCTGCCGGCGAGCTGGCCAGACCGAAGTTGTGGGCAATGGCCGCCCCGGTAATCATCCCGAAGACGAATACCCCGGCATCGGCATCTCCTTCGCCGGACATGAAGAGCTGCCGCCCGGGACAGCCGCCAGCCAGAGCGAACGAGAACCCCGCCACCAGCATGCCAAGGAAATTCCAAAAAGCCTGTGTATGGGCAACGGGTTGTTTTTCGAAGCCGGGATGGAATTGCCCCAGCACCAGGTTGGTGAGCAAGGCAGCCGCCAGCAGGGCGAGAAAGCCGGAAAAGAGATGTATCTGTCGGAAGAGGATGAGGTCTCGCAATGCTCCCATGGTGCAGAATCGGCTGCGTTGAGCGATAAAACCGACCAGCAGGCCGATCCCGAGGGCGATGAAGAGCGGGGCGTGCGCGGCCCCCGGCCCCTTGGCACTGTAGAAGAGCACCCCACTTTGCGTCTGCCCCTCAACGGGAGGATAAATGATCCGCAGCACCAGCAACCCGAGCATGAGCAGCGGCATGAGGAGACCGGTGCCGAAACTCTGTTTCTGGCTGCGGCCCAGACTGTAACCCTGTTTGAAAAAGAGGGTGCCGATCCACACCCCGACCACCAGGCCGGCCAGCCCCCACAGGGCATTGCCGTCGCCACCCGCCAGCCGCAGCAGCGTGCGCCACGGGCAGCCCAGGAACACCAGCGCCCCGATTATGGCGGTCATGCCCAGTACGAACCGGGCCAGAGGCGCCGAACCGCCCCGCGATTGGTATTCGCCCGTGGCCAGGGCCGCACCGAACGACCCCAGCACAAAGCCGAGAATTTCCGGCCGCAAATATTGCACCACTTCCGCTCGGTGCATGCCGATGGCACCAGTGATGTCCCGATCGAAACAAGCCACACAAATCCCCATGTTACCGGGATTGCCCAGCTTTTGCAGCAATGCCGCCAACACCCCGATAAGCGCTCCCACCGCGATCATGCCCGTTCTCGTCGCAAACCAATTCCCGGTCTTCTCCACTCTCCGCCTCCTCGTTGAATGCTCTCATCATCAGGTTCGGGTCAGAGGACAGCTCAATTCCTCCGCTCGATAGACATGCCTGCTCTGGCAGTGAGGGCACGGAACCGCCACTTCACCCGTCACTGTCCTCATCTCCTGAATGCCCTCCTCAATTTGCAGTTCCCCCACGATGTGCCAGTCCCATGAGAAGAAGTCTTTCCCTGTCAGGGGACACCGAAAACAGAGTTCCACCGGTTATATCCATTTCCACAAGGGTTTCCCTGCTGGTTGAGCAACTGAAGTGGTGCGGTTCCCTCAGCCCACGAAACCACGAACCCAGCGCCTCCTAAGACCCAGCCTGAGCTCAATTCGGAAAACTAAAAGATTCTATTGAAAGCCCAACTCATTATAAAATAGGAAATCACGATGAATGAGCCGCTTTGCTATAGGCATTTTCCGATCCGAGTAACCTTTGATGGCGGGCGGGACAGTACCCGCTATCCGGCAACCAGCTCCAGAAAAGCCTCGATGCCGGTCCTCAGCTGTTGGGTATCGGAAGCGGAATAATCCTTCCTATCCCTTGTCCATACCGTGGAGGGCCGCGCCGATGGCCCCCACCATATCAGGGTCGGCGGGAACGATAACCGAGATCTTCAGGTGCTCCTCCAGGACCCTCCTCGCACACGGATTGTGAGCCACCCCTCCGGCGAAGACCAGCGGGGCTTGCATCCCCACCCGGCGAAGCATGCCGGTCGTCCGCTGAATGATTGCCAGATGCAGTCCCATGGCGATGTTTTCGGCCCGCTCGCCACGGGCCATGAGCGAGGTCGCCTCGCTCTCTGCAAAGACCGTGCACATACTGTTGATCTGAATGCGCTTGTCCGAACGCAGCGCATACTCTCCGAAGGCCTCGACGGGGATCTGCAGGGCTGTCGCCATGAACTCCAGGAACTTTCCCGTGCCTGCGGCACAGCGGTCATTCATCTCGAACCTGGCAACCTTGCCTTGCGGGCCGAGCAAAATCACCTTGGTGTCCTGACCGCCGATGTCGAGGACCGTGCGGGCTTTGGGAAAGAGATAGCGGGCCCCCAGCGCGTAGGCCTGGATTTCGGTAATCGCTGTCACCTGAAGCTTGTGAAAGGAGTCGGCAAAGAGCTTACGGCCATAGCCCGTAGCGACCACCCGGTTCACGGTCAACCCATCTAGGAGCTTTTCGCATTGGGCCAGGGGATCGAAGGTCGTCGGCACCTTCACCTGTCGGACCAGGTTCGCGCCATCAAATATCACCAGTTCAATGGACCGGGACCCGATATCGATCCCGGTAAAGGTTCCAGAGTTTTTCATAGTTTATTCTTTTGTGCATTTGACGCTGTGGCCTGTTTTCTGCGCCAGATCAAACTCATAAAGAGAAAGCGCAGAGAGGGCAAACAGGTAATGTTAATGGCAACCCGTGGTTGGTATTGAAAGTCACTATCTCATAGGTTCTGATTTCGCTCCCATGTCCCATTCATGTCAGCAACAGGAGGTTGTCCGAGATCCTGACTCCCGAGGAATTCATCCTCACCAGCCCTCATGCGAATTCCTGAAGAACATCATAGTTTTGGCCATCGCCAGGGGCGAAATCGACATGAAGACTTGCTTGACGGCATTTGTATGGGGTGTTACCTGAAAATGCTCCCAAAGCGGTTTTTGCTACCTCAGAGTAGGATTATCGAGACTGCTGAGGATACTGTCGGTTCCTTACCAGCATCTATCATTTAGGGACTTGAGGGACTTGCGCAACGAGCAACTCGCGATCGGTGAGGGTCATCTCCAAGGTCCCTTCCCTCCAGCAGAATCCCTCTTCGCAGGACGTCCCCGGTTGCCCCATGTCCTTTTCGACGGCGGCACGAATGCGATCGTGGTATTCTGGCTTGAAGACGAAATCAAAACCGGTGAAGACCGCATCCTCGAAACGCAAATAGATCGCGATGAGGGGGATATCATCAAACTGCATCGCGAGCTTTCCCACTCCCTCCATGAACAAGATTGCCGAAGGGCCTTTAGCGTAAATATTCTTGAAACCCTTCTCGCTTATTCCCAAATCCGGCAGCTTATCCTTGGGTGTGCTCCATTTCACGCCTTGAAACCCGTCAGTGAAACGAGATGCACACAAGCCCGAACCCAACCCGTGGTAAAAGACCATGACCGCAAGGATGCAAAGAGTAAGCATTACCTTTCGCATCGTATACCTCCCCAAGTATGTTGTTGACCATCCCTTGAATGATCCACTCTCCGCAACAGCCTCTCGTGCTCAATTGTCATCGAGATGAAATGAGCTTCATGGTCTCGGTTTGACATCCTCTGGCAGGAAGGAGTAATCAAGCATGTGATCGATATCGAGCTTTTTCTCCAGGTATCCATATTGCATCATGACGTCGCGCTGTCTTTCGAGAAGCTCCTTGGACGTATAAGGATATGAATAGTCACGCAGGGCGCAAACCTTACAAACTTCAGGCTCAATACCGGTATACTTGGGCAGGTGCATGCGAGCTTTCGCTTCGTGCTCTTTGATAAATTGAAATGACTTGAGCAGCCCGGCGACGGTGGCCCGAACCAGCTTTGGATTCTCCTCTATGTATTTGTTGGTGAAATACAAACCGTTAAAGACCCAATGCGGAAGGATGTCATGAAAAGACGCCAACATCCGACTTGCGCCATGCGCTTCCAGCATGGCCGCCAAAGGGTCTCAGACAATAAACCCGTCGATGGCTCCCGAGCGAAGCGCCGCCTCACACTGCATGGGGTTGTCGGGGCGTCCGCCATAGATCGGACGCAAATCCTTGAGCTCGTGCCCCCCAAGATGCGCAGCGTGGGTCAGCATGGTCTTGGGCATGAGATTGCCGCTGGTGGCGATGCGGGCACCTTTCAGGTCCTTGAAGGTTTGGTATTTCGTATCCTTGCCAACATGGATGCCGCAATGGGTGCCTGGATGGGCTCGCCCCAGCCAGGCAACAACCTTGACCGGCACTTCCTTGTCCGCCAGCTTATACAGGGATTCAACGGTGAGAGGTGCCCCCTGGATGTCATTCTTCATGACCCCGGCCAGGGCATTCTGCTCGCCCACCATGAACACCAGCTCCACCTTGACCCCACACTCTTCGAAAAACCCTTCCTCAACACCCACGTAAAACGGTAAGTCGTCGACATCCCGAGCATGAACAAGCTTGATTACCGGTAATTCCTTGCCACCCTCCTGGGCCACCACCGATGGCACCGCACCCGGCAGGACCAGCAATCCCAAGAGTACAAAAACGACAAATCCTTTCCAACAACGCTGCATAGTCTACCTCCGTTCCAGTTGAATATTAGGCTCCGATTCCGCCCAGCGAGGTTTCAAGATGCCAGGAGACCAGGCGCCTCTCGACCAGGCGCGCGCACCGGTCCAGGGAAAAGCCAATCACCGACAGTACGATGATTCCCGCGAACATGCGATCGGTTTCGAATAATCGCTGAGCGTCGATGACCAGAAATCCCAATCCCGACTCACTGGCAATCATCTCCACTCCCACCAGCGCCATCATGGACATGGCCGTGGATATGCGTAAACCCGTGATGATCATGGGCAGGGCTGCCGGAATGAGGACGCGCACCCACAACTGCCGGCCATTAGCGCCCAGGGATTGGGCCGCCTTAACCAGCTTCTTGTCCACCCCTTTGATGCCGGCTATGGTGTTCAGTGCGATGGGGAAAAAACAGGACTTGAAAATGATCATGACCTTGGACAAATCGCCAATACCGAACCAAAGAAAGAAGACCGGCACCAGGGCAAATGTGGATAACGGGCGCAGCAGTTCGATGAGCGGGTCAAAGAAATCCTCTATGTAGAGCGACCATGCAATGAGTAATCCAAGACCGATACCCACCAGGGCTGCCAGAGCATATCCGGTCATGGCCCGATACATGCTGACCGCTGAGTGATGCAACAACTCCCCGGAAGCGATCATCTTATACAAGGCCCTGAAAACCTTGGCTGGTGAGGGAAGAAACCATTCGGGCATCCATCCCAATCCCGAAATGATCCCCCATGCCATTATCATCAACACGGGAGAGCCCAGCTTGCGCCACCGGACATCGCCCCAGCCACTTACACTTCCGCCCACACCAACTCCTTGAGCATAAGCTCGTAATCCTTGAAAGCAGTCGTTGCAGACAGTTCGCGGGTCCTGGGGCGAGGGAGGTTCACCGAGACCTCCTGTTTGATCTTCCCTGGCCGCTTGCTCATCACCACAACCCGATCAGCCAACGTCAGCGCCTCGACAATACTGTGGGTCACAAAAAGGATGGTGCATTTGGCCTCCTGCCAGATGCGGAGGAGTTCCAATTGCATGCTTTCGCGGGTCAAAGCGTCCAAAGCGCCAAAGGGTTCGTCCATCAGCAGGACCCGGGGGTGGTTGGCGAGGGCACGAGCAATGGCGACCCTCTGCTTCATGCCTCCGGAAAGCTCATGGGGATAGTTATTCTCGAATCCCTGCAAACCAACCAGTTCCAGGTAATGCGCGCATAAGGCATCGAGTTCCTTGCGGGGTACCCTTCGCAGGGATGGCCCGAACGCAACATTGCCTTTTACGGTCTTCCACGGAAAAAGGAGATATTCCTGAAACACGACCCCGCACCGTACGTCCGGACCTCTGACATCTTTCCCGTCCACTTGCAGGGTACCTGAGGTGATTTCTTCCAATCCTCCAACCATCTGCAGAAACGTTGATTTGCCACAGCCAGACGGCCCCACAATGCTCACAAACTCCTCTCCTCTTACCTCGAGGGATAGATCCTGCACGGCCTGGACTCTTTCTCCTTTGCGGCCATTGAAAACCTTGTTCACTTTGTGTGCTTCAATGAGTGGCATTCAGTTTCCTTTGTCTCGCAGCAGCACAGATGGCTCATCCTTTGAAAAGGAGATTGAAGCCACAATGCTGTAGACCCGGCCTTAAACCATAGAAGACCTGCGAGAGCAAATAGGTAATAGCAATATCATAACTCCTTTGGCATTGGTTGAAGCGATACGCCCCTCCCCCTACAAGGATTTTGTGAGGGTGACGATGGGTTCTCACAAACGAAGGGTGGCGGTCACGCGGAGCAGCCAGCAAATCACCTCGAAGCTCCCCCCGGGATGATGTAGCCCCCATCTTGGCACTCACTAGGCACTGGAACAATTCGTTGGTTTTCGGTTAGAGTAGTGAAGAGAGCTTTGTGTGGAGGAGAGACCAGGATGAAGAAACAGCTGATGACACTTTTGATATCGGTGCTGATGGGCGTTTTCACCGTATCGGCGCAGGCGGCATCCGGCCTCCCGGATGAGGGCAGAATGGGTATGGCACCTGGTGGAGCGCAGCATGCCGGGCGGTCTCTGGTGAGCTCATCCGCAAAAACGGAGGCTGAGGTGGCGGCTTCAACCCCCAGCAAGAAGCCCCCGACCGGTCGGATCGAAGTGGCGGTTGAGCAGGAATTTAGCGTGACTTTGGCTTCCAACCCCACAACCGGGTATCATTGGGAGCTGGCGGCAGCCCTCGACGAAGGCATCGTGAAGCTGGTGAACAGCACCTATCAGGCGCCTGCGACCGATCTGCTCGGTGCCGGCGGAGAGGAAATCTGGACCTTCAAGGCGGGCGAGCGAGGGGAAACGGTCATCGAGTTCAAGTATGTGCGACCATGGGAAAAGGGTGTGGAACCTGCCGACCGGGCTTCCTTCAGGGTAACGGTCCACTGAGCGGCTGTGGATCAACCGTTTACCCGCATTCACTTCCCGCTGACAGGACCTTGGACGGCCTCTCCGGTCTTCTCAGCCATCGCGCCAGCGCCTCATGTTCTCCTGGCAGCAACGGATAGGAACAGACCTCTCCCCGGTAGTCCCGGAAGGTGAGTTCCTCCCGGTCGATCCTTTCCACCGAATTCGGTAGCAGCGGTACCTTGCCGCGCCCCCCCGGGAGGTCGACCACAAAGTGAGGGATCGCCATCCCCGAAATCCGGTTGCGAAGAGCCGCGAGGATCTCGAGACCGGTGCCGATCGGCGTGCGGAAGTGAGCGGCACTCTGAATGAGATCCATTTGCATCAGGTAATAGGGATGCACTCTCGCTCGGAACAGGCTTTGAAAGAGCTCTCCGAGCACCTCCGCCTGATCGTTGACTCCTCGCAGGAGGACCGTCTGACTGCCCAGCGGAATCCCGGCATCGGCCAGCAGGTGGCAGGCCCGGTTCGCTTCCGGGGTGAGCTCTCGCGGATGATTGAAGTGAAGATTCAGATAGATGGGATGGTAACGAGCCAGCATCCCCGTCAGCGTCGTGGTGATACCATGAGGAAGCACGCAGGGGAGGCGGGAGCCGATTCGGATCACCTCGACGTGGGCGATCTGCCGGAGACTGCTCAGGATCGCTTCGAGTCTTGGGAACGGCAGCAGGAGCGGGTCGCCTCCGGAGAGCAGCACGTCTCTGATTTCCCGGTGGGCGGCGATATACCTCAAACCCTCTTGAAAACCTTCTTCCGTCAGCGGCTGCGGGTTTTGCCAGCGGCGCTTGCGGGTACAGAAGCGGCAGTGGACGGCACATTCCGACGACACCAGCCAGAGCACCCGGTTGCGGTAGCGATGCACGAGGTTCGGAACCGGTGAGAGGTTTTCCTCATTGAGAGGATCTTCCCAGCC
>JAPXSS010000119.1:0-9150 GCA_033812955.1 Syntrophobacteraceae bacterium | reverse complement strand
TCATGGATCAAAAGCCATCACAGCCCTCCTTGCATCTCTAAATGCCAGCTCGGATTTACTAATTAAATCCGCAGCATGAAGGAAAATCTTGGCAAAAAAACAAGAAACTCAGGATTAGTATCACAGGTACACCGGTTCGCCCCGGCCTCTGAGAGACTTGTGGGCGGCTTCGAGCATTTGCACGATTCTCATGCCCGCCTGGCCGTCGTTGAACGGCGTTGTGCCGTTCTTGACGCAGTCGACGAAGTATTCGGCTTCGAGCTTCAACGCTTCGGTCTGATCCAATTTGGGCGCCCACATGTCGCCCGAGCGGTAGCTCACCAGCAGGTCGTAAACGCCTTCCCGGTTGCGGATGTCGATGCCCTTGTCATAGACCCTGATCTTCATGTCCGGATCAAGATCGTTCCAGACCAGCATCTTCTTTTCCCCGGCGACCAAGGTCGTGCGCACCTTGACCGGAGAAAGCCAGTTGACGTTGAGATGCCCGATGATGTTGCTGCCGTAGTAGATGGTCACGAAGGCGACGTATTCGTGGCGGGTGTAATGGTTTCCGCCCGTGGCCAGGATGGCTTCCGGTTTGGCCGGAATGAGCCGGTCCATGATGGCCAGATCATGGGGGGCGAGGTCCCAGATCACGTTGACGTCGTGCTGAAAGAGCCCCAGGTTGACCCGCATGGAATCGTAGTAGCAGAGGTCCCCCAGTTCCCCCTGGTCGATGAGTTCCTTCATTTTGCGGACGGCCCCGGTGAACAGGAAGGTGTGATCGACCATGATGGTGAGGTTCTTCCGGGCGGCCAGTTCGATCAGCTCGGCCGCCTCGGCCGTCGTGGCCGTAAACGGCTTTTCCACGAAGATGTGTTTGCAGTTCTCCAGCGCTTCACGGGCGAGGGCGTAATGCATGGAAACCGGCGTGACCACCGCTACGGCATCGATTTCCGGGGAACGGGTGATCTGTGTGTGATCCGAGACCAGGTCGACTCCCGGCAAGGCCTTCCGGGCGCGCTTCAGCGCTTCGGGATTACGATCGGAGACCGCGGCGACGCGCACCCCTTCGACACTGGCGAAATTCCTGGCAATGTTGGGTCCCCAGTAGCCATAACCGATTACTCCCATCCGCAACACCGCATCAACTCCTTTCACCCTTCACCTAATAAGCGCCTTTGCCCTTGATGACAACCCACGGGGTCTGGAGGAGCAGACTGAGATCGAGCCAGAGCGACCACTGTTTAGAATAACGGATATCGAGGCGGACCATTTCGTCGAAGGTCGTGCTGCTGCGGCCTTTTACCTGCCAGAGGCCGGTGATGCCCGGCTTCATCTCGAGGATGCGGCGCCGGTGCCAGATGTTGTAGAACTCCAGCTCGTAGGGGATGGGCGGACGAGGCCCCACCAGGGACATTTCCCCCCTGAGGACGTTGATGAGCTGCGGGAACTCATCGAAGCTGGTCTTGCGGATGAATCTGCCGACCGAAGTGACCCGGGGATCGTTCTGGATCTTGAAGACACCTTCGCAGTCCGGATCGGCTTCTTCCGAACAGATGAGCTGCTTCACGTATTCCTTGTGAATAGTGGGGTCATTGTCCACGAACATCGAGCGGAATTTGAGCAGGGTAAAGGGTTTTCCGAACTGACCGACCCGGTTCTGGCGAAAGAAAACGGGACCCTTCGAGGTGAGTTTGATCCAGACGGCAATGGTGATCAGCAGCGGGGACAGCACAATCAGCCCGGCGAGGCTGCCGGTGAGGTCGAGGAACCGCTTCAGGGAGAGCGAAAACCGCTTGGAGGCATAGCTGGAGAGGAGGTCCGGATAAAGTCTCAGATCCGAGGAGAGTCTGAGTTCCCGGGTTTCAAAATCCTCCGGGAAGACATGGAAAGAAACGCTGATCTTCTTCGAGTATTCCGGCGCCAGCGCCTCCCGCAAGCCCTCGAAGACCCGTTCCTGGATTTTCCCCTGGGCCTCGACCACGGCCATGTTGCCCAGTTCGGTAAACAGGACGCCGACGATTTCATCGTGCTTGTACCAGCCTCGGGTATCTACCTCCCGGGTGGAGGTGGTGAGCTGCTCGGCAATGGTCTGGATCAGGTTGACACCGTTTGAGCCCAGTGGGAGGGGGCTGATATCGAGCAGCATCAATATGAAGGGACGCCGGGACCGTTCCGCCCGCTTCCGTTCCAGCGCCAGCAGATCGTTGAACTGGGTCTCGTCACAAAGATTGGCACAGGGGGCAGGAACGGACTTCGGGGAACCGTTGCCGTTCTCACGGGTATGCTTCTTCAAAATCGACTGCATGAAGTTCATGAGCTTACCTCCGGGGAAGTAATCCTGGAAAATGGGAGAAAAGATGCCCAGCGCCGTTGCTGTCTCGCGGCTGGACAAATGCACCGAAGAAAGTCCCGGTGAATCAGGGAATGGGTGAATGGGTCATAGGGTTATGCGGTGAAGCAGTGAATCTCCTCACGCCTCACCGTCCCTAAAGGAGTTTGTAGATGGCTGGCGGGATGTAGTAGTGCCGCTTGTTGAACACAATGCCGAGCATCTGACCGCCGACCCGGGTGATGCTGTCTTTGACGTTTTTGGCCGACTGCCAACGGGTTTTTTCCGCCTCCAGCACCAGGATGACGCCGTCGACGCGGGCGGCAATGGCGAGCCCGTCGGCGGAGACGCTCAGGGGTGGGGAGTCGATCAGGATGAGGTCGAAGCGTTCGGTCAGGTTCCTCCAGAAGCTGTCGAAGCGGGGGGAATCGAAGATCTCGGGAGTGGACTTGGCCGAGTTGCACGAAGGGCTGACGAAGAGCTTCGATTCGCCGATTTGATAGAGGGCGTCATCGACCGATTCGGCCTTTACCAGGGCGTCGATCCAGCTGTAATCGGATTTGATGGAAAAGAAGTGCTTCTGGGTGGCCTGGTGGCGATCGCCGTCGAGGAGCAGCACCGACTTGCCGATTCGGGCCGCCGAGATGCGGGCGAATTCACGCGCAATGGTCGAGGTCCCTTCCCCTTCGCGGGAACCGATGAATTGGATGGTCTTCCGCTTCCGGCCGGGAAGCAGGGCGTCAATGGTTTTGTAGAGGCTGAGCATCTCTTCGGCAATTTCGGAATCGAGAGGCTTGAGGTGGGTCTCGAAGGGGATGAGGAGATCGGGCAGGCGATCCTCTCCCTTCTTTTCCCGGTAGGCGTGCTGTAGTGCTTCGTAGATCTTACTCATGGCCTTTTCCTCCGATGCTCTGAGCCTCCTGCAAAAGTCCCCGAGCGTCATTCTTGCAGAAGCCGGAATCCAGGTTTTCCGCAAGCTTCCAGACCGCGGCTCTCGCCGGGGTGACGTAATGCAAAGGGCTCCTCTATGAAAGACTTGCGCTCGCGCCGGTGCGAGCGGTATCAGTCAGAACGAATCTGCTTACTGTCAGGATGAATGTTCATCCCGTCGATTAGCGGGAAAGTGATGCGGTCGCCGGTCCGGATCACGTTGATGTCCGTGATATGGGGGTTATGGTTCTTCACGGCCTGGATCAGGTTGTTGTCGACGTGTCCGTAAACGGCCGTAACAAGCTGCGAAATACAGTCCCCCGGTTTAACCGTGGCGGTTAAGGGTGAGGGGGCTGGAGGCCTGTTGGCAGTGGTGGTGCCGGAAGGAGCAGGCGAGGGAGCGATCGGTTGGGTCGGGAGCTCCGGCGTTGGCTCCTGGGGCGCTGCGGTGCGGGAGATCAGGTCGAGGCCCTGCCCCTGCGGTGCTGTGGTGTCGGGGGTCGTGTCGGAACCCTGGCTGGTCCGCTCGGTCAGGAGCGGTGAGGCCGCGGAGATTCCCGGGAGCGGACCTCCTTCAGCGGGGGCCGACCCTGCCGGGGCTGGCACGGCCGCCGCATCGGCTGGTTTGATCCCTGCTTCGAGTGGCGCCATCGTTACCCCCGTACCGTGTGGTGCTATCGTTATCTCTGTATTGCGTGGCGCAAGTTCCCCCTCGAGGGGGGCAGGGGGGGTGTTGGGCTGAACCGGTGAAACGCTCGTATTTCCCCTCAGTCCTCCCGGGGGAAGGACCTGTGCGAGCAGTTCTCCCCAACCGGCAACAGTCTTGGGAATGGCTGCATGCGGCGGCGCCAGGAACAAGCCGACCAGAACCGTCAGTACCACCACAGCCGCCACGGCGAACGGTGCCAGCCACCAGCGGTGGCGCAACCGGAGCTTCGAACCGCGATGTTCCGCTACAACTTCCTTGACGATCTTCCGCGTGATGGGCTTCTGCTGATAGCCGAACCCGGTGAGCAGCGCATTGTCGCAGAGGATGTTGATGATACGGGGGATTCCCCGGGCCTCCTTGATAATGGGTGGTAGCGCGCCCGGTGCGAAAATGACGCCGCCGTGGGTTGCAGCCTTTGCCAGCCGGTGTTGGATGTAGGCGAGGCTTTCGGCCCGGGTCAGCGGGTCGATCTGGCAGCGTACCGCAATCCGCTGGCGGAGCTGCCTCAGTTCGTGCAAATCGAGCAGCCGGGTGAGCTCGGGTTGCCCCACCAGAATAATCTGGAGCAGCTTGTCTTCGGATGTCTCGAGGTTGGAGAGCATGCGCAGGCTCTCAAGGGTTGCCACCGGCATATTCTGCGCTTCATCGATGATCAGCACTACGTTGCGATTGTTCTGGTATTCGTCGATGAGCAGATGATGGAGCCGATTCACCATCTCGAAGGGGTCTTCATCGCCGGCGGCGATTCCGAATTCGCCGAGGATCAGCTTGAGCAGCCCGCTGAACGAAACCGCCGCATTGAACACATAGATGATCCGGTGCTGTTCGTGCCCGGTCTTTTCCAGGTAGGCGCGAAGGATGGTGGTCTTGCCCACCCCGACTTCCCCGGTGATGGCCAGGAAGCCTTTCCGCTGTTCGATGCCGTAGATGATCGCCGCAAAGGCTTCCCGATGGCTCGGACTCAGGAACAGGAACTCCGGGTCCGGCGTGATGTGGAAAGGCTGCTTGTGGAGATGGTAAAAGTTGCGATACATCCGTTTGCTTTGCTCCGCGTTGCGCGCTGCGAGTTTCGAGTTACGGGTTGCCGGTTTCAGCTCTTGTAGGGCACGGCAACCAGGACCGGCAATCCCAGGCGCCGTTCGGCTTCGGCCGGGGTGGTGACCCCCCGCTTGAGGAATTCAAGCAGAAAAGCAAGGCCTAAGGCACCGCCGATCCCCACCGCCAGGGCTACGGCGACGAATAGGATGGTCGGTTTCTTGGGATTGGCGGGCAGCAAGGGCACGCTCGCCGGCTCGATGACGCTGACGCTCGACATCTTCTGCCGCTCCAGCTCATCATAAATCCTCGTTTCCTCCAACCGTTGCCGATAGCTGCGATACCGTTCCTCGTTGTTGGTGACTTCGCGCTGGAGTTCCCGGTACTTGCTTTCGTGGGAAGCCAGGGTCTCGAGCTGCCTGGTCAGGTCGGTCAGCTCTTGATCAAGGGCGGCTTTCCGGACTTTGAGGGCGCTCAGTTCGGCCCGGTTCTGGAGCGCCTGCTTCTGCAGGTCCTGATACACAGGGTCCGCCGAGGAAGTACGGCTGGCCTCATCACGGCTGGTTTGCGTTTCCATGTATTGCTTGACCAACTGCATCTGCTCCCGCACGTTGGCAACCAGGCGGTTGTCTTCCTTGAACCGGGAGAGCAGTTCCTTTTCCTGGAGCTGCAAATTGAGCAGGCGGGATTCCGCTTCCGCCCTTCGCTCAGTTGCCGGCCCGCCCAACTGGGTCTTGGGGGTGGCCTGCATCTGTTTGTCCAGTTCGGCAATCCGTTCCTGCACTTCCTGGATCTGGGTCGCGGTGCTGTTGATGGTCCCGGTCAGGGTGCTCCGCTGGGTGATCAGCGCGGTGCGCTGGTCGTCAAAGGAGACGATCTCGATTTGATCCTTGAAGACCTTGAGCCGGTTTTCGCTCTCCGCCAGGTTCCGCCGATATTCTTCGGTCTTCTTGTCCAGGAACATGATGGACTTGGGGTCCCGGTAAACCTCGGTGCGCTTGTCGATGTAGAGATTTACCAGGTTGTTGACCACGGCCGCGGCCGCTACCGGGTTCTCATTCCTGAAGGCCACTTCAACCACGTTGCTGTTCTTGGCCGGGGTCACCGTGAGGTTCTTTTCCAGGAACAGGACCGCTGCTTCGTTGGGGGTGATCCCCGGGAGCGGGTTCTTGACAAGATGGGGATAGATGGTTTCAACCTTTACCGTGTTCACCACCCGTTCCTTCAAATCGCGGCTCTGCAGAATGCGCACTTCGGAGCTCACGAGATCAGCCTCCCTGGTGGCAGGGACCCGACCGGGATCGAGGGAAAGCTCGGGGCTGCGGTTTTCCCACCCGGATTTGACCAGCACCAGCGAACGGGCCTCAAACAGCGGGGTATAGATAACGTTAAGGTATATCACGATGCCCGACGAGGCGAGCAGGGTCAACACCAGAAAGGCGATGAGGATCTTGTATTTGTGCTTGAAAATGGTGGTCAAGTAATCCCGGACGCCGACGGTGTTGCTGTATCGCCCCATCATCAGCGCGGCCGCCTCGGGCGTGAGGGTGGCTGGCGCAGGTGCCGGCGCGTGTGGGGCAGGATAGGGTGGTGACGGGTGCATGGGTTCCATTTATCCTCGTTGAGGATGAAGGGTTTCAGGCCTTCATGCCGACAGAATCAAGCCGGTGTGACAAGGTAGCGCTATCGCAGTCATCCATGAGCGGCAGGTTCTCATCCTGAAACAGTCGCTCAGGTTCCTTCGGGACACCCGGAAAATCATGAATAAGGACCAATGAAAACCGGCAACCCGCAATCATTTCATGATCGTGTACCAGGACCAGAACGGGGAGAGCGGAGCCAGGTTGGCGGTGATGTACTGCTGAATCCAGAGGTTGACGTTGGCAATGCCGGATTTGGGAACGAGTACGGTGTCGTAGGGTACCAGATAGATGTCCTGGCTCATATCAGTGCCGTCCATGGCCTTGCTCAAATTGAGGGCGATGATGAACGGCCGGTCCTCGGGGCCGCGGCGAATGACGGCGACTTCATCCTTGCGGGCGGTGTCGCGAAAGCCGCCGCTGGCGGAAATGGCCTGCAACACCGTGGTCGGCCCGCCAAGTTCGCGCAGGCCCGGGGCTCCCACTTCACCTCCGACGTAGATTCGTTGACCGCCGAAAGCATTAACAATGACCGTGATTTCGGGTTGTTCAAGGTGCTTGGAATAGCCCGTGGTGAGTTCTTCAGTGAGTTCCGCCGGGGTGCGCCCGGCCGCCATGACTTCCTGGAGCAACTGCAGCGAAATGCGGCCGTCAGGGCGTACCAGAACCTCCTGGTTGAGGTCGGCATTGTAGAAAAACTTGACGGCCAAGCGGTCGCCGGCAGTGATCCGATATTCCGGAGCCAACGGAGGAAGCTGCGTGCCGGGAGCACCCACAAAAGTCGGGTTCTTGACCGCCGGTCCACCACACGCACCCAGAACTGCGACGATGGCGAGAAGTTGAACCAGGGATCGAATGGTTCCCATTGCCGGTCTCATCCTGCTGACATTCATGACCCGCTGCCGACCTCCATGAAAGAACCCAGCCGTCTCATCCACGAAGGCACTCAAAAACACGCGAAATAAACCGACTCGGGTGCTTCGTGACAAAAAAGAGGATTTTTCGATTTGGAATTGCCGCATCATCCGGGAAAAGATCATAGTCAATTTTATTTCAGAAGGATAGCTGTAATTTGCGGGTCGCTATCGGAATATTGCCGGGGCGGAAGGAAGATGACCGTCAAGATCGCAGGCTCAGTCAGCATAAAGCTCCGCCAACTCGATTACATCGCCTCGAGCTGGATTCAAACAGCATATTGAAAATAATAAGGAAAAACACTATCAGAGCGGCTTTTTCGGGAATCCGGGGCGACTCCTGCACCCGGCTTTCTGCCACCCTACCCCTATTAACCCATACCCGGGGTCGAGGTCACCGACCCCTTGGCGCTCATCGATCCCTCTCAAGTGTTTGTTATCGCGGTTCCACTATTGCTTCACCGGTACCGTAAGACAAGGAGGATTTTAGGGGGTACGAACTGGGTAGAAGACATACCCCATTAGCTATTTTATTCGTGTCATATCCAATAGTTATCGACAAGATACGCTGTCCCTCAGGCGGAGTAACCGGCGATCCACTTTGCTCCTTATCGATCTCTCTTACCGACGTATATTATTTTCGGATAATTCGTGACGAAACATGAAAGAAAAAACGATCAGCTCACCCTCTCCCGGCAACCCGGCGGTCTCTGTCTCCGCGTGAGAGATCCGTGGCTTTCCGTCCCTGCCTCGCGGCAGGTTTGGCTTTTCATGGATGGTCGCTATATGCGCCAAATGTACACGAAGGGCAAGGGGTATTTTAGGGGGGATAAAACTGGGTAAAGAATTACCCCAAAATAATATATTCGCTTGATTATTAGTATGTTATAAGCTGGTCAGGTTTTGGAATATCAGGTAGGGCATCCCCGCAGGTGCCAGAGCACCAGCTTCCCGTATCCTCGCAGCCGGCGACGCAGGTTCGGGACGCAGCCGCCGGTGCCCAGGACCGCGAGGCCCGTCAGGAGGGTGTTCATCAGCAGCCGGACGATGATCGCGGCATGAAAGACGGGGTAGCTTCTGGGATACCATTTTCTGAAATACTGGTAGCGGGAGCGGTAGAACAGCTGCCGGCCGCCGGTCTCATGACCCACGCTCTGCCCCTGGGCGTGGAAGATGCGGGCATCCGGCACAAAGAAGATCTTCCAACCCGCCTCCCGCATGCACCGGGCCCAGTCGGTTTCCTCAAAGAAGAAGAAATAGCGTTCGTCCAACAGCCCCACCGCCTCCATGGCGGCCCTTCGCACCAGGATGCAGGCGCCGATGCAGGATTCGACCGGAATGGGCGAGGTGGCGGGACGCAGCTTGCCGGGGTACTTGCGGGGGAAGAGCAACTGGAGGAGGGCTTCGTTGGTGAGCAGAAGGGCCAGGGACGGGAAGTTGGCGATGGAATTCTGCCTCGTCCCGTCAAGGTTCAGCAGTTGGCCGCCAGCCATTGCCGCCTGTGGGGTCTTTTCCATAAACCGGAACAGGGTCAGGACCGCCCCTTCGGTGAGGAAGGCATCGGTGTTGAGCAGCAGGGCGTAGCGCCCCCGAGCCCTCCTGAGGGCC
>JAPXSS010000118.1:0-9163 GCA_033812955.1 Syntrophobacteraceae bacterium | reverse complement strand
GGTGGGATCTGCCGCAATCGCCCCGTTCAGTTCCATCCGAATGCGCTCGGGGATTGTCCAGCGCGGATTGAAAACCACCTGCTGGATGCTGCTGGCGAGCGTCGGAGTTTGATTCTCTCCCACCCACCGGCCTTGGACTCTGATCTTCTTGCCCCCGGCCTTGCCGACAATCACCCGGTGGACCGCTTTGACCTTCCCTTCCTTTCGATATTCCAACGTAAATTGGGGGATGTTGACCCAGATGAATTTCTCAAACCGACGGCTCTCGCTCTGGCGATGTAGTCTAACTGCCTGGGCAACGAGCTCGGCTTTGGTCTGAAACGAGACGTTCAGCCACTCCCGGGTTGCTGGCCCGACTGTCCCGTCCGGCTGCAGGTTGTGAATGATCTGAAAACGCTGCACGGCCTGCCTGGTGGCTTCGTCGAAATGCCCCGTAAGCTTCCCATGGTAGCAGTCTTCTTCCTGAAGTCGTTGTTGCAAATCACGCACCACGTTGCCTGCTGCGCCAACACTGAGTTTCTGCGATGGGATCAGCCGCTGCTGACGGCCCTGGGCGGCGGCAAGCTGCTCATAGCGTCCGAGAGCCTGCAACAGCACCTGATACTGGGGAGCAGGAGGTTCGAGCTCCTTAAGAAACTGGTCCATGGGGTATTGGCCAAGCAACACCCGGCCCTGGAGCTCACGCGCAAACGGGTTCATTTCCTTGACAAATTCGATCAAGCTATGGGCCAGCTTGACGTCGACGGCACTGGTTTCGCGAAAAAGGTCTCGGCAGGTGCTCTCTCTCAGCGCTATCGCGGCAGGGTCTGGTGGAGCAACAGAAGCTGGCGACGCTGCAAGCCTTGCCTCAGACCCCGAGCCCGGCGCCGCCGGTAGTGAGAGGTCGGCAGCATCCGGGGCACCCGCCAGGGGCTCCAGGCACCTTTGATCCAACCCCTCAACAGAACCTCGCAGAGCCGCGATTCTGGCGAGTCGATACCCCAGGTCTTCCAGCTGGTAGGGCCGCGGGTCAATCGCGTCTTGCTGCAGCGTCCCCAGCCGCTCCAAGAGGAGATGCCCGGCCGCGTCTAGCTCGAACTCGCCGGTGATGAAAAAAGGCTTCCAGTCATTTTCCTGGTAGGCGTCCAGAATCACGGTCTTGCTGCTATCCTGAAGCCATTCTGCAGGCATTGACTCCCAAATATAGGTATGCCAGGGCCCCGACGGGGCTGGCAGGGTATCGGGCGCGGAAAAGGCTACGGCCGAAGGCTCCGGGGGCTGTTCACCGACCTGCCCCACCCCGGTAAGCGCCGGTTCTTCACTGTACCCCACGCTCACCAAAAGCGCGAGAATCACCGCCCCCAACACCCCCACCCAACCTCTTCTCTTCATCATCCTCTGCATACCTGAAGCTGTTAACATTCGAGATTTCCGACCATCCTGAACCAAACCCGTCAGCCTGCTTCGGCGTTCTCCTTCTCGTATTGCAAAACCTGTTCCTGCAGACTCAGTTTCTTACAGATTGCCCCCTTCCCGCGATTCCTCTCGCTCCTGCAGGCAAGGCACCTGGTCTCGGCACAAAACTGGCAGAAGCTGCAATCGGGACAGGGATGCTTCTTCGCGTTCCGCTCCCTGCCACAGCCTGGTTCATATACCAGGTCCACCCCACCCAGTCGCTTGAAACAAAGGCCTTCACCAGGTTTCTGCGCATCCATGGCTCCCTCGCCCGCCCCCTGATCTCAATGCTGGCGAATGACGCGGTCTGATTCGCCAGCGCATGGCGATATTCCCGGAAGATTCTTAAACTCGCCGCAATAAGTTCAATACTCTATAATTTATAAAGTTACAACATACGCCATAATAGGTCACATCGGTCACAATTCAGAAATTGAAAAAATTCTCCTGCCGGTTTCTGAATTGTGCTAGAAGGGCAGCACTCTCGGGGAACACCGGGCAGAAACAGGTTTCACAAGTGCATGATCACGATTTCTATATGCGACAGGCGCTCGAGGAAGCTCGCAAGGCTTGTGAGCAAGGAGAAGTCCCGGTTGGGGCGGTGCTCATTGGCAGTGACGGAGTAATCCTCAGCCGCGGCGGCAACGCTCCCATCGCCCGGTGCGATCCGACGGCTCACGCTGAAATCGTGGTGCTCCGAGAAGCCGCCCGTGCCGTCGGCAACTATCGACTACCGGGGACCACCCTCTATGTGACCCTCGAACCTTGCGTCATGTGCCTGGGCGCAATGATGCAGGCACGCGTCGGCAGGTTGGTTTTTGGAACCGGCGATCCCAGGGCCGGATCTCTGGGTGGTGCAGCGGACTTGACAAGGGTTTTGGTTTTCAATCATTATATAGAAGTGATCGGGGGCGTTCTCGCCGATCAGGCGGCGGCTTTACTGACCGCTTTCTTTCGCGAGCGCCGCCGGGAGCTGAGTGACCGAGGAGAGGTACCGAAGAGGCCGTAACGGGGTCGACTCGAAATCGACTTGTCCTGTGAAGAGCAGGGCACGTGGGTTCGAATCCCACCCTCTCCGCCATTGGCAATAACCCGAGAACCTGGTAACCATATCGCTTAGTTGCGCCGGAGAGATGCCCGAGAGGCTGAAGGGGCACGACTGGAAATCGTGTGTACGCCCAAAAGGTGTACCGAGGGTTCGAATCCCTCTCTCTCCGCCACTTTCCACTCACCCCTTGCTGCCGCATTCTGCCCATGTCCTATCTCGTCCTAGCCCGCAAGTGGCGCCCGCAAACCTTTGCTGAGGTCGTTGGCCAGCCTCATGTGACACGAACCCTGCAAAACGCCATCAGCAAGAGCCGTATCGCTCACGCTTATCTCTTCTGCGGCGCCCGGGGGGTCGGCAAGACCTCGGTAGCCCGCATTTTTGCCAAGACCCTCAACTGCCTTGCAACCGATTCGCCCAAACCTTGTAACGAGTGCTCCAACTGCCGGGAGATCACCCAGGGTAACGCCGTGGACGTGCTGGAAATCGACGGTGCTTCAAACCGCGGGATCGACAGCATCCGCGATCTCCGGGAAACCGTGCGCTATCGCCCGGCCAAGAGCCACTATAAAATTTATATCATTGATGAAGTGCACATGCTCACGACCGAGGCCTTCAACGCCCTGCTCAAAACCCTGGAAGAACCCCCCGAACATGTTCTTTTCCTGTTCGCCACCACCGAACCGCACAAAATTCCTGCAACTATTTTGAGCCGCTGCCAGCGTTTTGATTTTCGCCGGATTCCCACCCCGGAATTGATCGGGCACCTGCGCCATATTGCCCTCCAGGAACAGACCGGTCTGCCCGATGGGGTGCTCTACGCCCTCGCCCGGGAAGCAGACGGCAGCATGCGCGATGCCCAGAGTCTCCTGGAACAGGTGCTGGCGTTCAGCGGCGACGATCTGACTGGGGAAGAAATCCTGGATATCCTCGGGATCGTTGATCGGGAGAGTGTCAACCGGGTGGTGGCTGCGGTTCTCGAAGGCAACGCCAGGGTCTGCCTCGAAGTCGTCGCCGACCTCTATCGGCGGGGAATCGACTGTCGCCGCTTCTGCCAGCAACTGTGCGACTGCTTCCGCAATCTACTGGTTCTGGCCACCGGCGGGAGTAGTCTGGAAGCCCTCCTGGATCTGCCGGACGGTGAGATCCAGCTGCTCAAGGAGGCGCTCGGCAAAACCAGCGCCGAATCGCTTCACCTCATTTTTCAATTGGTACTGAAGGCTGAAGAGGAAATTCGGCGCTCTACCCTTCCCCGCACCACCCTCGAGATGCTCCTGCTGCGCCTGACCCAGCTGCCCCGCCTCGAATCCCTGGAAGAGATTTTGGCCAGGCTTAACCTGATGGAGACTCGCCTGAGGTCGGAGCCATCAGGCCCCATGGCAATGCCACCGGCAGCCGGGCCTCCCGGCCGCCAGCCACCCCGCACCTCCCCTGCGGCTCCGCCGCTTTCCCGAGAGCGGGTTGAGGAGGAACCATTGTCACCGCCTCTCGGCGTTGCGCAACCGCCCCCCGTTCCCCTGCGCCCCGTCGATCCGGCAAAGACCGTTCAGGAATGGCCGCGCTTCCTCTCCTGGCTCGAAACCCATGATGGCATCCTGGCGGCCAAGCTGGACGGCAGTCAGATCACCCTTGCCTCACAGGAGACAATCGGCCTGGAAGTCAAGGAAATCTTTGAGCACGTGATCAACGAGCCGCAGGCGCTGGCCAAACTCACGGAGGCCGCCCGCACCTTTTTCGGAGTCACTTTGCAGTGGGTGGTGCGAACCAAAACCGCCCCGGCCTCCCCCGCCCGGGACTCATTGCCGTCAACGCCCGGCAAAGGCAGTCTCCGCCGCTCCCTGATGGAGCATCCGGTGATCGTGCAGGCACTGGAAATACTCGGGGCTGAGCTGGTTGACATTCGTCCCCTGAAGCAGGATCATCAGGAGCCGTCAGACAATGGTCCGGAGCTTCCTTGAACCACTAACCGCCAAAAACCGAGAATCACTTACCCCTTCAGGAGCACGGCATGATGAAAGGT
The DNA here is from genome assembly GCA_033812955.1 of Syntrophobacteraceae bacterium. Classification (GTDB taxonomy): domain Bacteria; phylum Desulfobacterota; class Syntrophobacteria; order Syntrophobacterales; family Syntrophobacteraceae; genus JADGQM01. The sequence goes on along the minus strand of JAPXSS010000118.1, from coordinate 4,664 downwards.
TTCAACCCCATGCAGCAGGTTAAGGCACTGCAGGAAAAGATGACGAGAATTCAGGAAGAGTTGGTTGCGATGACGGTCGAAGCGACCGCCGGGGGCGGTATGGTCACCGTCGTCATGAACGGACGGCAGGAATTGATCAGTCTCAAGCTGGAACCACAGGTGGTCGACCGAGAAGACATCGACATGCTCCAGGACCTGATTGTGGCAGCCGTCAACGACGCCCTGAGGAAGTCCCAGGACCTGGTTGCGGGCAAGATGGGCAAGCTGGCCGGGGGACTCAATATCCCGGGTCTGAAGATCCCCGGCTTGTTCTGAGCGCCCCTGCCCGTGTGCCATCGACGCTGTCTAGAGGATCGGGGTAACCCGCAACTCGCAACTCGTACCCCCAAATCTGCAACCGGTCGGGACGATCCATGAACGCTTATCCTCCCATCCTGAAGGACCTCATTCGCCGGCTGAGCAAGCTTCCCGGCCTGGGCGAGAAGAGCGCCACCCGCATCGCCATGTTCCTCCTGCAGGGTCCTCGGGAGGAGGTGGAGAAGCTGGCCCAGGGCATTCACGAATTGCGGGAGCGGGTACGGACCTGTCCGCGCTGCTTCCATTTCACGGACGGCGAACTGTGCCTCATCTGCGCTGATCCCGGACGGGAGACGGGTGAGCTCTGCATCGTGGAAAGCACGGCCGATCTCCTGGCCCTTGAACAGGCGGGCGCCTTCAAAGGGCGCTATCACGTGTTGCAGGGGGTCCTGGCACCCCTCGACGGGGTTGGCCCCGACGACATCCGGATTCGGGAACTCATGGAGCGCCTCGAAACGGAGGCGATCACGGAGGTGATCATCGCCACCAATCCCAGCAACGAAGGCGAAGCCACGGCCCATTACCTCCTGCAGCTGCTCAAGGACCGTCCCGTGAAGGTCACCCGCATCGCCTACGGCATCCCCATGGGAGGAGATCTCAAGTACACCGACCGCATCACTCTCGAGCGGGCGTTGCAGGGAAGGCTGAGCTTTCGCTGAGCGGAGCGGGCTGCTGCAGCGACTCGATTTGTGATTTATTGTTTAAGTCGAACGGCTTTTTCCTTCCTCTTTGCTTCAAGACCCTAACACCGTCATAAGCCAAAAAAAGACCTTGACCTTTTTTGCACAATACTGGTATACCTTGCTAGCTTAGTTTCGGTGTCTTGGGTGGTTCGCCGCGAGTATGCTCAATATGTTGAGAAACGGACGGGCTTCTTGAGGTGAGCGAGTTGATTTGAAACGTTGAAGGTGGAGTGACAGACTATGGTTGAGATACGCTTTCATGGACGCGGGGGCCAAGGGGCCGTAACCTCCGCCGAACTCGCGGCCCTGGCTGCTATCGAGCAGGGGAAGTACGCACAGGCTTTCCCCAGTTTCGGCCCGGAGCGGCGAGGTGCACCGGTTATGGCATTCGTACGGGTCAGCGATAAACCGATTGTCACGCGGGAAAAGGTTTATACCCCGGATTACGTCATCGTACTGGATCCAACCCTTCTCAAGCTGGTCAATGTGGAAGCCGGTTTGAAGGAAGGTGGTACGGTCATCATCAATACCACCAAGAGCATTGCCGATATCCGCAAGGAAACCGGCATCAAGGCCAAGATCGCGGTGGTCGACGCTAGCAAGATCGCGATGGAAGTCATGCGCGTCCCCATCACCAACACCACCATGCTGGGGGCTTTCGTCAAAGTTGCACCGAGCGTGATTTCGATGGATGGCTTGAAACACCCGATCGATAATCGCTTCGGACCGATTGCCGAGAAGAACGTGAAGTCTTGCGCACGCGCCTTCGATGAAACCGTCATGGAGGGTTAAACAGTGGCTAAGGAAACGGGAATCAAGAGCTGGAAAGAATTGAACTTGGGGATGGCCATCACCACGCCCGGCAACGCGGCTGAGCTCAAAACCGGTGACTGGCGGTCCATGAGACCTGAAACGAACCTGGAAAAATGCACGAAATGTGCTCAGTGCTACATTTTCTGCCCGGATATGGTCTACGAGAAGAACGCTGAAGGCTACTACATTCAAAACTACTACTGGTGCAAAGGCTGCGGCATTTGCGCCAAGGAATGCCCGGTAGACGCGATTACCATGGTACAGGAGGTCGACTAACATGTCCAAACGAATTGGTATGGAGGTCTCTATAGCATGCGCTGAGGCGGTGGGACTGTGTGATGTCGACGTCGTTGCGGCCTACCCCATCACCCCTCAGACTCATATCGTCGAACACCTTTCGGAACTGGTCGCCGACGGTCACCTGGACGCCGAGTTCATCCCGGTGGAATCCGAACACAGTGCCATGAGCGCCTGTATCGGCTCCTCCGCCGCCGGTGCCCGCACCTTCACCTCGACCAGTGCCCAGGGCTATGCGCTCATGTCGGAGCTTTGCTACATCGCTTCCGCCCTGCGCCTGCCCATTGTCATGGCCGTTGCCAACCGCGCCCTGAGCGCCCCCATCAGCATCTGGAACGACCACTGCGACCTCATGTACGCCCGCGACACGGGCTGGATCCAAATCATTGCCGAAAACGGCCAGGAACTGGTGGACCTCACCATCCAGGCCTTTCGCATGGCTGAGGACCCCAATGTGCTCTTCCCGGTGCAGGTGAACCTGGACGGCTTTACCCTGAGCCACGTGATCGAGCCCATGATGCTGCCGGACAAGGCCGAGGTGCAGAAATACCTGCCTCCCTACCGGCCCAGCCTCCGCCTTGACCCGGCCAAGCCGGCCACTATCGGCCCCGTGGGCGTGGTGGAAATCTACACCGAAGCCCGCAAAGCCCAGGATGAGGCCTTCAAGAATTGTTTGCCTCATCTCGTCAAGGCCTGGGATGAATATGGCAAGCAGTTCGGGCGCTACTACAAACCGGTGGAAACCTACAAGACCGAAGATGCCGAGACCATTTTCGTCATGATCGGCAGCATCTCCGAAACCGCCATGACCGCCATCGATGCCATGCGGGCCGCCGGCAAGAAGGTTGGGGTCGCCCGCCTGCGCCTGTTCCGGCCGTTCCCCGTGGCCGATTTCTTCAACGCCGTCAAGGGCGCCAAGAACGTGATCGTTCTGGACCGCGTTTCCTCCTTCACGGGTGGTTATGTCTCCGGACCGGTAGCGATCGAAGTCAAGTCCATCTTCTACGATCGCAAGCACTATCCGAAGGTTAGAAACTACCTGGTTGGTCTGGGTGGTCGAGACGTGTCCGTGGAGAACTTTACCGAGATGGCTGACCAGACTGCCGCGTCCAAGGACGAAGGCGTGCCCGTGGCCTATGAATTCATCAATGTGAGGGAATAAATGGGAATCGCATCTGAAGCTCTGAAGAATTTCAAGGGGTTCAACCTCAAGAATCTCCCCGAGGTCGAACCGTTGTCGCCCGGTCACAGAGCATGCCAGGGCTGTTGCGAAGTGTTGGCCCTGCGGCAGGCAATGAAGGCACTGGGCACTGATGTTGTCGTCAGCAGCGCCACTGGGTGCATGGAGATCATCACCTCTCCTTTCCCGCAGAGCGCATGGAGAGTGCCCTGGATCCATGTGGCGTTCGAAAATGCGGCAGCCGTGGCCAGCGGTGTGGAATCGGCCTACAAGGCCATGAACCGCAAAGGTATCATCAACTCCCCCAACACTGTCTTCATCGGCATGGGCGGAGACGGTGCGACCGCCGACATCGGCATGCAGGCCCTGAGCGGCGCCCTCGAGCGCGGTCATAACTTCATCTATTTCTGCTTCGACAATGAAGCCTACATGAATACCGGTATTCAGCGGTCTTCGTCGACTCCTTACGGAGCCGCCACGACGACCTCACCCGCCGGCAAGAAAAGCATCGGGCAGTCGACCTGGAAGAAGAACATGGCAGCTATCGCCGTCGCCCACGGTACTCCCTATGTGGCAACGGCTTCTCCCGCCTACCCGATCGATCTCATGAACAAGGTAAAGAAGGCCTCGCTGGTACCCGGCCCTGCCTACATTCATTTCTATTCCCCGTGTCCCACCGGGTGGCGCTGTGGCCTCGACGAAGGGCTTCAAGTGGCCAAGCTGGCCACGCAGACCAAGGTCTTCCCCCTGTACGAAGTGATCGACGGGGAATACTTCCTCTCCCGCAAGGTGGCCAAACCGAAGCCGGTGAGCGAGTACTTCAAGCCCCAGCGGCGCTTCCGCCACCTGACCGAAGCTGAAGTGGCCAAGATCCAGGCCCGCGTTGATCTGGAATATGAGGCCCTGCTGAAGATGTGTGTGACCGAGAAGAAAGAAACCGAAAAGCCCGAGAAGGAAGCCAGCGTCAAATAGAAAGGTGCATGGCCAAGAGTTGGGTGGAAACACTCCCTCCTTCTTAAGCTGTTGACAAATGGGGAGCGCTCTGTTAAAGAGTGCTCCTCGTTTGGTTCTGTTCCCCGGTAGCTCAATCGGCAGAGCGGGTGGCTGTTAACCACAAGGTTGATGGTTCGAGTCCGTCCCGGGGAGCCAAAATTCAATCCGCTGATTTCAGCGGTTCTTGTTTAACGCAAGGCCCCGTGGGGTGATCCCCTCGGGGTCTCGTCGTTTCTGGCGTGCCCACGCCGACTTACGCCCGCCCGCACATTTACCCTGATTCTCCGTTTCGAAGCCCGCAGTCCGGGGGCCGGGTGCAACCCTGGTGGTTACGGGCGCTC
>JAPXSS010000117.1:0-9236 GCA_033812955.1 Syntrophobacteraceae bacterium | reverse complement strand
GTCAACTGATTTTTGCTTGACATGAAGTCGATGAGTCGTTTAATAAAGGAGCCTTTTGTGAAAAATATTTTTAATTCTGGAGTCTTTTGGTTCCTGCAATCAGGAGAAGTCATTGCAGATCGTCTTCCGGGTTACCTTTCAACTTACCTCATGATGGTGTTTTCTAAACTCTGACGGACTGAGGCTGGCTTATGAAAGAAGAGAACAAAAGCGCTTCCGGTGGTGGTGTGATGGGGGGGATCATCTTTCTGGCGGGTTTTGTGCTTGCCTTGATCGTTGGCTGGGTTGTCTTTCCCAACCTCCTCTTCTCTGAAAAACTGCAACCCATGCAATTCAGTCACGTTTCACACCAGGACAGCTCCTGTGAAGATTGTCACGCCTTCCGGCCCGACGGCACCTATGTAGGGATCCCTGACATCAACAACTGCAAGGAATGTCACGAATCGCCGATGGGCAGCAGCGAGGATGAGCGGAAGCTGGTCGAGGACTACATTCAGAATGATCAGGAAATCCCTTGGCTGGTTTATTCCTGGCAGCCCGACAACGTCTACTTCTCCCATGCTCCCCACAAGGCCAAAGAAATTGAATGCAAGCGGTGTCATCGCGACGTAAGCGAAGAAAAGACTCTCCCTGCCTATAAGGAGAATCGGATCACCGGGTACAGCAGCAGGACCATGAAAATGATCGAGTGCGAAAAGTGCCATGCCGAGCAGGGTGCAAACAACGAATGTTGGGTTTGTCATAAATAGTGCGAAAACGAGAGGGTAGACGGGATGAAACTTGGGAGGAGAGCTTTCTTACAGTTTGCAGCTGGTGCAGTGGGTGGGACCTTGCTCTCACCAATACCCTGGCAGCTCATTGACGATTCTTCCATTTGGAGCCAGAATTGGTGGTGGCGGCCGTCTCCGGAGCGCGGTGAAATCACCAAAGTAGCAACAACCTGCCTGCTTTGCGACGGTGGCTGCGGCCTTCAAGCGCGCCTCGTCAACAAGAACCGGGCGATTCTCTTGGAAGGGAACCCAAAGAACCCTGTCAGTGCGGGCGGCATTTGCCCTCTCGGCGCTGCCGGTCTCCAGTTTCTCTACGCTCCCTATCGCATCGCCCAACCCTTGAAACAAACGAAAACCCGCGGCGATGTGAGCGGGCTTCAGCCGATCAGTTGGGAGGAAGCCCTCAAGGAACTGCGCACCAGGCTGGCCCAGCTCAGATCTCGGGGCGAGGCGAAGACCGTCGCCGCCATCACCGGCCAGCGACCGGGCAGCATGAGCGACCTGTGGCAGCAGTTTTTTGCCGCTTATGGGTCACCGAACCTCTTTCACATGCCCACAGGCTACGACAGTCTTGAACTTGCCGCCGCCGTGACGGCAGGGAAGAGGAGCCCCTTTGCGTTCGCCCTCGAGAACGCATCATTCATACTGAGCTTCGGCACGGACCTCATCGAAGGATGGGGAGCTCCCGGTCGAACGCAGGCTGTTTACGGCCTGTGGCGCAAGGGCGACAATGACAAATGGGCGACCAAGATCGTACAGGTTGAATCCCGCTGCTCGCTCTCCGCCGCCAAAGCCGATCAGTGGCTGGCAGTGGCGCCGGGAACGGAAGCGGCCGTGGCGCTGGGCATCGCCCACGTGCTGGTTAAGGAAAACCTTTACGACAGCGAGTTCGTGAAGAACAATGTGTTCGGTTTCGACGATTGGACGGACACTCAGGGGAGAACCCGTAAAGGCTTTAGAGATCTGGTTCTGGCAGCTGACTGCGCCCCCGACGCGGTGTCGAAGCGGACGGGTGTCGATGAGGCCAAAATCCGGGCCTTGGCCAAGGAATTTGCCGACGCAAGCAGCGCCGTCGTGGTCTGGGGTGGAGGCCAGGGAGGGCTGCCCGGCAACCTCTATGACGACCTCATCTTCATTGCGCTGAATGCCTTGAAGGGAAATTTCAAAGCCGACGGGACCGTGACCCTGTCGCCCCCGGTTCCGCTTGCCCCGCTGCCCGGCCTCGCCATGGACGACGGCGCCCGGCAAGCGCTTGCCCGACAGCGGTTGGATCTGCAGCAGTCAGTTCAAACGCCGCTGGCCGGCAACGGTATTTACGCCTTTCTGGATGGAGCCGCAAAAGGCGCCCCTTATCAGATCAACGTCCTCATGGTTCACGAGGCGAACCCCGCCTATAGCCTTCCCGAGAACCGGCTTTTCCTGGAGGCGCTGGCAAAGGTCGGCACACTGGTCTCGTTCTCCTCCTACATGGATGAAACGACCCAGCAAGCGGACCTCGTTCTGCCAAACCCGACAGCCCTGGAACGGTTCGACGATGCCATCGGCTTGCCCGGCGCTCCTTACGCCTACTATGCGCTGGCCTCCCCCATTTTGAAGCCACCGGCCGGCACCAAACATACTGGCGAGGTGCTGCTGACAATGGCCAAGGAAATCAGAGGGGGACTCGCCGAAGCACTGCCGTGGAGTGACTACAAGGCCTACCTCCAGTATCGCGTGGAAGGGCTTGCCGGGTCGCGAAAAGGGATGGTCTCCGAGGCCAAGGGGAAAGCACCTTGGCAGCTGCAGGCGGGTGATCTTGTTGAAGCCAATTATAAGGATGGCGCGGACCTCTGGAAAAAGCTGGCAAGCGGTCAGTGCTGGTATGACGCCCCCGTGGATTTCTTCCAGGCACTCGACACCTCTTCCGGCAAGCTGGAACTGGCCCTCAACGCCCTCACGGCGACGGGGCTTACAGGCGCGGCCGACCAGGTCTATCTGCCCCGGTTTGCCCAGCTTGCTCTTTCCGGTGACGAAAAGGAATACCCGCTCCTGCTGGTCACTTATCGCAACATGTCTCTGAGCAATCGCTACCTGCCCAATCCTCCGTTCATGACCAAGAATCTCTGGGACTTCATGCTCAAAGGCGAGGAAGCCTTTGTCGAAGTGAATCCCAAGACCGCCCAGGACCTGGGTATAGATGAAGGAAGCCAGGCCCTGCTCAAAACCCTCAACGGGGAAGTAACCGTTCGCGTGCATCTCTTCGCCGGGGCGCGCGAAGGCGTTCTCTACCTCCCCGAGGGGCTGGGGCATACAGCTTACGACCGCTACATCCAGAACAAGGGAGTCAACGCGTGCAGCCTCATCGAGGTCCAGATGGACCCGGTGACCGGTCTGGGGACCGTCTGGGCTACCCGCGCTCAACTGCGCCGCGCATAATAAGGGAGTATGATCAGTGAGTGAACACCCAACAAGCAATTTGCTCTATGGCATGGTGATCGACCTGGACAAGTGCACCGGCTGTACGGCGTGCAGCGTTGCGTGCCAGGCAGAGAACAACATCTCGTTTCTCCCTGACGAATCCAACAAGACCCGGACGATCTCCTGGATGGAAGTCTACTGGCTGCAGAACGGCAAGGACTACCCGGACTACCAGTTCACCTATCTGCCGCGTCCTTGTATGCACTGCAATGCCCCCCACCACACTCCCTGCACCTTCGTCTGCCCCGTGAATGCCACCCGGCGGGACGAATCCAACGGGATTGTGAGTCACATCTATCCGCGCTGCATCGGGTGTCGGTACTGTATGGTGGCCTGCCCATACCATGCGCGTAAATTCAACTGGTGGGACCCGGATTGGCCAAAGCCGATGGAAAACATGCTCAGTCCGGAAGTGAGTCCCCGTATGCGCGGGGTGGTGGAAAAGTGCACCTTCTGTCATCATCGACTGCTGGCGGCGCGTGCCCAGGCCTACCTGGAAGAAGCAGAATTGGACAAGGTTACCTATACGCCGGCCTGCGTCGAAGCGTGTCCGACCAAGGCAATCACCTTCGGCAACCTCCAGGATCCGGACAGTGAAGTGGCTAAACTCTCCAAGGACAAGCGGGCCTTCAGGATCCTTGAAAAGCTTCACACCGAACCCAAGGTCTACTATCTCAGTAAGCACGAATGGGTGCACAAACTGGGAGACAAAGGCATCTAGCCGTTTTGCGGAGGTCTCCCGGCGAGATGGATCGCTTTTTGGATTTTCAGCATCTTTGTTTCACAGTACTTACCACTTAAGAAATGAGGGGTCGAAATGGATAAGGCATTGATTCCCGAAGGAGTGAAGCGCTGTCCGCTTCCCGTTTTTGCCCTCTGGGTGCTGCTCCTGTTGGGGGTAGTCGGCTGGGGCGTCTGGGCCGGGGCCATGGTTCTGTATAAGGCCTTGAACCTCACGGGATTGAACGACTATTTCGGGTTTGGGTTCTACATAACCATCGACCTTGCCATCATTGCACTGGGCGCCGGGGCATTCTTTACCGGTTTTCTCTATTATGGCCTGTCGCGCTTTTTCCCGGTTTTCAAAGAACTGGGCAAGGTGATCAACCTCTCGGTGGTCATTGGATTCCTGTGTTACACCGGGGCCATTGTCATTCTCCTCCTGGAACTCGGGCAGCCGCTGCGCTGCTGGTTCCCATACTGGCACCCGAACGTTCACTCCATGCTGACCGAGGTGATTTTTTGTATCACCTGCTATGCCATTGTTCTAACCATCGAGTATGCGCCTATCATCATCGAGAACCGCAAAATCACTGAAATTCGAGGGGCTCGCGTGTTTGGCCACACCCTCCACGAACTGATGGCCATCTTCGCCCTTACCGGAACCTTCCTCAGCTTCTTCCATCAAGGATCGCTGGGCGGGGTTGCCGGGGTCCTGTTTGCCCGTCCGTTTGCCTTTCGAACTGGCTTCTTCATCTGGCCCTGGACCTTCTTTCTCTTCGTACTGTCGGCCATTGCTTCCGGACCGGCTTTCACCGCCCTCGTCTGTCGCGGGATCGAAAAGGTTTCCGGCCGACAGCTGGTCGATCGCAGCGTCTACGACTTGTTCGGCAAGATTGTCGCTGTGCTTCTCTCCTTCTATATCGTCCTCAAGATCATCGACACCCTGTATTGGATTTTTATTCTGGCCCCCAGCTTCGGTTTCAAGCTCTCAGACTTCTATCTGGGACCGTATTATGGGTATTGGCTGCTGATCACCGAGATCATCATCTGCGGGGTCATTCCGGCCGCTGTCCTGCTTTCTCCCAAGCTGCGGCAGCACAACGGCCTGCTTTTCGGGATGTTTATTCTCGACTGTATCGGCATCACCATCAATCGCTTCGTCATGACGGTCCAGGCCCTGGCAACGCCGGTTATGCCCTTCGATCGCTGGGAGATATACATTCCGACCATCTATGAATGGGCTCCTGGGTTTGCCATGATCGCCTACATCCTGCTGGTGATCTCGCTTTCCTACCGGTATCTGCCACTGTTTCCGAGGGAACGGGAGTTGAACCCGATTCGCTAGGTCGGCTGGCTGGACAATGACCACCAACGCCATCCCTAATGGGGTGACGGCAGCAGGTGAGATTAAATCCCAGCCGCTCACCATCGATCCCAAGTGAAGTCCTGGCGCCTTATGGGATGCCTGACCGGACATCCTCATGAGGCGCCGCCTTTTTTGGGGGCAAGAATCCCCGGCACCACCCCATGCGAAGAAGCTGGAGAGCACGGTGCCTGACTCCCAGCCTTGAAAAACGCGTGATTCAGGTTAAGATGCCGGGGAGCGTTAAGAGATGCCAGAAGCTGCCCTTCGATCAGCACGAACGGCAGTACGATGGTGGCTGTATCACTTCAAAGCGGCACGCTGCGGAGAGCCATGGCTGAGCGAGAGCATCTCCTGGGAATATTCGAGGGCAATCGACATCAAAAGCTCGTATTGACCGTCAGCGTGTTGATCTTCCTCTTCCTCGAGCTGCTGATCTACCTGGCGGCGGCGAGCCAATCCGGACAAAAATCACGAGTCGTCATCTGCGACGGTAGCGGTGCCAAAGTCTACGAAACACCTGGCAGCGTGCTGACGAGCTACGAAAAGCAGGTGTTCGAGAATAATTTCGGCCCGCTCGCCAACTACCAGATCCGTGTCGATTCGGAGAATCTGCCTTTTCCCTTCAGGGCTTGGCTGTCAGCAGCAGTGGGTATTCCCGTGGGGCTGATTCTGCTGGTTGCCTTCATCGTCCGCGCCTACCTATCGCTCCTCCACGGTGACGAGAGTCCCGAAGAGCAGACCACAGAATCCGCCGCGGGGCCGCAGCACCGCTTCGGGTCCTTCGTCCACCTTATTCGAAGCGTTTCTATCTTCCACCTCGGGTTTCTGGTGTTACTGGCCGTTCTGGTCCTGTGGATGGTGCCGAATCTGGTGCACGACTTCGGCAAGCTCAGCTTGCAGGCTGTGCGCGAATTTCGCTGGTTTTTTCTGGGACTGGCCGTCTTTCTCGCAGGGCTCGTGGTCTGGATCATTTACCTGCGCTACCGGCTTTCTCGACAGATGCTCGATAATCAGCTGGATCTCGAGAAATTCCGGGTGGAACAACAATTGCTGCTAGAAGCCAAATCGCCTCAACTCCTTCCCCGTCCGGTGAGCGATGATGAGGAGTCGTGAAGAAGCTGACCTTTTTGTAAGGACTGTTATCGTATGTGGTTACGTCGTTTGTTTGAGCGTAACAAGGAATCGGATCCGAAGAAGTCCTCCGAAGCCACTGATCCCGCGATCAATCGCGGGGTGTTGTACCTGTATACGATAGTCGGGGTACAGATTGCGGTCGTCTTCGGGCTGGTGATCACCATCATGTTCATGGGCCGGGTGATTGCTACCCCCCTGTGGGTGTTTCTTTTTGCTCTGGCGCTGGGAATCGGAGGCTGCGTCTATATCTACCGTAAGGCCAAACGACAGTTGCAGAAACTTCGCGAAGCCATCCAGAAGGTCGATCTGTCCGACCGCAACTTCGAGATTAGCGTCATGGGGGGATTGCTCACCATGCGCGTTGAGCAGAATCCCCGGCGACTGCTCGAAGCCCCGCCCGAACCCGGAAGTAAACCCGAGGTCATCGTCGGACCGGAGGTGATTGCGGAACCGGAACCCATCGTCGAACCCGAGGTGGTCATCGAAGCCGAAGTGGTCGACGGTCACCCGTCCCGCTGAGACGGTGCCACCCAGTCCCTCGCACTAAGTACACAAAAATTCTTCCGCCTGCCGCCGGACCACCACGGTATCGCGCTTCCAGGCCAAGTCATCCTTCTGCGGGTGATCCAGGTTGTAATGCAAACCGCGGCTTTCTTTTCGTTGAATGGCACAGCGGATGATCAATTCCGCCACCGTGGCCAGGTTTTGCAGCTCGACCAGGTCGCTGTTGAGAGGGATATTGGGCATGTGTTCTCTGATTTCCAGCGCAATCTGTGCCATATGATTCTGCGCCAGCGCCAGTCGCTTGTCGGTGCGCACAATTCCCACGTAGTTCCACATCAGGCGACGGATGACATCCCAGTTGTGGGCGATGAGCACCATCTCACTCTGCGGCAGTCCGGCATTCCGTCGTTTCGGGGGAAGGGGAAACCCGTGATGGATGGCAGGCAGGGAACGCCTTCGCCACTCTTCCAGGTGGCGGGAACAGTGCTGTGAGGCCTGGTGCGCAAAGACCATAGCTTCGAGGAGCGAATTGCTGGCCAGGCGATTGGCGCCATGTAGCCCGGTGCAGGCGCATTCCCCCAGCGCATAAAGATTCTCTATCGTGGTCTTACCCCAGCGGTCCGTGAGAATCCCGCCGCACATGTAGTGAGCCGCAGGCACCACCGGGATCGGATCACGCGCAATATCGATACCCAAGGAAAGGCATTTCTCATAGATATTGGGGAAGCGCTGCTGCAGGAAGGAGACCTCGCGATGGCTGATATCGAGGAAGACACAGTCGTCGCCCGTTTTCTTCATTTCCGTGTCGATCGCCCGTGCCACCACGTCACGAAACGCCAGATCCTTCAAGGGATGATAGTACTCCATGAAAGCCTGACCGCGCCGGTCAATGAGGCGGGCCCCCTCGCCGCGAACCGCCTCCGAGATGAGGAAGTTCTTGGCCTGGGGATGGTACAGACAGGTGGGATGGAACTGGACAAACTCGAGGTTTGCCAGTTTGGCTCCCGCCCGGTAAGCGATGGCCAGCCCATCGCCGGTAGCCACATCCGGGTTGCTGGTATAGAGGTAAACCTTGCCCGCTCCTCCCGTACAGAGCAGCACGGCCTGGGCGAGAAAAGTGTGAATCTCGCCGCCCTGGCAGTCCAGCACAAAGGCCCCCCGGCACAAGTCCTGGTGCTGGAGCGTCGCACTGCCAGCCTTCAGGGAATGGTGTTCGATGATGAGGTCGAGGACCAGATGGTTCTCAAAAATACTGATATTGGGGTTGGCTTCGGCCGCGGCAATCAGCACCCGTTCCACCGCCTGGCCCGTCATATCATGCGCGTGCACGATCCGGTTGCGGGTGTGTCCTCCCTCCCGCCCCAGGTCGAAGGAAGCGGCCTTCGAAGTGCCATGGTCGAACGGCACACCCAGTTCGGTAAGCTCCCGAATGCGATCCGGACCTTCACGCACCACCAGCTCCACGATATCGCCATGGCAAAGCCCATCACCGGCGTTGAGCGTGTCTTGAACGTGGAGTTGAAACGAATCATCGGGACCGAGGACCGACGCAATTCCGCCCTGGGCATAGTTGGTGCTCGTTTCGAGTTTGTCCTTTTTGGTTACCACGGCAACGGTGCCGCATTGCGCGGCCTTCAAGGCAAAGGTCAGCCCGGCGATGCCGCTGCCGACCACCAGCAAGTCAAATTGACTTTCCATCTCTGTCCACAATCCTCAACTCAGAAGTTAACACACAAAAGCCCGTCGCATCTGCCTCCAGCCCTCGAGGCAGGCGCATCCGAAAGCCTGGCCGTCTTGACAGGGCGTACTCTATTCGATATGGTCCGTCGTGTAAAGCTCGCTGGCGGCGTGGCCGTCGGGGCGGTCCAGCTCACTTTCGCCGGCGACGGATCATCGCCGCTGGCCGCGGTCTGGCGGGAAGGCCTGGTCCGCATTCAGTCAGAGGACAGATCTGCCCAAACAGGTGTCCACCCTCTTTTCGTCGTACCGGCCAAAGCCGGTATCCAGGCAATTTGTGGTTTCCGCCAGGGCATGCCGGAATGACGATCGGGGATAACGGCTACTTTATTCTGTAGCGTGGGACCTTGGCCATCGGTGGTTTTGGGAGCCGACCGGGAAACAATCAATGAAGCCGACAACGGCAGTGCTCGCACCTCATCCTCAAAATGGTTTCGGCCCCTTCGAAGTCGTCGCCTTCGACTGCGACGGCGTCCTGTTCGACTCCAAGGAAGCCAACGTCCGCTTCTACAGTCATATTCTGGCCCACGTTGGCAGGCCGCCGG